>NZ_JADOGI010000469.1 GCF_015645445.1 Nonomuraea cypriaca | reverse complement strand
GCATGCCAGGAAATCGGCGGTCGTGTTCAGGTGTCAGAAGCGGCGCGTCGAGGGGCCCGTGTGATATGGCGAAAGCTTGATTGCCTGAACCCTAATCTCCAGACGACGAAAGGGCACGTCCGCCGGAACGGCACTTGTAACCGGCGCCGCACCCTGCACCGGCATCACTACAAGGTTGGTGCATCCTCCGGGGTGTGGAGCGATTCCCAGTGAGGGAATTCGAGGAGATGAGTGGGGCGCCTAAGTCACGCTAGATACGTACAGCAGGGACGAACATGGGATCGCCTAAGGGGCGCGAGCCCTAAGGTTTGACGGAGGCCTCGTAGTAGTCGCAGGGGTTACGGCCTGCCAGGGAGGACGGTAAGCCCGTCCACAGGGCGAAGGGGGCCAGGTGATTGGATATTTAACAGCCGAGAGGTATGCGCAATGCAAGACGCTGAAACGGTTTTGAATGTCCTGCGTGATCGCGGTAGGCGTGGCCTGCCGTGCGACGAACTGTATCGACAACTGTTCAACCCGCACCTGTATCTTGTGGCCTACGGGCGTCTGTACTCCAACCACGGAGCCATGACCCCCGGGGCCAGCGGGGAGACCGTGGACGGCATGTCCGTGGCCAAGATCGGGCGCATCATCGATGCGCTGCGCCACGAGCGCTACCGATTCCAACCGGTGAAACGTGTCTACATCCCGAAACAGAACGGGAAGAAAAGACCACTCGGACTGCCATCCTGGTCGGACAAACTCGTCGGCGAAGTCATCCGCCTGCTCTTAGAGGCGTATTACGAGCCGCAGTTCTCCGACCGATCTCATGGTTTCCGTCCCGGCCGGGGCTGTCATACCGCACTCAGCGAGATAGCGGAAACCTGGACCGGAACGACCTGGTTCATCGAAATGGATATCGCCGACTGCTTCGGCAGCCTGAACCATCAGGTCATGCTCTCGCTCCTGGCGGACAACATTCACGATAACCGGTTCCTGCGCCTCATCAAACAGATGCTGCAGGCAGGATACCTTGAGGATTGGATATGGAACGCGACGTTCAGTGGAGCCCCACAAGGCGCAGGCGCATCCCCAATCTTGTCCAACATCTATCTGGACCGGCTGGACAAGTTCGTCGAAACAGTTCTTATACCGGAATACGCCCGAGGAAAGCGCAGGGCGCATAACCCTGCCTACACCCAGGTCTCGCGGCAGATGGCACGGGCCCGCCACCGCGGCGACCGTGCCGAACTCCGCCGCCTGCGCAAGCAGCAGCGCCGCCTGCCCAGCGCCGATCCCCGCGATCCGGGCTACCGGCGGTTGCGCTACTGCCGCTACGCAGACGACCAGATCCTCGGATTCACCGGTCCCCAAGCCGAGGCCGAGCAGATCAAGGCCCGCCTGACCCAGTTCCTGCATGACGACCTCAAGCTGGACCTGTCGGCGGGCAAGACACTGATCACCCACGCCCGCACCGGGGCGGCCCGCTTCCTCGGCTACGACATCACCGTCTGGCACGCCGACCGCAAGACCACCCACGGCAAGCGGTCGATCAACGGCGGCATCGCACTGCGAGTGCCACCGACGGTGATCAAGACCAAATGCCTCCCCTACCTCAAGCGCGGCAAACCCACGCACCGCTCCCCACTGGTCAACCACGATGACTACACCATCGTCAACACCTTCGGAGCCGAGTACCGAGGCTTGGTCAACTACTACCTGCCGGCCGGCGACGTCTACCGACTGAGCCGGGTGCGGTGGGCCGCTGAGACCGCACTGCTGAAAACACTGGCCTGCAAGCACGACTCGACGGTGTCGAAGATGGCGGCCCGCTACAAGGCCACGATCGAGACCCCCGCCGGGATCCGTACCTGCTTCGAGGCCCGTATCGAACGCGAAGGCAGGACCCCTTTGGTCGCACGGTTCGGTGGACAGCCACTACACAAGAAGAAAAACGCGGTCCTGGTGGACCGCACGCCGGTTCCGGGCACCATCCGGCGCAAGGAGCTGATTGATCGGCTCCTGGCCGGGCGGTGTGAGCTTTGCCAGCGCCCCGGTCAGGTGCAAGCACACCATGTCCGAAAGCTCGCCGAGCTCACCACACCGGGACGGCCACAGCCGCCGTGGGCGGTGACCATGGCAACGCGGCGCCGAAAAACCCTTGTCGTATGCGCCGACTGCCACGACATCATCCACGCGCGACAGCCCGCATCGACGATCACGCAGTAGTCACCGGAGAGCCCGTTGCCCGGAAAGCGGGCACGGCGGGTTCGGGAGGGGGCCGTCGGGAAAAGGACCAGCACGCTGACACCTCGCCTGACGGCCTACCTCGCTG
>NZ_JADOGI010000468.1 GCF_015645445.1 Nonomuraea cypriaca | reverse complement strand
GTCTTGCCCACCCCGCCCATCCCCGCCAGCACCTGGGTCAGCACGACCGTCTCGCCCGTGCCAGCGGCCGCCTGCACTTGTTCGGCGACCTGGCGGTTCTGGAAGCAATCGGCAGGCTGTGGGATCACCCCGATCCGGACTCGGTCCACCGTCGGTTGTGGCGCCCTCGGCACCGCCGCCCCGCCCGCCGGGTAGTGATGATGATGGGTAATCTGGTTGCCCGCGATCTGGGTGATCTGGCCGCCGTCCGTGACCCGGGCGTCCTGCGACACTCCATCGCCTCGACGCAGACGGCCGGTCATGGCTGCGCTGGCGGGGCCTGGTCGCCCGCGACCTGGGAAATTTCCCCGTCCTTGTAGGCCCGGGCACGCTGGCGCACCTCAGCGGCGGCATCCCTGCCCAATGACGCTGCACCAGTCTGGTCCCCGCCCACCTGCGAGATCCGGCCGCCCGAAGCGCGGGCGGTCTGCTGCACCAGCCGCCTCCCACCGCCCGAAGCCGCCACCAGCCCGTAAACCGTCAGCGATAGGCCCGCTACAGCCACCAGCGCCCCGATCACGCTGCCCAGCTTGTCGGCATTATCCAGTCCCACTGACGCGAAGTACACGCCGAGTCCGGCCACTGCGGCCAGCGTCAATCCCGCGCCTACCCACACCGAGCTACGCCTTGTCATACCGACATCATCAACACCGGACCCCGCCGGCCGCCACGAAATGCGCTAGACCGGTCACGAATCAAGGTGCGCTGTGACACGGGCGCACGCGTACTGCAGCATGGCGAGACGTTGAGCTGCGGTACGGCAAGCGGGACAGCCCGTCTATGGCACTCACCGACATAGCCACGCAGGCTATGCCTGCACGGATGCAGCGGCTTCACGTAGGAAGGGAGTTGTTCAGGTTCGTCTATGAGCATGATCGCGGCCAATACGCGGCCAACTGCACCATTGCAAGGGAAAAGACCCAGGTCAGCGCTTGATCGCGACAGGACTGTAAAACCGTCGGCTCAGCCTACGCAAGTTCGAACCTTGCACCTGCCACCAGCAGTAACAGCAGCTCAGAGGCCCTTCGGGGCCTCTTCTGCGTTTCAGGGGTGTGCAGCCGGATGCCGTCGTGAGCGGCCCGTTGTCGCAGGTCCCGGAATATGCCCGGAATGGATCACGGGACGTTTCCCCTGGTCGGAGGCCTTGATCCGGGACATCTGCGGATCGGGCGCTCGTGGGAACGTATGGGGAACGGCGAAGGGTCCCGGTGTCGTTCCGGGACCCTTCGGGATGGTGCTGGGCGATCATGCGGCGAGGGCGTCCTCAATTCGCTTGTTGGCGATCTCCTGTTGGCCATCGAGGCACTTGGCGTAGACCCTGAGGAGCACATCCACGCCATGCCCGGCCCGTTCGGCTACGTCGGGGGCTGGTACGCCCGCGTTGAGCCAGAGGGAGACGGCGGCGTGTCTCAGGTCGTACGGTCTGCGGGCCAGGGGAGAGGCGACCTGGGCGGGGGTGAGCGCCAGGGTTCGGGCGTCCTGCCAGACCTCGGTGTACGCGGTCGAGGCCACGACCTTGCCGCGTTCGCTGCGGAACAGCCGGCCATCCTCGGCGACGCCGAACTCTTCGATGTGTTGCCGAAGAATCTGGACCAGCTTGGGCGGGATGGGCACCGGGCGGACGTCGTCGCGGCCTCGGTGCTTGAGCCCGCGTTCCTCGTGGGCGTCGCCGGTGTCGGTCCACTGGACGTTGACCTCTGGGCGGGAGACATCGACGAGGATGCGGCCCCAGCCGGTTGCCGGAAGATGGCAGTCCTGCCTTCTGAGCGCGACGGTCTCGCCGGGACGTAGGGCGGCGTAGTACATGCAGGCGAACATGGCTTGGAGGCGACGCCCGCGACCCCGCCCACCTACGGAGGCCACGGCGGTCAGCAGCGCTTCGGCCTGGCGCGGATTCACCACGACCCGCGGATCCACCGTCTCCGTGGTCTTGGGCGGCTTCCACCTGACCTTGTGCACCGGGTTGGCGGGCAGTTCCTCCAGCTCTACCGCGTACTCCAGAACAGCGTGGAGGACGGCGCGCTTGCGGCGGATCGTGTTGGCGCTCGCCGCCTTGCCATCGAGGCGGAGGGCGAGGGCGTCGAGTGCCAGGCGTACCGTCTTGGTCTCGTTCAGGTCGGTCAGGTCGAGCGAGGCACCTTCCAGCCACCGGAGCGCCTGCTTGCTCTCCAGTGGGGTGCCCCGATCTTTCCGGACACGGACCCAAGTAGGGTTTACGTGACACCCGGAAGGCAAGGTAGTGGCGAAGAAGCCGAGGCATTACTCTCCCGAATTGCGGGCCGAAGTCGTTAAGTACGT
>NZ_JADOGI010000467.1 GCF_015645445.1 Nonomuraea cypriaca | reverse complement strand
CCCGGGTTTCTGAGCCTGTGCGGGTACGGCAGCGGCGGGCGCGGTCATGAGGAAGGGCAGCGTGAGCATCACCGCTGCGAGGAGTCTCTTCATGGCGTCAATGTCATCGCCTGCACCCGTCGAGGACCCGACCCGATCGTCGATCGGCGATTCCGACTTTCGTCGTAACGCGCCCGTTCACGGGGCTGCTAGGACTCCGGGTGGAGGCGGCGGGCGGACTCCGACTCGTGCGCCATGCGGCGTAGCGCGTCGAACGCCTTCCCGTACAGGACCGTGCCGAGCACCAGGGCCTCCACGGCGGCGTCGCGCGGCCCGTCGAACGCGACGGTCTCCATCTCGACCTCGGCCGCCAGTTTCTGGGCCGCCTCGGCGTACGGCTCCAGGCCGACGTCCATGCCGAGCCGGCGCATCCTGGCCACGGTCTGGGTGAGCTCGGCGCGGGTGGGGGCGTCGGTGCGGACGTCCCAGCCCAGGTCGTCGATGAGGCGGTCGACCTGAGCGCGGGCGGCCTGCCAGTCCTCGCCGGGCTCCGGCTCGACGGCGGGGGACAGGGCGTACTGCACGATGCCGAGCACGTCCCTGGTGGGCAGGGACTCGTCCGCGACGGCGGCGATGACCTGCTTGATCGAGGCGACCGGGAGCCTGCCCACCTCGATCAGGGCCCGGATCAGGCGGAGCCTGCGCAGGTGGGACTCGTCGTACCCGGCGCGGGTCGCGGCCAGTTGAGCGCCCTGGTGCAGCAGGCCCTCGCGCAGGTAGTACTTGATCGTGGGGATGGCCACACCGGACGTGGCACTGAGCTCGGACATGCGCATCGTTAGATAATAGCGCTATCCAGAGCGGGCCACGTGTCGGGCCGCGCTGACCAGCTCCTGCACGTCGGCCTGACGGTTCCAGAGGAAGACGACGTCGAGCGGCGGCACGTCCTCCTTGATCGGGACGAAGCTCAGGGTCTCCGGCACCGGCGTGCCCTCGTGGACGCAGAGGGTGTATCCGGCGCCCGCCTCCACCATGGTGACGGCCAGGTCATGCGTGGCCGCCGCCGGGCCGAGGCGGGGATGCAGGCCGTGGCGGACGAATCCCTCCAGGAACCTGCGGGCCCCGGCCACCGCGTCGGACTCCGGCATGACCAGCGGCTCGCCCGCCAGGTCCGACAACGACAGCGCCTCGCGCCCGGCCAGCTGGTGATCCCGGTGGAGCAGCGCGCGTACGGGGAAGCGGTGGACGAGCATGCGGGCCACGCCCCTGGGCAGGGAGCCGGGGGCGTACCCGAGGCCGGCCTGCAGCGTGCCGTCCACGATGGAGACGATCTGCTCGGCGGTGCTCATGGGCGCCACCCGCAGGTGGATGGTGTGGACCTGGGAGAGCAGGCGGGCCACCACGTCCGCCAGCCCGTCGGCCACGCCCAGGCGCGCGGCCTGGCCGCTTCTCCTGGCGGCGGCCACGGCGCGCTCGAAGGCGTCCAGCGCGACGGTCGCCTGCGCCAGGAACGCCTCGCCCGCCTCGGTGAGCTGCACGCCGCTCGACGAACGGCTGAACAGCTCGACGCCGAGCTCCTTCTCCATTGCCCTGAGCTGCTCGGACAGCGTGGGCTGCGCGATGTGCAGCGCGGCGGCGGCCCGGCGAAGGCTGCCTGCGCGGGCGATCGCCATGGCGTACCGGACGTAGCGTAAGTCCATCGCTCACCTCGGCGTGATGATGTTGATGAGCTATCGCTGGATCGCACCTTCGTATTACAAGACGGGACAGTTCCGGTGAAGATGCCCAGTCACCTACCGGCTGCCAAATGGCCTGAAATGCTGATGACCCCTCTCAGCCGGCGAAGGCGGTGAAGCCGGTGAAGCGGGCATGGCACGCCTTGTGCTCGTGCGGGTCGAGGAAGGGACGCGCGGCCAGCCAGGCCGCCGCCCCGGCCGGATCTCCCGCCGTGACCGCACCCTCCACAAGGCCCTGTACGGCCTCCCGTACGGGGCCTTCCGCCGTGAGCACGCCACCGGCGAGCACGATCGGCAGGCCGGGTTCGTGTACCTGGGCGGCGGTTCTCGCCAGCCGGGACGCCGCCTCGGCGACGATGGCCACCGCTGCCGGATCACCGTCCCGCGCCGCCTCGCTCACCAGCGGCGCCAACTCGGCGAGCGCGAGCGGCTCCCGCCCATGCACCGCCGCCGCCAGCCGCGCCCCCGGATCACCGCCGGCCCCATCGGGCAGCAGCCGCCGGGCGACCATCCCAGCCAACCGGCCCCCATAACCCGCCCGGCCATCGCCGCCGCGCGTGTGCTCAGGCCCGATCCAGGCGGTGTCGCCCGGGGTGGTGGCGTCGGCCGGCGCCGTGGTGCCGCCCAGGGTCGCGGTGCCGGCTGGGGTCGTGGTGTTGGTCGGGTCGGTGGGGGAGGGG
>NZ_JADOGI010000466.1 GCF_015645445.1 Nonomuraea cypriaca | reverse complement strand
CCCCGAGCCCCACCAGCCCGCCTCGCGTGTTCCCACCGACCCCATGCCCGTGCCCGTGCCCGTGCCCGTGCCCGTGCCCGTGTTCGTGTTCGTGTTCGTGTTCGTGCCTCTGAACGTGCTCGTGGCCGTGGGCGTGGGTGTTCGTGGAGGGGCGGCGGGCGTTCATGAGGAGGCGGAGGCCGATGACGGCGATCAGGGCGCCGCTGGCGACCCCCAGCCAGGCCAGCACCGACTCCCCGGCCAGCGTCGTGAACACGCTCAGCAGCAACCCCACCACCAGCACCCCGGCCGTGTGCGTGGCCGTCACCGTCGCGCCCACCACCACCGCGTCGCGCGGGCGGCCGCGCCGCCCGGCCAGGTACGCGGCCATGATCGTCTTCCCATGCCCGGGGATCAACGCGTGACCGGCCCCCAGCACCACCGCCAGCCCGACCGCCAGCAGCCCGAGCGGCACCGTCAGCCTGTCCGACCCCACCAACTCCGTGAACGTCCGGTCCAGCGCGGCCAGGGCGTCACCGATCGGCCCGCCGATCCCGATCCCGCCGGGAAGGGCGCCACCGGGCGCGGCGGACTCACCGGGCGCGGAGGGTCCCGCCACGGTGAACGTGGCACTGCGCTGGTCGAGCGGGTCGGCCAGCAGATCGTCCGGGTACGCCACCAGCTCCCGGCTCACGCTCACCGCCGGCACCGACGAACGGGTCAGCCTGACCCCGTCGCCGACGGCGGTGATCTCGCGCCAGCCGATTCGGTCCTGCTCGAACCCGTCGGCGAACTCCACGGCCCCCGACGCGTGGACCGCGGCCACGAGCCGGCACGTCAGGCGGCTGGTCCGGAGGCCGCCCTGCCCGGGGTGGTAGGCGAAACCGGAGCTCACCACCCGCCAAGGCACCACCGCGCCGGCCACCGTGAGCCGCTGGGCGGCGGCCAGCGCGGCGCACCCGCGGGCCGCGTACGTGGCGTCGACCTGTGGTTGGACCTGCAGAGTCGGCAGCTCGGCCAGGTCCACGACGGCGAGGTTGCGCACCTCGGAGGCGGTGATCCGCAGGCCGTTGTAGTGGTTGACGGTGAAGTTGCCGAGCGGGTGCGCGATCACGGTGGCGGGCACCCGCGCGGGAACGGCCGACGCGGTTCGCGCGTGGGCGGTGCCGCCCAGGAAGACGCTCACGCACAGCGAGGGCACAAAGGACAGCAGGACGAGCAGGACCGGTCTCATGAGAACCTCGCCAGTGCGGAAAGTGCCGGGTCGAAGCCGGGGGCCACGCGCGCCGACCGGCCGAGCGCCTGCTCGATCCTGGCCCGGTGGTAGCGCAGCAACGGGTTCCGCCAGCCGGTCGAGGTGGCCTGCTTCGCGTACGGCAGCGCCTCCTCCGGCTCGCCCGCCTTGAACAGCGCCCAGGCCAGGGCGTCGGCGGCGACGAGGTTGGGGTTGCGGGCGTACTCGGCTCTGGCGTGCTTCACGGCCAGTGCCGGGTCGCCGTGGTCGGCCTCGAACTCTGCCCACGTCAGGTCGTCGCGCACGCCCGCCGCCTCGAACAGCTGGCGCTGGGCCCTGAGCAGCGTCCAGTCGGCCGGCTGTCCCGCCTTGAGCCGGGTCTCGCCCTGCTCGATGAGGTACTGGGGGAGCGGGAGCCGTTCGACCACCCGGTCGTAGAGTGCGAGCGCCTCGGGCAGCCGGCCGCTCAGCGCGGCGGTCCTGGCCTGGCCGGCGAGGGCCGGCGGATAGGCCGGGTACGCCTGCAGCGCCTTGGCGTACCAGTCGCCCGCGGTGGCCAGGTCGCCGGCGTGGAGCGCCAGCTCGCCCAGGTAGTAGCGGGCGTAGGCGAGGTCGGCCGGCGTCCAGGCGTCGCTGTGGGCGTACTCGAGGTATTCGCGGGCCTTGTCCGGGTCGCCCCGGAGCTCGGCCGCGTACGAGGCGCGGGCGAACGCCGCCACCCCAGGGCGCAGGTCCATCATCGTGACCACCGCCCGCTCCGCGCCTGGCAGGTCGCCGAGTTGCGTGCGCGCGTCGGCCAGCACGCCGTAGGCGGCCGCGCCGTAGGGGTTGGCCTTGATGGCCCGTTCGGCCAGCCGTACCGCGTCGGAGAACTCGTGGCGGCCGGCGGCCAGCGCCGCCTGTCCGGTGAGCACCGTGTCGTCGCCGGGCTCCAGCCGGGCGGCGGTGGCGAGCGCGCCTTCAGCCTTCGTGTAGTACGACGGGTCGCCGGTGATCCTGGCCTGGTCGACGTACTGGGAGGCGAGCTGGGCCCAGCCGCGGTGATCGCCAGGCAGGCGCTTGAGCCGGTCCTGCAGCGACTCGGTGAAGGGGGTGACCGTGGCGGGCCGTGAGGCGGGCGCCGCGGAGAAGGAGAGGATCGTGAAGATCGTCGCGCCGAAGAGCGCCAGTCCGGCGAATATGGCGAGGGAACGCATGTCCAAAGCTCCAGAGCTGGGAACGGGGCCGGTCGGCCGTGTTC
>NZ_JADOGI010000465.1 GCF_015645445.1 Nonomuraea cypriaca | reverse complement strand
TGCGCACTCCGGCCAGCTCGGCGAGCAGTTCGCCGAACAGCTCGGCGTAGACCTGGCGGGTGCCGCCGCCGTTGGCCAGCAGGGCGATGATCACGCCGGCTTCCTGGGCCACCCGCAGGTAGCCGTACTGGCTGATGGTGGCGCCGTCGTGGCCGAAGCCGGGGACGCCGTGCCAGTCGTACAGTGTCCAGCCCAGGCCCCACCCCTCGAAGCCGGCCGTCCCCTTGTCCGGGACGCCGGCCTCGAGCCGCCGCATCCGCTCGGCCGTCGCGGCCGCCAGCACACGGGTGCCGTCCGGCGCGACGCCGCCGTCCAGGTGCGCGCGGGCGAGCCTCACGACGTCGGCCGCGGTGGCGCAGAGCACGCCGCCGTACGGGCCCGCCGAGCGCGGCAGCGAGTTCCACACCGGCGCGGGAACCGGCGGCTCGCCCAGGTGGCCCATCGCGGCGCGGAAACGCAGCACGTCCTCGGGCAGTGTCACCGTGCTCGTCAGGCCGAGCGGCGCGCAGACGCGCTCGCGCAGGGCGTCGTCCCAGGTCAGGCCGGTCAGCACCTCGACGATGCGGCCCAGGATGGTGTATCCGGTGCTGCTGTAGGAGCCGGCCGTGCCGGGCGGGAAGTCCTGGCCCACGGCGGCGCAGGCGTCGACGTAGCGGGCCAGGCAGTCGTCGCCGCGGCCGGTGTCGAGGGTGAAGTCGCCGCTGATGCCGCTGGTGTGGCTGAGCAGTTGCCGGACCGTCACCGTCCTGGTCGCCCCGGTGTCGGCGACGGCGAAGCCCGGCAGCACGTCCGCCACCCGGGCGTCGAGGTCGAGCACGCCCGATTCGACGAGCTGCATGATCAGGGTGGCGGTGTAGACCTTGGTGATCGAGCCGATCTGGAACACCGAGCCGGTCGTGACCTCCACGCCGGTTCCCCGGTGCAGGACTCCGGTGGCCAGTTCGTGGATGTCCCCGCCGGTCAGGACGGCCAGGGACGCGCCGGGGACGTGGTTGTCGGCGCACAACTCGTCGAGCCGCGCCTGCCAGTGAACGGCGTTGAAAGCCATCGTCGGCCCCTTCTGCGTACGTTGTTCCAATATGCGAACAATGTACGCAGAAGAGATCGGCGTACGCAACCGGTGCTGATCGCTAAGGTGTTCGGCATGACGTTGGTGGCTCGTCTCGACCGTTTCAACCGGCGGCACCCGTGGAGCCACAACGACCACTACGGCCGCTGGGTCGCCGGCCGGGTGGCCGCGTCCGGGGCCCGCCACGTCCTCGACGTCGGGTGCGGCACCGGCAACCTCGCCGCTCTCCTCCGCCGCCGCGGCGCCACCGTCACCGGGCTCGAACCCGACCCCGCGACCGCCCGCGCCGCGGCGCAGCGCTTCGCCGGCGATCCCGCGGTCACCATCCTCCACACCGACTTCGCCGGGCGGGAACCGCGGCGGCGCTGGGACGCCATCACCCTCGTCGCCGTCCTGCACCACCTCCCACTGGTGCCCACCCTGCGAGAACTGCGCGGCTGTCTCGCCCCCGGCGGACGCCTCGTGGTCGTCGGCTGTTACCGGGAGGCCGGGCCCGCCGACCTGCTCACCGCCTTGCCGGCCCTGCTCGCCAACCCGGTCATGGGACTGATCAGGCATCCGGCCCGCGCCGATGCGCCGCCCTCGCACATGACGGCGCCCACCACCGATCCCCAGGAGACCCTGGCCGACATCCGGGCCGCGGCCGCGCAGGAGCTGCCCGGCGCCCGGATCCGGCGCCGCCTGTTCTGGCGGTACACCCTGGTCTACGACGCTCCCGGCGGTGCCTGACGCCCCCGCCGCGTCGTCACGAGGCCGCGCTGTCCGATGCCTGCCGGGCGACGATGTGGTGGGCGCGGGGCCGGTGGCTCCACAGGCCGTGCGGTGCGTGGCGGAGGAAGTCCCGCCGCAGCCGGGCGACGAACGCCTCCCCGCGGGCGGCGGCCAGCGCGCGCAGCGGTCCAGAGCGGGTGTAGGCGTCGAAGAAGGTGGCCGCGTCCGGATGGGTGATCAGATCGGCCGGCCGCTCGTCGCGCTCGATGACCGCGCCGCGCGCACGTAACGCGGGCACGAGTTCGTGCTCCCAGATGTCGTCGCCGGCGGGCACATGGGGGCGGACAACCTCGGCGATGCGTGCGAACGGCCCGTCCGGCTCGGTGACATCCGGCCAGTAGACGACGGACAGCCGTCCCCCGGGGCCGAGCGCGGCCAGCCACGACCGGACGGCGAGCTCCGGCCGGGGAAGCTGCTGGAGACCGAACACCGACACCACGGCGCCGCACCTGCCCGTCCAGGGGCCGTCGAGGGTCGAGGCGTCCGCCTAGTACTACATAGCTAGATCTGTAGGACCTGTAGGCGCAGGTGCCGCTTGAAGTGGTGCCTGCGTGCTCGAGCTTGGTGGCTGCGACGCTGCTCGGACCAGTAAAGTCCCAGCTCAACAGCGTGA
>NZ_JADOGI010000464.1 GCF_015645445.1 Nonomuraea cypriaca | reverse complement strand
TCCCCCAGCCGCACTACCGTCCGCATCCCCTCCCCACCGGCCTCCCCGGTGCCGCGCTCCGTACCGGCATCAGTGCCTCTCTCGGCACCCCCGTCACCGCTGTCGCGCTGCGCGCCGGCGTCACCGATGTCGCGCTCTGCCTCCACGTCAGTGATCAGCGCGAGCCGCCCACGGCTCAGCTTCTCCGCCGTGGCGAGCGCGTGCGCCCCGTTCGCCGCCGGCACGGCGGCCACGACCAGGAGCGAGCGGTACGTGAGCGCGGCGAGCGCGGCCGCCAGCGTGACCGGATCGAGCGACGGCGCCGCCCCGTGCTCCATCCAGAGGGCGTCGGCCCCGGCCGCCTCGAACGCCACGGCATCGGACAACCACTCCCCCGGATCGCCGTGCGGTCTGGGCAGCACGATCCCGACCTTGACCCGCCCGCTCACCTCACTCATGACACACCCCCTCCGTTCGTCCCGTCGTGGCTCGGCTCCGCCTGCTCGTCTCCGTCATGGCCCGGCTCCGCACACTCGTCTCAGTCATGGTTCGCCTCCGTGACCACGCGTAGCCGGTCGTCGATACGGCGGGTGAGGCGCAGCCGGTCCAGATGTTCCAGCAGCGGGATCACCACGCGGCGGTTGGTGGCGAGCGCGATCCGGGCGTCTCCCGCCGTGAACGGCTGCGGGAGCCCGGCCAGGACCCGCGCCGCCGCATGATCGGCTCCTGGCAGCAACACGACCCCGTCGGCCAGGCGCAGCACCAGCCCCGCGCGCGCCGCGACCGCCACCGCCTGCCTGGTGAGCCCGAGCTCCGGCAACCGCGCCGCCTCCAGCGCCAGGTACGGCGCCTGGGCCAGCTCGGAACGCAACCGTTCGACGGCTCTGACGACCCCTTCCGGGATGCCTGCCCCGTCGATCCGCCCATCGGAGACCCGCGCCGCCGGACACGCCTCGGCCAGCGCCTCGACCAGCTCCCGCGCCGGCAGCCCGAGCGCGGTGCGAGCCGCGTCGACCGGGATGCCCGGTTGCTCCGCCACGATCGCGCCGAGCTGATCCACGAGCTCCTTCCACCGCCCGGGGGCGACCAGCCAGTCACCGGCGCCGGGCACGTCGAGCGCCCCCGGATCGCAACCCGTCGCGGCCAGCTCGGACCGCCGCACCACCCCACGCCAGCCGACCACGGTCGCGCCGTCGGGCACCCACTCCGTGAAGGGGGCCAGTTGGGCCGCGCGGCGGGTGGCCGCGCCCCGTCGGCGTAGCGCGGGGGGCCGTACGTCGAGCACCAGGACGCTCGCGATCGGCCGGCCCGAGCACCGCAGCAGGGCCCGGTCGCCGATGCGCAGGGGCAGCGAGCGGGACAGGGCCAGCCTGGCCAGGCCGGTACCGTCGAAGGGCCGGATGCGGGCGGGCACCGACGCCGAGCCGATGTGCAGCACGGCCTCGCGCGGCAGGTCGTCCCCGTCCAGCCGTACGTCGGCCGCCTCCGTCTCCAGCCAGGCGCCGGGCGTGAGCAACGTCTTGCCCCTGGCCACCCGGTCGCGGTCGACGCCGCGCAGGTTCACCGCGACGCGGGCGGCGGCCGGCACCTCGTCGGCGGATTCGCCCGTCACCTGCAACGCCTTCACCCGCACCCGCTCGCCGTCCAGGACGAGCACGTCACCGGTGCGCAGTGTGCCTGCGGCCAGCGTGCCGGTGACCACCGTGCCCGCGCCCCTGATCGTGAAGGACCGGTCGATCCACAGCCGTACCGGAGCCCCGGCGTCCGGCGGCGGCAACGAAGACACCAGCCGATCGAGCCCGCGCCGGAGGTCGTCGAGCCCTTCCCCGGTACGGCCGCTCACCATGACGACCGGCCACGGGACCCGCTCCCGCGCCTCCTCCAGCGCGAGCGCCGGATCAAGCAGGTCGCACCGCGTGATCACCAGCAGTCCCCGGTCCACGCCGAGCGCCTCGATCGCCTCCCAGTGCTCCTGCGACTGCGCCTGCCACCCCTGGTCGGCGGCCAGCACGAACATCACCGCCGGCACCGGTCCCAGCCCCGCCAGCATGTTGGTGACGAACCGCTCGTGACCGGGCACGTCCACGAACGCCAGCCGCCGCCCGGACGGCAGCGTCGTCCACGCGAAGCCGAGGTCGATGGTCATGCCGCGGCGGCGTTCCTCGGCCCATCGGTCGGGCTCGATGCCGGTGAGCGCGCGTACCAGGGTGGACTTCCCGTGATCCACGTGGCCGGCGGTCGCGATCACGTACACGCGAGCACCGCCCTCACCAGCTCGTCGTCCTGATCGGGCGGTACGGAGCGCAGGTCGAGCAGCAATCTGCCCTCGGCGACCCGGCCGACCACGGCGGGGTCGCCCAGGCGCAGCGGCAGCGCCAGGCGCTCGGGGAGGGCGAGCGCCACGCTGGGCAACTCGTACCCAGGCGCTCCCCCACCCCCCACCACCGCCACACTTCTCAGCACCCCACACTCCACACCAC
>NZ_JADOGI010000463.1 GCF_015645445.1 Nonomuraea cypriaca | reverse complement strand
GGCGCCGCACCGACCCGCCCGACGACACCGCACCCGCGCCCACCCGGAGGTGAACCATGACCACCCGCCCCCACCCCGCCACCCCCCACGCCCACCGAGGAGACCAGCCCACCATGGCCACCACCACGGCCCCCGAGATCGATGACTTGCAGCTGTACCGCGTCACCGACGTCATGCGCATGCTCCGCATGGGCCGAACGGTCATCTTCGCCCAGATGCGTGACGGCCGCCTGCGCTCTGTCCGCCAGGGCCGCGCCCGCCTCATCCCGGCCGCCGCCATCCGCGACTACATCGCCCTGCTCGAACGAGAGAGTGAGGCCGCCTGATGTTCACCTCCAACGACCGCGACCCCTACGACTGGCTCACCATCCCCGAAATCCTGGCCGACCTCGACGTCCCCGAAGCCGACTGGCGCGAATGGGAAGCCAAAGGCCAGGCACCGATCGGCGTGCGCTTCCCGGACGGCCAGGTCCGCATCAGCGTCCGCGAGTACGAACGCTGGATCGACGCCCTTCCCAGCGACGCCGGACCCCTCACCGACCCCGGCTCAATTCGTGACGCAATTCGTCACGCCCTCAAGCAGGCCGGCGCCCGCGGCCTGACCTACACCGAACTGTGTGACCTGTTCGGCGCCATCGTCAACCACCCCGCCATCAGCACCGCATTGGACGCCCTCACACAAGCTGGCGACTGCCTGGCCGTGGCCGGACACCCGGAAACGCGCTTCCGCTACTGGGGGCCACGATGAGCAAAGGCCGCAAACGCGCCAACGGGGAAGGCAGCATATTCCCCTACCGCAACGGCTGGGCCGCCTACGTCTGGGTTACCGCACCGACCGGTGAGAAAACCAAGAAATGGGCCTACGGCAAGACTCGCGAAGAGGTCCACGAAAAGTACGTCAAACTCCAGACCGAGGCACGGCGTGGTTCCATAGCCACCTCCGTTCCCACACTCGATCAATTCCTTACCTACTGGCTAAAGGAGGTGGTTGTGGAGCCGGATTTCGCTCCGCTCACAATCGCCACCTACGAAACGCTCACGCGGCTATATGTACGCCCCGAGCTAGGAAAGAAGCGACTCGATAAGCTTAGTGTTCGCGACATCCGAATATGGCTTAACAAGACCCGCGCCGCATGCCAGTGCTGCGCGCAAGGGAAGGACGCCCGGCGACCCGCAGCCAAGCAGCGGTGTTGTGCGGTTGGCCAGTGTTGCCAGCGGACATCATCGGAGAGAACCGTACGCGACGCCCTTACCGTCCTTCGGAGCGCGCTCTCCTACGCCATGAGCGAGGAACTCATATCCAAGAATGTGGCAAGCGGTCTCCGCATCCCGCGCCCCCGCAAAAAGCGCAAGGTCAAGCCGTGGAGCGTAGCAGAGGCGAGACAATTCCTAGAGAAGGCCCTCGCTGACCAGGATGGGCTATACGCCGCCTACGTCCTCATTCTGGTGCTCGGACTCCGAAAAGGGGAGGTGCTTGGTCTCACCTGGGATCTGGTGAATCTCGAAACCAAAGAGCTGTTCGTGGGAGAACAACTCCAACGCGTCCGGCGTCAGCTCCTCCGTAGAGAGGTGAAGACTGAGGCATCCGAGGCAGGTCTCCCTTTGCCTGAGATATGCCTGACGGCCCTGAAGCTCCGCAAGGAGCGTCAAACAGGAGATCGGGACGCCCACCCCGAAGAGTGGCAGGAAACAGGACTCGTCTTCACCACGCGATACGGCACACCGATTGAGCCGAGGAACTTCAACCGGCGGTTCGACTACCGCATAGCTCAGGCCGGCGTTCGCCGAATCACGGTGCATGGAACACGCGGCACCTGCGCAACCCTGCTGGCGGCCCTTGATGTACATCCACGCGTCGCGATGCGGATTCTCCGACACAGCGACATCAAGGTCACGATGGAGGTCTACACCGAGGCGACCGACGAAGCTACGACCGAGGCGCTACGGAAGCTTGGCGGCACCTTGGGAGCCGACCCAGCCGCTTGACCCCCGTGCACCTCGCCACTGTCACCGATGGCTCTGCGGTGAGCCTCTAGACCTAGACCCAACACCCTCTAGGTCTAGAGGCTCACCTAGGGGCCTGGATGGCGCCTGACCTGCGATCTAGCGTCTAGAGCCTTCACCTGCGAAAACGTGGAACGGGCCTCCATGGCACCCTCCGAGCGCTCTCAGTGGCGCTCTAACAAGACCAACTTTGTCTGCATGGCATGACATCAGGTCAAGTCAGTTCGCGCCTCTGCGGCCGTCTCAGGGCTTGGTCTGTGCTGCCAGCTGGATGGCTCCGCGCGGCTGCGCGTGGGCTGCAACCGCGAGCAACTTTTGATCTTGCCGCCACGGTGCCAGACGAGGGGCCACGGGTGCCACGGACAGGTGCCAGAGGGGGGCCACGATGGGGGCCACGGAAGGGCCACAGGGGTGCCACGGAGGGGGCCACGAAGTGTGGCACCTCTTCCGACCTGTAACCCTACCCCCAAGCC
>NZ_JADOGI010000462.1 GCF_015645445.1 Nonomuraea cypriaca | reverse complement strand
GTGTTGGGGGCAGGGCGGTGAGGTCTATGTCCGTGTCGGGCCGGCGACGGCGTGAAGCCTCGGCGAGGTGGCGGGACAGGCCGGCCGCCGGGATGGCCGTGACCTGCGCACTCGCGGTTACCGGGATCCGCCGTGCGGGTACCAGGCACGTGGGAGGTTGGCGGATGGGGGGAAGACGCTGGGTTCGGGGCGCGCTCGCGGCGCTGGTCCCGCCGGCACTGCTCGCGAGCACGCTGGGCGCGGCGGGCACGCCGGGCATGTCCGGCACGTCGGCGACGCAGGAAACGCCGCCGTCGGCCAGGACGCCGGTCGTGCTGTTTCCCGCGTACGCCCTCACCAAGATGCTGGTGACCGTCAACAACCAGAGGGTGACCGCGGAGTGCCCACAGTGGGGCCACTTCGAGAGCTGGTACCGCAACGACCGGCCGAGCACCACGTTCAGCCAGGTCTGCCAGGACCGGCTGATGACCCTCCGCTACCGTGACACACCGTCGCTCCCGATGCCGGCGCGCTTCTCCGCGCAGCCCGGCGTCGACGTCCGGATCGTCGGGTACGGCCGTACCGACAGCGCGCCGTTCTACGAGCCGATGTACCGCCGTCTGGAGGCCGCCGGGTACGTACGCGGCAAGGACATCCGGGTCGCCGGCTACGACTTCCGGCTGACTCCGGACATGGGCGGCTTCCTCCAGCGCACGCGCCAGCTCATCGAGGACGTCTACCGCAGCAACGGCAACCGTCCTGTGCACCTGGTCGGCCACGCCAACGGGCCGCTTTACGCGCAGTACCTGCTCACCCACACGAGCCGTGCGTGGCGGGCCAAGCACATCCACGGTTTCACCCCGATCGCGGGCAACCTGCCGGGGCAGGGCCTGCTCTACCCGGTGCTGTTCACCGGGCTGAACGTCCAGGATTTCAGCCATCCCACGACCAGGGAGAACGCCGAGAGCAGCGCGCGCATGCTCCAGAGCGCCCCCTCCTCGTACATGAGCGCCGCCGACCCGAAGATCTTCGACGACCGCGAGGTCGTCGTCCGGAACTCCTCGACCGGCCGCTCCTACACCCCACGCGACCACCCGCGCCTGCTCGCCGACGCGAACCTGCCGACGGTCAGGAAGATCGCCGGCCACTACATCGGGTTCGTCCGCTTCGCCGACGCGTCGTCGTTCCCCGGGGTGGACGTGTACGCGGAGAAGGGCTCGGGCGTGCCGACTGCCGTCGGGGCGCCGCTGGCGGACCTGACCACCGGCCAGGTCACCGACGCGCAGAACTGGATGCGGCGCGATGGGGACGGCAACCAGGAGGACCTCACCAACGACGCCGTCCTGGCCTGGCGGGCGATGCCCTGCCACCGCTTCACCCTCACCGACAACCCCGGCGTGGACCACTTCGCCCTGCCCGGCCACCCGGCCCTGCTCGACCGCCTCGTCACCCGCCTCGGACAGCCACCCACCCACTGCCCATGACCTCCCGCGGCCCCTGATCGAACGCTCAGGCGGTGGATCTGCGGAGTTTGGCGCGCAGTGCCCGGAGGGCGATGGGGCCGAGATCGTCGATCACCTCGGTCAGGACCGCCAGGCGATCGAGGGCGTCGAGCGCCGACTGCCCGCCCTCGGGATCGACGCCCTCGAACAGCTCCAGCCCGATGAACGCGGCGGCGACCGTGCGGGCCAGCCCCGGGGTGTCGGTCAGCTCGGCGACCGGCGAGCCGGCCAGCAGACGGTCCAGGGTGCGTTCGAGCGCGTCGATCCACAGGTGGAGCGCGGCCGAGGTGGCCGCGGCCAGCTCGGGGTCGGCCTGCGCGCCCGCGAGGAACTGCGCGAGCACCGTGACGTTACCGGCAGCGCGCTCCTCGGCGTGCAGCTCACGGCCCAGGGCGAGCAGCTCGCGCAGGCTCCCGACCTGGTCCATGCGGGCCAGGAACGGCGCCACTCGCGCCTCGGTGGCGGCCAGGCACGCCTGCCTGAGCAGCTCGGGCACGCTACCGAAGTGGTAGAAGACGAGCGCCTGGTTGACGCCTGCGGCGGCGGCGATCGTACGCGCGGACGTGCCGGTGATGCCACGCTCGCGGATCGTCTCGATGGCGCCGTCGATGAGGCGCTGTCGGGTGTCGGCCATGCGGTCCATCATCGGGCCATCACCGGGCACAAAGGTACGGGCGGGAGAGCGTCAGCGCGGTCGCGGTCAGCGCCATCCCCAGCGGGACGGGCGCGAGATGCCAGAGGTCGACGTACCCGATGGCCAGGTGGGCGGCGACGGGGGGCACGAACCCGGCGACGGCGGCGAGCGCCAGCGTCCACCAGACCCACGACTCGCCGCGCCGCCATCCCCAGGCGCTCAGCAGGGTGATCGCCGCGGCGGCCGCCATCAGCGCCCCGCCGAACCCGGCCCGGTCGCGGCCTTGCCGGGGTCATCGAGGGCACGGGCCGCCGAACCGGCGGACGGGTTACCGGGATGAACGAAATCCGGGTCATCCACGTGCAGAACCGCGTCCACGTACGGCCCCAGAGCCGCAGCCACCCCCGAAT
>NZ_JADOGI010000461.1 GCF_015645445.1 Nonomuraea cypriaca | reverse complement strand
GTGGCGGAGGTGACCGGTGGCGGCGGGCTTGGCGGGATGTTGGTGCTGGAGCCGGTGTTGGTGCCTGCTCCGGATCATCCGGATCGCGTGTACGAGGGCCGGGTGTCGGCGCCTGTGCGGGCCGTGGCGAAGCCGCAGGTCGTGGAGTTGCGGGTCGAGGCGAAGGAGGTTCCTCCTGTGGAGGAGACCGATGCGCCGGCTCCCGTGGAGCCTCAGGTCGCGTGTCCGGGGGAGTGGGAGGAGACCTGGTTGTGGGAGTTGTGCAGGGATCGGGAGGACGAGGCGGTTCGGGGGGATCGGGAAAGTTGGGTACCTGGGATCTGAGTCCGGGCCTGGAGTGATGTGGATGTGGGGGCTCCAGGTGGAGGGGGCGAATTGTGATGTGGCTGGTTGTGGGGGGCTGGCCGTACAAAGTGGGTTTTTTGTCTCATAACAGCTCTCCGGAGTTCGGTCCGGACACTCAGGGGGCTGTAGTAACGTGCGTGCCTGACCCAGGTAACGAGTTTGCATACGGAGGAGTCGAACGTGCCATCCCCTCGATCAGCGGGTCTGATCGCGGTTGTCATGGCGATGGCTTCTCTTTTTGTGCCAACCGCTCAAGCGCAGGCCCAGGTTGCGCCGCTCGCCCGGGTGGCCCACGTTGTGCCGCCCGGACACGCGGCCCAGGTTGTGGCGCCGGCCCAAGCGGCTCGCGTCGCGTCGCCCGTTCGGGCGGAGGTTCAGGTGCGGGGGCAGGAGCGGCGGGATCCGTCGAACCTGACCGAGTTGCGCAAAGAGGCCGAGCTGTCGGCCAAGGAGCTCGAGGAGGCCACCAAGGCCCTCGAGAAGCGGCGGGCGGACATCGCCGCCTCCGAGAAGGCGCTCAAGACCAAGCTGACCGCGCTGCAGACGCTGGAGCAGCGCCTTGAGGTGATGCGGCAACCCGTGTCGCAGATGGCGGAACTGCTGTACGAGCAGCCGATCGTGGCCGATGGGATCGTGCCGTTCCTGTCCGGCAGTGCGGATGAGAAGACCTTGCGGGCCATGAGCGACGCGACGCAGATGGTGACCGTTCGGCAGCAGGCGGTTGAGCAGACGAGTGCGCTGTACAAGGAGAGTGAGCGGCTGGCGGCGGAGGCCCAGGAGCTCAGGGCCGGGAACCTGCTGGCTGAGGCGCAATTGGCGGCCGAGGTGGACACGTTGCGTCAGCGGTCGGACAAGATCGTGAAGTCGCTCACCGCGGCGCTCGTGAAGTTGGGCATCAAGATCGACAAGGTGGGGCGCGACGCGCTGGGATGCAATCCGCTGCGGGCGGGCACGGCCGATAACTATCCCAACGGGTTGATTCCCCAGGGCATGCTCTGTCCGTTGCAGCAGAAGGGGTTCAGCCTGAGGGCCGATGCCACCATCGCGTTCGTGAGTCTGAATGAGGCTTATCGCCGGCAGTTCGGGAAGTCCATGTGCGTGACCGATGCTTATCGGAGCCTGGCCGAGCAGCAGTCCGTCTATTATCGGCGGCCCGGGTTCGCGGCCGTGCCGGGGCGTAGCAACCACGGGCTCGGACTGGCTGTCGACCTGTGTGGCGGGGTGGACAGGTCCGGGTCCGCTGAGTTCGTGTGGATGGAGAAGAACTCCAAGCGGTACGGATGGTTCCATCCCGCTTGGGCCTACAGCAACCCGTTCGAGCCGTGGCACTGGGAGTACGATCCCAAGATCGACTCGCTTCTCTAGCGTCTAGACGGCGACCACCTCGGTGCTGCAGAAGGCGCAGCGGGACGCGGCCCTGCGGATCTCTGACAGGCACTCCGGGCACTCGCGGGTGGTCGACTCCACCTTGGCCGCGTTACGCCCCCTGAGATGCGTGTACGGCTTCACGACCAGGAAATAGACCACCCCGGCGACCATCAGGAACGAGATGACGGCGTTGATGAAGTTGCCGTACATGAAGTTGGCCTGGCCGATGGTGACCTTCAGCGAGGAGAAGTCGGGGAGGCCGCCGAACGCCGAGATCAGCGGGGTGAGCAGGTCGGCGACGAACGACTGCACGATCGCGTTGAACGCGGCTCCGATGACGACCGCGACGGCCAGGTCGATGACGTTCCCCTGCATGAGGAACTTCTTGAATCCGTTCATCAGGGAAGCGTAGTGGAGTGATCATCCTAAGGGTTGGATGGTGATCGAGAGGTGGCCGCCCGTCTGCGCGGCCGCCAGTTCGGCCGCTTGGGTGGTGGTGGTCGCGAGCACGACCAGGGTGCCGTGGTCCTCGTCCGACGGCTTCGCCGGCGGGATGGTGACGACCCTGGTGTCCTCCGCGATCGTACGGGCGGGGGTGCCCTCTTCCCAGGCCGCCAGGACGTCGATGGTGGAGCCCGCGGCGAGGAGTCTCGCCGCCGCCGGGTCGGAGATGCGTACGGGAGTCGCCACCATCCCCGGCGGCAACGGGAACGAGTGGAGCAGCCGGGCGTCCGTCAGCGGCTCGCCCCTGCGCATGGGAGAGGTCAGGAACCGGCCGGCCGCGGTCGTGCGCACGGCTCCGTCGGGCGGGTGATCGAGGGGCATGGGACGGAGGTCCGCCGGGCGGAGCGGACCGGCGGAAAGGT
>NZ_JADOGI010000460.1 GCF_015645445.1 Nonomuraea cypriaca | reverse complement strand
GGTTGAGCGGGTGGGTGGGCGGCCGGTGATGATTCTGGACGATGTTCAGTGGGCCGACCATCCGTCCCTGGACGCGATCTCGTTCGCTCTGCGCCGGTTGCGAGACACCCGGCTGGTCGTCCTCATGGTCGTACGAGACGTCGCGGATCCTGGGTTGCCGGCCCGGTTCCGGCGCCTGTTCCACGCGGACGGCACCGTACACGTTCCAGTGCCTGGGCTGGACGCGGGCGCGGTCGCGGAGTTGTGCGCGCGCCTGACCGGGCATCGGCCGACCAGGCGGGCGGCGCTGCGGTTCCGGCGGCACACCGGGGGCAACCCCCTCCACATCCGCTCCCTGCTCACCCAGCTCAGCGGTGAGGCACTGGAAGACCTCGGCGTACCGCTCCCGGCGCCGGCCTCACTGACCGTCCGGGTGCTGGCCGACCTGGCCGCGTGTGGGCAGGCGGGCAGCGACCTCGTGGCGGCGGCCGCCGTACTCGGCGAGCGGTCCCCGCTGTACGCCGCCGCCGACGTCGCGCGGGTGGACGACCCGCTGGGCGCACTGGAGCAGGCGATGGCCGCCGGGCTCCTGCGGGAGGAGATCAGCACGGGCGAGCTGTCGTTCCCGTGCCCGCTGGTGCGCGCGGCCGTGTACCAGGAGTACCTGGGCCCGTCTCGGCGCGCCGCCCTGCACCTCAGGGCCGCCACGCTCGCCCAGGACCCGGCCGTCGCGCTGTGGCACCGTGGCCTCGGCGCCGTCGGTCCCGACCGCGAGCTGGCCGCCGAACTGGCAGGGCTCGGTCGCCGCCGGGCGTCGCAAGGAGCATGGGCCGAGGCGGTCGCCCACCTGGCCGCGGCCACCCGGCTGGCCCCGACCGCCCATGAACGCCACCGGCTCGTCCTGGAGGCCGCAGAAGCCCGGATCATCATGGGCGACGCCCACCCGAGTGCCCTGCTCGCCCAGGTGTCGGCACTGCCGGCATCGGCGTGGCGGGCGTACGTGCTGGCGCTGCTCAAGCTGGAGGCGGGCCGCACGCACGAGGCGGCCGCCCTTCTCGAGGATGCCTGGCACCACGCGCCGGACGCCACGCTGGCGGGCAAGGCCGCCGCCCAGACCGCTCTCCTGCGCCTCCTCGACGGGGACGGCCCAGGCTCCGCCGAATGGAGCGCCCGCGCCCATGCCCAGTCCCCGCACCCCACCACCTTCGACCTCACCCGCTGCCTCTCGCTGTATGTGGCCGACGTGTTGTCGGGGTTGGGGCGGCTGCCTGCGCCCGCGTCCGCGTCGGGGGATGAACTGGAGGCGCTGCTTGGCCGGGCGAGGCTGCGGATCTGGCTGGACGACCTCGACGGCGCGGTACGCGACCTCGACGGCCTCCTCGCGGCCGTGACCCCCCTGCCGCTGCGCACGCGCCTGCTGGCCTACGCCGCGCTCGCCGAGGCCGAATACCGCCGTGGTGCCTGGGACAGCGCCCTGGCCCACTGCGACGCGGCCGATGCTCTGGCCGTGGATGCGGGGCACACGCTGCTGGCCCCGCTCTGCCATGCCATCGCGGTGCTCGTACTGGCAGGGCGCGGCGAGTGGGAGGCCGCGGAGATCCGCCTGCGGTCGGCTCGCGCGACCGAGAGCGCCCTGCTCCGCGCGCACGCCGCCGCAGCCGCCGTACACCTCGCCACCGCCCGCGGCGACCACGAGGCCGCCATCGCCTCCGCCCCGGCCGACCACGCACCCCACGAGTCCGTGATCGTCCCTGGTCCGGCCGACCACGCACCCGCCAAGGGCGTACCCCACGAGCCGGCCATCGCCTCTGGCCAGGCCGATCACGCATGCCACGAGCCGGCGCTCGCCTCTGGCCAGGCCGATCATGCACCTGCCGAGGGCGTACCCCACGAGGGCGCCATCGTCTGTGGCACGGTCGGCCACGAAGACCACGAGGCTGTCGTCATCTTGGGCCCAAGCGCATCCCGCGAGGCGTGCGGCGTGCCCCCGCCCGGAGGCTCAGCTGAGGGCCTTTCCGTGTCAGCGGAGCTTGCTTTCTGGCCCGTCGGGGGTGGTTCGCTGCCTTGGGAGGATCTGCTGGTGGATGCGCTGGTCATGGCCGGGCGGGTTGATGAGGCCGTCCTCAGGCTCCGCCGTAGTGAGAAGCGGGGTGCTGGACGTCCGTCGCGGCTCGCGGCGGCGTCCAGGGCGCGGGGCAACCTCCATGCCGCGCGACGCGAGCCGGAGCGGGCGAAGGCGGCGTACGAGCGTTCGCTGGAGTTGCTCGACGTTCTAGGCACGCCGTTCCCGCTGGGGCTGGCGGAGCTGGACTACGGTGCGTTCCTGCGCCGCCAGGGCAAGCGGGCCCTCGCCGCCGACCATCTCGAACGCGCCCACGCCGCACTCGTCGAGTTACGCGCCCGCCCGTACGTGGAACGTTGCAGCCGCGAGCTGGCGGCGTGCGGCGTCGGCCACGCATCGCGTACGGAGGGCCCGGCGCAACCGGCACTCACCACACAGGAGTACGCCATCGCCCAGCACGCCGCACGAGGGCTCACCAACCGCCAGATCGCCAGGGAGCTCGCCCTCAGCGTGAAGACGGTCGAATACCACCTGGGGCACATCTACCTCAAACTGGGCATCCGATCCCGCGCCCAGCTCGCCGTCCAACTCACCCAAAGCTGACTCCAGCCCACCCC
>NZ_JADOGI010000046.1 GCF_015645445.1 Nonomuraea cypriaca | reverse complement strand
GCGTCAGCCTCCGCCCCGGCTGTGCGTTCTCCGGCCTGCTCACAGGCCTCAGGCTACCCTGTTTGATCACAGCCGCCGCCGCATGGACTATACGGTCCCGCTCGGCCACGGGTCTGCCTCTAGCTCGCGCCCGCAGCTGCGCCCACGCACCGGACGGTCCGAACGTGACGACCCGGCTGCCCGCGGGCGGCCCGGAGCCGTCGGCCGCAGGGTGCGTACCACACCCGCGGCGTCCCACCCCGGTACGTAACCCGCCGGTTGACTGGCGATGCCGCGCAGCTCGCCGTGGTTCAAGATCGCGCGTACCTCGATGAGCACCTGGTCGGACGCGGGAACTGGATCCGTGGTCTCGCCGAGCCGCAACCCGGCCGGGACGTCGTGGTCCACCACTAGAGCGAGCACGATCAACTCCTTCCGGGCGGTCCTGCGACCGCCAGTTTTGAGATCGTCTTGGTGAACTGGACGGACTATGCCCTCTACTTGCCGTTGCTGCCGGAGGCGGCGGCGGTGGTCGATCCGCGGCTGGTGACGCTATCAATTCCGGGCACGCTTCCCGGGGTCCGGCTCGCTCTCGGTGAGGTGACCGAGGTTGCCGCACAGGGGCCGCTGTTCACGCGCGCGATCGCGCGACGGCACCGCGAACTCGCCGGCCAGAAGATGCGCTGGTTCCTTCAGCTGGAATCCGATCGACAGCACCACCATGGCGGTACCGCCGTCGTCTGTGAGCCGCCACCAGCACATGGAATTCCGTCTCTCCCGGAGAATTCGGGCGCACAGGTCCAAAATCCCGGCCACATGAAGCGCCGTGGTATTACCCAACCGACGGCCCGTTCACGTGAGGCTTGAGCGTGGAAACCTGATCTTCCGTGATATGGGCAGTTTCACCACGCGGCGATGATCGTCGACGCCACGCTGAAGAGTGGGTCCATCGCCGAGAACTGCCGTGGCGCACACGTGTCAGGCGGGCTGTCGCACCGCCGTCCCAAGAGCATTGTCGATCAGGTACCGCCAGATTCCATCGGCACCGCGGCGCACGACATCGCTTGCCGAGCCTTCGAGGTGCACGTGCTTGCCGTCGGGACCTGTGCCATCAATCGACCAGTCCAGCACGATCTGAGCGATATCCCCGGCAACGAACACATGGCGCGCCTTGGCCTTCAGCGGCAGGCCGAGACTGATATCGCGCTCGAGTTCGGCAGCGATCTCGGTATGACCAGTGACGGTTCGCCCGTCCCTCGCGATGAACACGGCCTCGGGCTCGTACAAGGTCATCATCGCGCTGACCTTGCCAGAGTTGAATCGCTCACGCAGCGACGCGACGACGCCTTCGGGTTCAGTGGCGAGTGAATGAGGCATCGTGGTCTCCTGTTCGCATTGGCCGAACTGCGATGCGGTGATTATGAGTCGGTTCCCTCAGTGCCGTTCAGTGCCGCGGAGTGCGGTTTTCTATCGCTGTGGCCGGAATTCTCCCCGCAGTCGTGTCGGGAAGTGGCGATAGATGCCGCGCCGTATCGCGTACACGCGAGCAACCATGCGCCCTAGGCACACAATCCCATCCTGGTGGCCCTGGACGAGAGCCTGCGCCACCCGAGCGACCTGGCGACGGTCGTCCGGCTCGACGCCATCGATGTCGCCGTCGCCCAGGGGCAGCGCTGCGGCGGGCTGACCCTGGCCCTGCGCCAGTGCCAGCTCGCCGAGGACTGCGGTCTAGCGATCGTGGGCTCCGGCCTCACCGAGTCCGACGTCGGGCTGGCCGCCTCGCTCCACCTGTTCGCGGCGTTCGGCGTGGACACGCCGGTCGACCTCATCGGCCGGCAGTTCATCACCAGCCCCTACACCACGGATCAGGTCATCACCGTCGCCCACGTTCCCATCGGCCCCGGTTTGGGGATCGGCGTGGACGAGCAGGCGGTTCGCGCTCTTGCGCTTCTGACGGTATACGTCGGACTGATCGTCCTGGCGACCTCCGCCATGCCGCTTGCCGAGGCCCCGCTTGATGCCCGTCCGGTGAGGCACCTGCCGGGCGTGCCCTCCGCTCGGCTACGGCAGGCCCCAGGCGGGTGCCGTGCCGTTGGAGGGGACGTCCCGGGGTGGGGTCGGCTTGCGGCCTTGACCGGTGATGATCGCCGTCCGGCCGCGACGCAGCGGGATCTCGATCGTGTCCGTGCCCCGGTAGGGGAGGCGTTTGCCGTGCTCGTCCCGTACCTCGATCGGACCCGTGATGCCGTGCCGGAGCCGCAGCGGCTCGCCGGCCTCGCTGCGGATCTTGATCCAGTCGGTACGCCCCCCGCTGCGTGAGGCGTCCACCAGGAACGCCCCCTGCGCGCGCAGGCCCTCGATCGAGGCGTCGGCCCACGTGGCGGAGACTGCGGGGAAGACCTTGACCACGCCGCCGTGGCTCTGGATCAGCATGTCGAGCAGCGACTGGGCGGCGGCCAGCGGGCTCTCGATGGCCAGGTTGCTGCCCTCCCTGTACATGGTGTTGGGGGTGATGGCGCAGTTGTCCACGACGTTGCCGTCGATGAAGAAGCGCAGGTAGGACAGGGCCTCCTCCGGGTTGCCGAACAGTGTCTCCAGGGAGGAGGCCGCCGCGAAGCTGTAGCCGTGCCAGCGTTCGCGCATGCTCGCCCAGTGCTCGAAGCTGGGTCTGTCGAGGGACTCCTGCAGCGGGTACATCCAGAGCAGGTGCGAGTAGTGGCGGTGCGACTCCGCCAGTGGCACGTTCGCCCCGATCATCACCCCTTGCTCGTCGCGGTGGTAGGGCACCAGCCGGGCGAGGATCTCCCGCCACCTGGCCTCGTGCGGGTCGTCGAGGCGCAGGCGGGCGACGTTGTCGAGGAGGGTGCGGCAGCCCCAGCGGATGAGCGAGAGGTCGTAGGTGGCGTCGGAGGCGTTCGCGTACTCGGGGGAGCGGGTCTCGGGCAGGTGCAGTTTCCCGTCCGAGCCTTCGACCAGGAAGCGGTCGTAGTAGTTGATCGCTCCGGTGAGGATCGGGTGCAGAACGTCGCGCAGCACGCGGTCGTCCATGTGGTGGCGGTAGGCGAGCCACACGTTGTGCATGCCCCAGGTGAGGTTGCCGGTGTGGTCGTTCGGGCTCACGCCGGGCACGCCGACGTATCGCGGTCCCGGCCTGAGCATGCGGTCGCCCGGGTGGCACAGCGCGTACGACTTCCCATCGCGATAATCCGGATTCACGTTAAGCTCCAGATTTTCGCGATATTTCCGGAATGTGGTCGTCACCGCGTCCAACTCCGGATGGTTCGAGGCGTTGATCATCGGATACGAGACCTGGACGTTCAGGTTCCACCAGATGTTGGTCCAGCTGTTGCCCGCCTCAGGGAACCACGGCCCCCATTCCGTCACCACGGGGGCGTCGTCCCGGGTGGCTGAGGCCATCTTGTAGAGCTGGATCCAGTAGAACCGCTGCAGCAGCTTGTCCGGGACCGATACCAGGCTGCGCCGGTAGAACCGCTGCCACCAGAGCCGGTGTGCCTTTACCTGCGCCTCCGGGTTCCCGTCGAGCACCCGGCGCACGGCCCGCACCGCCTCTTCGGCACCCGTCGAGTCGGGGTATCCATAGGCGACGGTGGCCGCGAGCACCCGATCAGTCCCGTTCCGCACCTCGCGCCAGGCCGTGGTGTACCCGCCTCCGGCGTGCATGGGCTGTTCCACGTGCCCGTCGGCCACCACGGGGGCGGGGTTGCCGGTGTACTCGGCTGGGAGCCGGATCGTCCTGGTCGTATGGGAGGACAGCGGCGTGAACCCCCACGCCACCCCTTCTTCTCCCGCGCTCGGCGTCGTGGACACCAGCAGCACGCTGCGCTGGTTGAGGACGAGCGCGCTGAACCGGACGCCGCCCTGTGTGGTTGTGACGGTGCCGGTCAGCTCGGCTCGCTCCAGGTCCAGCCGCCAGTCCACGCCCGTGATGGTCCCCGCGAAGGTCAGCGTCAGGTAGCCGATCGGCAGCCGGGAATATCCGATCGCCGCCTCCCACTGTCCGCGCTGGTCCTGTACGAGGGAGTGGTTCACCATGAAGCGCAGGACGTTCCCCTCGCCGCCCTTGTTGTAGACGTGCACGCCGAGCAGCCCGTTGCCCAGGAACGGCCCGTTCTGCCACCCGCTGGGCAGCCGCTTCCAGACCATGGCGGCGTCACGCAGGACGTTCCCGTACACGTCGGCCGCCTCCGGTTCGGCACGCGCCCACGCGGCGGGGGAGGTGGCGACGACGGCAGAGGCTCCGGTGCCGGCGACGAACGCGCGGCGCGAGAGCCCGGTCATCGGGTCGGCCCTTCCACGGAGAGCGCGAACAGGTGGAGCTGGGGCCGGGTGAGTGTCGGCAGGGTCACGGAACGCAGCTCCTTCGACGGGTCCACGGTGACGGGCACGGCGAAGAGCGCGACCTTCGACGTGCTGGCGCCCGCGCGGCCGTGCCGGTGCGTGCACCTCAGGGCCTCGATCCCGCCCGCGGGCGGCTGGCCGGTCCAGTTCGGCATGGTGAACGGCACCTGCTCCGTCGAGCCGTCCGCGTAGGTGGCGGTCAACGTTCCCGAGACGTCCCCGAAGGTGGCAGAACCGAGCAGCCAGAGCCGGGCATAGCCGCCCGCAGGCACGTCGATCGTCTGCCCTTGAGCGGTCACGTTGTTCTTGACGCCGTCCCCGTAGGCCGGGAAGGCGAAGGTCAACCCCTGCAGGGTGTACGCCCCCGGGGCCGGCAGTTCCTCGGCCGGGTAGGTGTAGCCGGCGCCGTCGTAGTCGCCGTCCGCCATGGTTTCGTGGCCGGAGACGCCGTCGTTGTCCAGCTGCGACGACAGGTCGACGGGCGTGGTGGGGCCGGGCGGCGGGATCGGCGGCAGGCCCCACGGCTCGCCGGGTTGGGTGATCGTGACGGGGGCGACGGTGAAGTCCTTGACGCCGTGGGCGTACACCAGGGCCTCGTGGTCCTTGCGCAGGTCCAGCTCGATGACGCCGTCGTCGAGCTCCTTCCAGCGGGCGCCCAGCACGGTGCAGCGACCGGCGATGCCGTGCCGGAGCCTGCACGGCTGCCCGGCCAGGCTGCGTACTCTGACCCAGCGGGTCGCGCCCGCCTGCCGTACGGCTGAGACGAGGAAGGCGCCTTCGGTGCGGAAGTTGTGCACCGTGAGATCGGGCCAGGCGTCCGGTGCGGCGGGAAATATCCGGATCAGTCCACCCCAGCTCTGCACCAGCATGTCGTGCAGCGACTGGGCGGCGGACAACGGCGTCTCGATGACGGGGCCCCCGCTCTCGCGGTACATGGTGTTGGGCTTGATGAAGCCCTGCTGCATCAACTCGCGCAGGTAGTACAGGCTGTTGTCGCCCTTGCCCTGCTGGGCGGCGATCGAGGCGGCGCCGGTGAAGCTGTAGCCCTGCAGCGCGCCGGTGAAGCCGATCCAGTGCTGCAAGGACTTCTCGATGAGGTCACGCTTGTCCGGCTGCTCCCAGGTGATCTCGTTGAGGGGGTAGATCTGCAGCAGGTGCGAATAGTGGCGGTGCGACTTGGCGAACGGGACCCCGGCCCCGATCATGTAGCCGTTCTCGTCGACCTGATAGTCCACCAGCGTGTCGAGGACCTGCCGCCAGCGGCCCTTGAGCGGGTCGTCGATCTTCAGCGTGTCCGCCGATTCCAGCAGCGTCCGGCAACCCCATCGGATCAGGGCCAGGTCGAAGGTGCAGTCGGGAGCGCCGCCGTACTCGGGTGAGAAGGTGGTGGGCAGGTGCAGCCTGCCGTCCGCGCCAGGCGTGAGGAAGTGCAGGTAGTAGTTGACCGAACGGCGCAGCAGCGGGAACAGGACGTCGCGCAGCACATCGGTGTCCATGGTGTGCCGGTAGGACAACCAGACGTTGTGCAGGGCCCAGGTGAGGTTGCCGAGCTCGGGCTCGCCCTGGCCGGGGATGCCGAGCCGGGCGCCGCGGGCGTACATGTCGGAGCTGCGCGAGACGCCGGCCGAATCGGACCGGTACTGCTCCGGCACGTGATCGATGAGGACCTGCCGGTTCTCGTCCAGCGTCCTGGTGAGCGCGTCGAGTTCGAGGTGGTTGGAGCCGTTGATCATCCAGTATTCGAGCTGGACGTTGAGGTTCCACCAGATGTTCGGCCAGCCGGTGGGCTGCAGCCACGGCCCGGTGGTGGCCATGACGGGGGCATGCTCGCGGGTGGCCGAGGCGATCTTGTAGAGCTGGATCCAGTAGAAGCTCTGCAGCCGCTGGTCGGGCAGCGAGACGAAGCTCTTGGGGTAGAACGCGTGCCACCAGGCGCGATGCGTCTTCTCCAGCTGGCCCGGCCGCCTGCTCCGAGCGCTCCTGATCGCCTTTACGGCCGGGGCCTCGGCCGTTTCCTCCGGATGGGAGTGCGCCACGGTCACGTACAGGAAGCGTTCGTCGTCCCTGGTCACCTCCTGGTAGGCGGTGACGTAGTGACCGCCGGCCAGCAGGGGCTGGAGGCAGAGGTTGACGTCGCCGTCCTTCCTCAGGGTGCTGGGCGGGTTCGGCTGGTAATCGGGATCGGGGTTGGTGACCTGACGCGGGCTGATCGACGGCAGCGGGGTGAACGCCCAGGACGCCTCCCGCTCGGCCTGGTCCGGCTTGACGCGAATGAGCATGACGTCGCGGTCGCCGTGCACGAACGCGGTGAATTCGATCTTGCCCAGGTCCGTGGTGATGGTGCCGGTGAGCTCGGCGTTCCACAGGTCCAGGCGCCAGTCGACACCGGTGATCGTGCCCTTGGGCTGGAGCGTCAGGTAGCCGATGGGCAGGCGGCACAGACCGTACTTGGCGTCGATGTCGAGGCGGTAATCCTGCACCTCGCTGTGCTGGACGTCGAAGCGGACCCCGTTCTGGCCCTGAGGGACGTAGATGCTGGAGGCCAGCAGGCCGTTGCCGAGGAACGGGCCCTCGTCCCACTGGCGGGGGATGCGCTCCCACACCAGGTCCTGGCCCTTGAGGAACGTCGCCCACTGGCCGTCGCTGCGCATCTCATCACGGATCGGCAGGAGCCCGGTCCGCTCGAACATCTCGGTGGCATCGGTAGTGGTGGAGGCGGCGGCGGGGGACACGGGGGTGAGCGCGGCAGCGGCACCCCCCAAGGCAAGACCTCCGAGGAATGAGCGTCGAGACGCGGCTATTTCCGACATAATTCCTCCGAGTGGGGGGCTTACGGAGAGATACATCTGATGAATAAGAAGATCTAATCCGATGACCGACTCTGTCAAGCCCCCAGTTTCACCTCCTGACTGCGCCGCAGGTGAGCCGTCCCCTTCAGCTGGTGGCGGCGATCACGATGCGGTCGAGGTCCGGGCCGTAGGCCGTGTCGTTGAAGAACCTCATGTCGTTCACGCCCGGCGCGAAGGGTCACGTCGAGGGCGCTGGTCGCGGGCACGGCGAAGGACGTGACCTGCCAGGATCCCTCCAGTATGGCGCCCGGCGAGAGCTCGGCCGCCTCGGCAGGAGCCCCCTGTACGACCCAGCCCTGGGGAGCGCGGCTGGAGCGTCACACCCGTGACCGGCTCTGTCCCGTCTGGCGTCGTCGATGCCGACGTCCGTGGTGAACCGGGTGCAGGACCGGCCGAGGTAATAGGTGACCTCGGAGGCCGCGTGCGGCGCCAGGCCCTTCGCGTACGTCCTGCCGGCGATCTTGATGGGGTTGCCACCGATGTTCTTGTCGCGTCCCATCGTGCACGCCATGCTGGACGCCTGGCAGGTCCGCGCCCACGCAGTCGCCGGCGAATCCCACCAGGCGCTCCGCCTGCTCTCACGCGCCGATCTGCACTGGGAACACCGCGACCCCGACGAAGACCCCGCCTGGATCTACTGGATGCGCCGCCCATCCACCACGATCGAGGTGGGCATGGCCTTGGTCGAAATCGGCCAGCCCGCCACCGCCGTGCAGATGCTGGAAGAGGGCATGGTCGAGCGCACCGAGGACTACGTCCGCGACACCGCGCTCGGCATGGCCGCCATCGCCGACGCGCAGCTTGGCCACAAGAATCTCGACGGAGCGCTGGACACCGCCCGCCGCGCCGCCGAACTGGTGGCCCGTATCGGCTCCAACCGCGTGGTCGACCAGCTACGTGCGTTCGCAGGAAGCTCCCATCTAGCGAGCCGGAGGCCGAGGAGTTCCGCCACTACCTCGACGGCCTAGTTGCGGGCGGTTGAGATCACATCGACAGCCGGAGATCTTCACCTGCGTCTTGACCGGGCGCAGCGCGCGCTCCCCGGTGTTGTTCGTGAACGGCACCCAGCCGGGGAAGTCGGCGAAGCACAGCACCTCATCAGCCCGGTCCCGCAGGCGTTCCAGCAGGTTACGGGCCGGGGACTGTTTCCGCCCAGGGGCGCGGGGATGCAGCGACAGCCCGACCGCGATCCCGTGATGGAAGGATTCGAGGTAGATCCGCGCCCGCTCGGGCGGGATCTCGGCCAGCCCCTTCTCGCGGGCCTTGACGGCCTGCTCGTTCAACTCGGCCAGCGCCCACCGGATCTGCGCCGGCCACAGTGCTGTTCTGGCTCTTCGGCAGCCTCGCCGAGGCGAACTGGGCCGCGCTCGGACTGCCCGCCGCCGTGCTCGCCGCGACGATGATCGCCCTGCTCGCCCAGGCCAGACCCCTCAACACCCTGCTGCTCGGTGACGAGCCCGCCGCCAGCCTCGGCATCCCCGCCGCCCGGCTGCGCCGTCACCTGTTCCTGCTCATCGCCCTGCTCACCGGGGTGATGGTCGCCCTCGCCGGGGGCATGGGCTTCATCGGCCTGATCATCCCGCACGCCGCCCGGCTGCTCGTCGGCAGCGACCACCGTCGCCTGCTCCCCGTGGCGACCCTCGCCGGCGCCGGCTTCCTCGTCCTCGTCGACATCGCCGCCCGCACCGCCCTGCACCCGCAGGAACTGCCGGTCGGGGTCGTCACCAGCGTCATCGGCGCCCCGCTGTTCCTCTGGCTCGTGCACACCCGCGCCCGCGACACCACCGGACTCTGACCCATGACGACCCTGAACCTGCACGACGTGCACGTCACCATCGCCGGAACCCCGATCATCACCGGCGTCGACCTCACCGCGCCGTCCGGTCGGCGCGTCGGGATCATCGGCCCGAACGGCAGCGGCAAGAGCACCCTGTTGCGGGCCGTGTACCGGCACCTTCCCCTCGCCCAGGGGACCATCACCGTCGACGGCGAGGACCTGTGGCGGCTCACCCCGCGCCGAGCCGCCCAACTGGTCGCCGCGCTCCCCCAGGAGACCCGCTCCGACTTCGACGTCACAGCCTGGGAGATGGCCGCGATGGGACGCACCCCGCACAAGCGCCCCTTCGCCCCCGACACCGCCGAGGACACCACAATCGTCGCCGACGCCCTCACCCACGCCGGAGTCGCCCATCTCGCCCACCGCCACTACACCACCCTCTCCGGCGGCGAGAAACAGCGCGTGCTGCGCGCCCGCGCCCTCGCCCAGCAGGCACCCGTCCTGGTGCTCGACGAGCCCACCAACCACCTCGACGTCCGGCACCAGTTCGAACTGCTCCGAGCGCCACAGGGCCTTTCTTCCAGGGGTCGGGGCGCTTTGGTGTGCATGGGGATTCTGGGACTCGTGCGGGGACTCGCGCACCGCGAGGGGACATGGCCGAGTGCTGGCCCAGCTCGCGGCAGTGGCCGCCTGGGGAGCTACGCGGTATGGGCACGGTTGGTAAAAATCCAGGTCAGCGGTCCTCTGAGCGGGCAGGGTCGGGGCATTTGGTGTGTTTTAGCCATGGAGAGTGGGGGCTAATATCCGTCCCTGTTGACGCTAGGAATGCCACGGAGAACACCATGTCCGTTTTGTACTATTTTGGCATGATAAGCCCGTCGGCGCCTGATCCTGTGTACCCGGATGACGCTGCTGGACGTTCGCGCCGCCGTCGCCGTCGCCGCTGAACTCAACGCCCGACCCAGAGAGACGCTCGGCTGGGAAACCCTCGCCGAGCGTCTCTCTACGCTTCCCGCTACCAGTAATCAGTGCCGCATCAGGCAACGTTCGCCCTGTTGAGGATCTCTCATAGGCGGGCACCGGCGGCGTGCTGTCCGACGCAGCGACCGGAAGACACGTCAGGCAGCGCGACGATGCCGTAGTTCCTCAAGCCACTGGCGCACCTGCTCGTCGCTATGCAGAAAGTCCCCATTGGGCCCGTGGGCCAGATCAATCCCGTACAAGCGACTCAACGCCCACCACTCCACGTCGTCCCAGACGAGATCATCATCGAGAGACCAGTGGGCTGCCCACCGGTCCGCCTCGTCTCGGCTCATCCGCCCATCGAGAACTGCAACAAAGCAAGCTGGAATCGCCCCTTCCAGCTGGGCGCCGTCTGGGGACGCGGCCAACCGCACCTTCGCCAAGCCGCCGAAGGCGCATGCCCTTGAGCAGCCGCCAGGCCAGGTCGAGGCTCACGCGCGCACCCCGCCGACGCCCGCCAGGAGTTGCCCGTCGCGGAGACCGTGCGGTCGCACCAGCCGGCCACGTTCGGGTCGTGCGTGACCACGATGAGGGAGGCGTCGTTGTGCCTGGTCGCCTCTGCGCGATCGCGCCGCCGAGGGCGACCGTCTGTCCGAACCGGTTGGTCGGGGCTCGTCCCGCAAGCACGTCATTTCATGGGCTCGAGCGCGACGGGGAGGCTGGGCCGAGGATCGGCCGTGCGCCCACGCGGTCTCGTGCGAATGGCCGATCGGGATCCTTCGGTAGCTCTAAGTATCGATATTGCTACTGTCAGTAACTCTCCTAGCGCGGAACCATCTTCTTGACCACATCAGTCACGAAAGGAAACTCGATCATCATGCGTCACATCACCTGGCCGTTCATCATCGCCGTCATGGCAGGTGGCCTACTCGCCTTCGCCAACCCCGCCTCATCTGACGTCCAGCACAACACAGCTCACAGCAGCACTCAGAATCCAGGCGGCAAGATCCTCAGCCCGCTCACCGGAGCCCACGCAGACGACGACCACGGAGCCCACGCAGACGACGACCACTGAAGTCTCAACCACCTGACAAGGGCGAAGGCCTCGGGACCGCTCACCACTGCCCGGCACCGCCCGATCATGACGCCGCCCCCGCTGGACCACGCCGGACGGGGGCGGTGTGCTCCTTCACGGCCTAGCGTGATGGGGGTGAGTGGGCGGGCACCGACCGTGCGTCCGTATCGGCCCCATGATCGGCCTCGTCCGACGGCCGCGTGCGGATGATTTGCTCGCGTACCGCCTCGCGGTAGGAGGCCAGGTTCACGTGCTCCTGGGCGACGCCGATCACGCTGGAGGAACCGCGGCGAGCCGAGATCAGGTTGAGCGCCGGGCGGGTGGTGACCAGGATGGCGTCGCGCAGATCGGAGACGTAGTCGATGACCGCCGCCTCGACCCGTTCGGTGAAGTACCAGGCGGCGAACTCACCGTACGGGACGATTTTACCGCCGGCGCGCTGCCACACCTTGCGCGCCAAGGAGTCGGGCCGCAATGCCGACACGCTGGTCCGCCAAGCGTGGACAGCGCGACGCCCTGGTCGGTGGGGAACTGCGGTTCGTCGCGGCGTCGCACCACGCTGACGATCTCGACGTCGTGCCCCTTCGGCCATGGCGTTGAGGTGCCGCTCAGTCGTGCGGCGGCAGTGACCCGATCCGGTGGTCGGCGACGTTCAGCGACTCTTCGACCAGTCGGCGGAGGTGGCCATGGTGGAGGGAGTACACGACGTGACGCCCGTCCTTGCGGGCGGCCACCAGGCCGGCGAGCCGGAGCTTGGCCAGGTGCTGGCTGACAGAGGGACGAGAGGCCCCGATGGCCTCGGTAAGGGTGGTGACATCGGCTTCGCCGAGACTCAGCTGGTTCAGCAGCGCCAATCGTGTGCGATCGGCGAGGAGGGCCAGAACGGACGCGGCGACTTCGAACCGCTTGCCCCTCTGCTGGGAGGTCAGCGCATCTGCGTGGGCCGCGCTCATGCTCATGACCACATCGTAGAGCCGCGGCGGCGCCCGGCGGCTGCAGCGCACGGAGTGGTCGAAGGCGTCGCGGCGATCGGTGGCCGACCAGGACGGCGTGGTGGTCGGTGCCTGCCGGTCCGTCGGGGTCGGCGTGCACTGTGGCGGCTTGCGGGCGCGGCAGGTCGTGGATGAGCCGATGCTCGGCCTCCACTGATACGGCGTGCGCCTCGATCGGGGAGAGCTCATGGCCTACCACGATGTCGACCTCGGCGCGAAGGGAGTAGCCGATCCAGCGCATCCGCAGAGAGCGGACGCCTCGAACGCCGGGGGTTTCGGCGACGATCCGCTCGGCCTTGACGATCAGTGCGGGGTCGACGGCGTCCATCAGCCGGTGGTAGACCTCGCGGGCGGCGTCGCGCAGCACGTAGAGGATCGCGACGGTGATGAGCAGGCCGATGATCGGGGTCGGCGTACGCCAGCCGGCATCCGGCTGCTCCCAGCAGCACGGCCAGTTACGTGAAGCCGTCGGTACGGGCGTGCAGGCCGTCGGCGACCAGCGCCGCGGAGCCGATCTCGCGGCCGACTCTGATCCGGTAGCGGGCCACCAGGAAGCCGATCACTCCCACGGCGGCGACCCAGCCGAGCGCCTCCACGTCTTGGGGGTTGATCAGGCGCTTGACGGCCTCGTATCCGGCCAGTCCCGCCGAGGCGGCGGCGATCAGCACGATGATGATGCCGGCCAAGTCCTCGGCTTGTCCGTATCCGTAGGTGAACCGGCGCGAAGCCATCCGCCGACCCACCGTGAAGGCGATCGCCAGCGGCACCGCGGTCAGGGCATCGGCGAAGTTGTGCAGGTGTCACCGAGCAGGGCCACCGACCCCGACATCATGAAGATCGCTACTTGGCCGAGAGCGGTGACGGTGAGCACGGCGAAGGAGATCGCCACGGCGGCTGGTCTCCAGTGCGCGATCGGTTCGGCTGCCGCGTCGTGACTGTGTGGCGTCACGACATGACGGAGCCGTTCCCCTAGGGTGCGGCTGGGGGATCCGTGGCCATGTCCGTGGCCATGTCCGTGTCCGTGGCCGTGGTCTTGCTCGTGGGAGGGTTCCGGGCGGCTGTGCGCGCTCATCTGCTGCTCCTCGTCCTGTCATGGAGCACGGGTGACAGTACGGTTATCCCTCTGATATGTATTCGTATGCGCACGCAAGCACATGTTAGGTGCGTTGACCATGCAACAGCACAACGGCGGCCCGCCGACCGACGCTCCGCCGACCGACGCGCAGGTGGAGGTCGCGGTCGCGGCGTTTCGGATGCTCTCCGACGCCACCAGATTGCGCTTGCTGTGGGCCCTGGCTCACGGTGAGCACGACGTGGGCAACCTCGTCACGGTGGTGGGAGCGGCACGGCCTGCCGTGTCCCAGCATCTGGCCAAGCTGCGGCTGGCTGGGCTGGTGGCCTGTCGCCGGGAGGGGAGGCGGGTTCTCTACCGTGCCCGCGACTCCCACATTCGAGCGCTGATCGCCGAGGCGGTTCACCATGCCGATCATGAGGTGTTGAGGATCCCGCGGCACGAGTGATCCCGCCGGGCCCCAGACGCATCGACAGGCCGCTCTGACCGGTGGGTGCCGCGTCGATCGTCAAAGACACTCCCAAGCCGACACTCGGATTCGGCGTGGTCGGCCGTGAAACGGGTTCGCGGCCATCGCATGGATGACATATTCGCGAGTGCATACATCTTTACGGGTCGGCCCGCCAGCGGCGCTGACCCTCCACAGTTCCGGTGATCACTGCCCCCCGGTGAGCTCGGCCCGAAACCAGCGCCGCTACGGCGGCGACGAGTGACCGTTGCGAAGCCAATCGCTTGGGAAGCAATCCCGGAGGATCTCGTGCACGTACCTGACGGCTTCTTCACCGTTCCGATGTCTCTTGCCGCGGGCGCCGTGGCTGCCAGTGGCGTCGCCTACTCCCTGCGCAGGGCGAGAGATGAACTGGACGACCGGATGGCTCCGCTGGCCGGGCTGGTGGCCGCCTTCGTCTTCGCCGTCCAGATGCTGAACTTTCCCGTCGGTGCCGGAACAAGCGGCCACCTGCTGGGAGGCGCTCTGGCAGCGATCCTCGTCGGACCATATACAGGAGTCCTGTGCATCGCCGTGGTGGTCACGGTGCAGGCCTTGTTCTTCGCAGACGGAGGACTGACGGCCCTGGGTGTCAACATCTGCCTGATGGGGCTGGTGACCGTCCTGACTGGATACGGGATCTTCCGCGGAGTCGGCAAGCTGGCGCCACGCAACCGTACCGGCGTCGTCATCGCATCCTTCGTCGGAGCCATGGTGTCGGTCCCGATGTCCGCCCTGGCGTTCACGGGGCTGTACGCCATCGGCGGGACCTCCTCGATCGATCCCGTCACGGTCGCCGCGGCCATGGGTGGAGTGCACGTGGTCATCGGCCTGGGTGAAGGCGCGATCACGGCGTTGACCGTCAGTACCGTGCTGGCCGTGCGGCCCGACCTGGTCTACGGCGCGCGCAGCCTGGTCAGGCCCTCGATGCTGCGTACCGCCTCCGGTGAACTGGTTCAGGCTCGGCAGGCGGAGGGAGGCCATCGCGCGGCTCCGCGGCTTCGGCCGTTTCTCCTCGGCGGAGTCGCCGCCGCCGTCGTGCTCGCGGGACTGGTGAGTTTCTACGCCTCGGCGAACCCTGACGGCCTTGAGCGGGTGGCAGCCGACTACGGATTCCTGTCTCAGGCTCAGGACAATCCGCTGGGTGACTCGGTGTTCGCCGACTACGGCGTCAAGGGTGTCGGTGACGAACGGTTGTCCGTAGGACTGGCCGGCGCGATTGGGGTGGGGATCTCGCTGGGGGTGGGCGCCGTTGTGACTTGGTCGCTGCGACGCAGGGCCCGCCGCCGGTCGGGCGCCGCGACCATCGCCGAGCCACTGACCCCGGAATCGTGACTCCATGGCCGCCGGACGCAGCCACCACCTGTATCTCCATGCCGACACGCCCGTGCACCGGCTCCCGCCGCAGTGCAAGCTCCTGTCGCTGATCGCGTTCGTCCTGATCGTCGTGGCCACCGATCGGGAACGGTTCTGGGCGTTCGCCCTCTACTTCTTGCTGCTCGGCGCGGTGGCTGTGGCGGCTCGCATCCCCTTGAGGATGCTGTTGCGGCGGATGGTCGTCGAGGTGCCGTTCGTGATCTTCGCGGTCGCACTGCCGTTCCTGTCCGAGGGGGAGCGCATGACCGTCCTCGGCCTGTCGATGAGCGCCGACGGGTTGCTCGACGCGTGGAACATCGTGGCCAAGGCGACCCTCGGTGTGATCGCCTCCATCCTGCTGGCCGCCACCACCGAGCCGAGGACCCTGCTGCTCGGCGCACAGCGGCTGCGGCTTCCGCAGCTGCTGGTCCAGATCGCCTCCTTCATGCTGCGCTACGTCGAAGTGATCCTCGACGAGATGCGCCGGATGCGCATAGCGCGGGAGTCCCGCGCGTTCGTGGCACGCGACATCCGGCACCTGCCCGTCGTGGCACGTTCGGCGGGAGCCCTGTTCATCCGCTCCTACGAGCGCGGCGAACGCGTGCACCTGGCCATGCTCAGCCGCGGCTACACCGGAACCATGCCCATCATCCACGACGTGCGCGGCTCCGCCTCGGAGTGGGCGCTGGCCGCCACCCTGCCCGCCGCCGCGATCACGATACTCATCGGAGGACTGTTGTGAACTCTCTGCTGGTCGAAGGGCTGATGTACGCCTACCCCGACGGCACCCAGGCCCTGTTCGGCGTGGACCTGTCGATCGACCGGGGAGAACGGGTCGCGCTGCTAGGCCCCAACGGCGCAGGCAAGACCACCCTGGTCATGCACCTCAACGGCATCCTCACGCCCAGCCTGGGCACGGTCTCCGTCGGCAGGCTGCCCGTAGCCCGCGACAACCTCAAGGAGATCCGGCGCCGCGTCGGCCTGGTCTTCCAGGATCCCGACGACCAGCTGTTCATGCCGACGGTCCGCGAGGACGTCGCCTTCGGCCCCGCCAACCTCGGCATCCGAGGCGAAGAGCTGGAACGGCGGATCTGCGAGGCGCTGGAGCGGGTCGGGATGCTCAACATGATCGAGCGGCCACCGCACCATCTGTCCGGCGGCCAGCGCCGCCGCGTCGCCGTCGCGACCGTGCTGGCCATGGAACCTGAGATCCTGGTGCTCGACGAGCCCTCGTCGAACCTGGACCCGGCCGCGCGCCGGGAACTGGCCGACATCCTGCGCGGGCTCGATGTCACCATCCTCATGGTCACCCACGACCTGCCGTACGCCCTCGAACTGTGTGAGCGGTCCCTCATCCTGTCCGGCGGGACCATCGTCGCGGACGGCCCGACGGCCGCGATCCTCGCCGACCCCGAACTCCTGGGCCGGCATCGCCTGGAACTCCCGTACGGCTTCTCGGTTGAAACGCCCATGTGAGCCGGTGATTCTGCTCAGATGCGGCAGACGTAGATGTCGGTGACCAGGATGGCGTGGGCACCGGCCTCCCACAGCCGGTCCATGATCCGCTGGTGGCCCTCGCGGGGGACCATGACACTGACCGCCACCCAGCCGTCCCTGCTCAGCTCCGACACGGTGGGCGCCTCCATGCCGGACGTGATCGCGATCGCTTCCCCGACACGCTCATGGGCGATGTCGTAGTCCATGGTCACGAAGTCACGCGCGACCTGGACACCGCTGAGCCGCCCGATGAGCTGCCGTAGCCCGTTCTCCGCAGGTGCCCCGAGCCGCTTGATCAGCACCGCCTCCGACCGCAGGACAGGCGGACCGATGGCCTCCAGCCCGACCTCGCGAAGACGAGTCCCGCTCTCGACGACGTCGGCCACTGCGTCGGCGACGTCCAGCCGGATCGCGGTCTCGACCGAACCGTCCAGCTTGATGATTCGGGCATCGACCCCGATGTCGGCCAGGTGCTTCTCGACCAGCCCCGCATAGGAGGTGGCCACGCGAAGGCCGTTCAGGTCCTCTGCGGTGCGGCAGCAGCCCGGCGGGGCGGCGAAGTACAGGGCTGAACGACCGAAACCGAGCCCCGTGATCTCCTCAGCCCGCGCCCCGGAGTCGACGAGCATGTCGCGGCCGGTGATCCCGGCATCCAGCATGCCCTCACCGACATAGACGGCAATGTCTCGTGGACGCAGGAAGAACAGCTCGCAGGCGTTGTCTGGATCGACGACCAGCAGTTCCTTGCTGTCCCTTCGCCGGCCGTAGCCGGCCTCCGCCAGCATCAGCTGGGCGCGGTCAGTGAGCTCACCCTTGTTGGGGACGTCGAGTCGCAGCATGGCTTACGACCCGCTCTGGGCGGCGTCTACCGGCGCGGCCGGTAGCTCCCGCCGTCGGCCGGCACCCGAACCGTTGTCACGTGCATACATACATACGTTTGTCCCGCCAGCAGGTTCATTCCCCGCAAGCCAGGAGCCCGTGTCTGACCGAAGGCACTCCTGTCCTTTGCCATCGCGCGAGCAAGCCCGGCGCACCGTGGCGGGCAACTCACACTCCGACCTGGCCGCCACCTGGCGTGGCCGGCCAGAGAAGTTCGGGCCGTCAGCGGTTACAGTCGGCCGCGGGAGTGGCGATGCCGGAGGAATGATCCACATCATCGCTGTCGATGTGGTCGGCGTGGTACAGGCCCTGGGTCAGCAGGCGGCGCACGTGTTCGTCGGCGGCGCTGTAGTAGACGAAGGTGCCCTCGCGGCGGCCCTTCACCAGGCCGGCCAGGCGGAGTTTGGCCAGGTGCTGGCTGACCGCGGTGGGTGCGGCGTCGGCGAGTTCGGCCAGACAGGCGACGTTGGACTCGCCCTGCAGCAACGCCCAAAGGATTTTGATGCGGGTGGGGTCGGACAGTAGCCGGAACGACTCGGCGGCCAGGTGCACCTGTTCTTCATTCGGCATGTCGAAGTCCGGCAGCGACGTGTGCATGGCCTCAGCCTACCCTGTATCTGCCTGTTTGCGTATCTGCGTGAGTACGCATATACGATGACGTGGTGACAGCAGAACTGAGAGCTCCAGCCACCGGCCAGGTCACCACATCTGCCAGGGCCGTCTCGTCGCGGTGGTCCGGGATGTGGTCGCTGCCGGAGGTGCGCTGGGCGGCTGCCGCGACCGTGTTGTTCGCCGTCGGCGGCGTCAGCCAGTTGGCCGGGGCACCATCGTGGCTGTGGTGGGCCCTGTATCTGGGGTGCTATGCGGCCGGTGGGTGGGAGCCCGGTCTGGCGGGTCTCAAGGCGCTGCGCGAGCGGACACTGGATGTGGACCTGCTGATGGTCGTCGCGGCGATCGGGGCGGCTGCGATCGGGCAGGTCTTCGACGGCGCTTTGCTGATCGTCATCTTCGCCACTTCCGGCGCGCTGGAGGCGCTGGCCACCAAGCGCACCGAGGACTCGGTGCGGAGCCTGCTGGACTTGGCGCCCGAGCAGGCCGCCCGGCTGGACGCCGAGGGCGCCGAGGAGGTGGTCGAGGCCGCGGCCCTGCAGGTCGGCGACGTGATGCTGGTCCGGCCGGGGGAACGCATCGGCGCGGACGGGCAGGTGCTGGCTGGTGCCGGCGCCGTCGACCAGGCGTCCATCACCGGTGAAAGCCTGCCGGTGGACAAGCAGGCCGGCGATGAGGTGTTCGCCGGCACGCTGAACGGCACCGGCGTGTTGCGGGTGCAGGTGACGCGGCCTTCCGGCGAGACGGTGATCGCCCGGATCGTGGCCATGGTAGAGCAGGCCAGCGCCACCAAGGCGCGCACCCAGCTGTTCATCGAGAAGATCGAGCGGCGCTACTCCGTCGTGATGGTCGCCGCCACCCTCGTGCTGTTCGCGTTGCCGCTGGTGTGGGGCGTGACCGTGCAGGACAGTCTGCTGCGCGCGATGACGTTCATGATCGTGGCCTCGCCGTGCGCGGTGGTGCTGGCCACCATGCCGCCGCTGCTGGCCGCCATCGCCACCGCCGGACGGCACGGCGTGCTGGTGAAATCTGCTGTGGCGATGGAACAGCTCGGCACCGCCGATCAGGTGGCCTTCGACAAGACCGGCACGCTGACCGAGGGTCGCCCGCAGCTGACGGGCGTGCACGTGCTCGCCGGTGCCGGGCTGTCGGAAGATCGGCTGCTGGCGCAGGCGGCCGCGGCCGAGCAGGGGTCGGAGCATCCGCTGGGCCGCGCCGTGGTGCAGGCCGCCCGCGAGAGCGGAGTGGCGCTGGAGGCCGCGGACGATTTCAGCTCCGAGCCCGGGCGCGGCGTGCGTGCCCGGATCCACGGCAGCGTGGTCGAGGTCGCCAGTCCGGCCTATCTGCTCGACGGTAGCGACCGCAGCGCAGTTGAAATGGTGGCCGGCCTGCAGGACGGCGGGCAGACAGCCGTGGTGGTGCGGGTGGACAGTGCGGTGGTCGGAGTGCTCGCCCTGGCCGACCGGATGCGGCCTGGCGCCGCCGAGACGGTGGATCGCCTGAAGGCGTTGACCGGCCTCGCACCGGTGCTGCTGACCGGAGACAACGCCCGTGCGGCGGCCCGGCTCGCCGCGCATGCGCACATCAGCGAGGTCCGCGCGGACCTGCTGCCTGCCGACAAGGTGAGCGCGGTGCACGATCTGCAAGCCGCCGGTCGGAAGGTGGCCCTGGTCGGCGATGGCGTCAACGACGCCCCCGCGCTCGCGTCCGCGCACGTCGGCATCGCGATGGGCCGCGGCGGATCCGACCTGGCCCTGGACACCGCAGACGCGGTCATCACCCGCGACGAGCTGGCCACCATCCCGGCCGTGATCGCCCTGGCTCGCCGGGCCCGCCGCCTGGTGGTGGCCAACCTCGTCATCGCCGCCACCTTCATCACCGTGCTGGTGGCGTGGGACCTGTTCGGCGACCTGCCGTTGCCGCTGGGCGTGGCCGGGCACGAGGGCTCCACCGTCATCGTCGGCCTCAACGGGCTGCGCCTGCTGCGCAACGCCGCCTGGCGACGCGCCACCCGTACAGAAAGCTGATCTCCCCCCACGACCACAGGCTCAAGCAGCGCTGGGTGCGGTCGTGGAGATGGAACCACGCTGATCACGGACGGGGTCGTCCCCGCTCGCGTCGAAGCGGGCCATCTGGATCTTCGACTGCGATGACGTGGTTGAGGAACGGCGGAACAGCCGTGCCGGCGATCGGATCGCTGCCTGGTTCATTGAGCAGTGGGGGCGGCGCTCGGCGGCCACCGTCAACGCCCCCGATGGTCCGGCCGGGGCCGATCACCACGCCGTCGTGCTCGCCCACCAGGAGCGGCCTTGGCCGGATCTGGTCGCGGCGGCGCTGGCCCTGTTCGGGGTGACGGCGTTGGCCTCGCGCTGGGCTGGGGCGTTCCTGCTGGATCGCTGCTCGCCCCGCGGCGTGCTGGCCGCCGGGCTGGCCGCGACCGGCGCGGCGCTGATCGGGTTGGCGCTGGCACACGGTCCGGCACAGGTCCTGATCGCGATCGCACTGGTCGGACTTGGCCTTCGAGCTGTATGAGCCGGCGGCCCAGGAACTGCTGGCGCGGGCGAGTTCGGGCGAGCAGCGCCATACGACGTATGCGGTGATGGGCGTGGGTTTGTCGGCAGCCGGAGCGGTCGCAGGGCTGCTGGCCGCAGTGTTGCTACCGCTGGGAGTGCGCTGGCTGGTGGCCGCTGACGCGCTCACCTGCCTGGCGGCGGCCGCCGTGGCGATGGCGTTCCTGCCCCGCGAAGAGGACGGGCGCGGGCGCGCGCCGCGCCGGAGCGGCTGAGCGATGGCGTCCACCGGCTGTGCTTCTGCGGTTGACCGTGGCAGGCACCGCGTTCGCGGTCGGCTCCCTGGCGGTGATGATGTACCTGCCGCTGGCGCTGTTGGAGCGCGGCGTGGCCGCGTGGGTGCCCGGTCTGACGCTGGCGGGTGCGGCCGTGATGGCTCCGCTGGCCTTGTGGGCGACCCGGCGGTTGCTGGCTGGACGCGCGCACGGGGTCATCCTCGGCGGCGGCACGGTGCTGCTGGGAGCGTTGGCGCTGGTCATGGCTCTGACCAGCAGCCCGCCGCTCACCATTGCCGTCTACCTGGCCTGCACCGCGGTCAACAGCGTGCTGCTCGGCCGCTGGAAGTCAGTCGTCGCCGATGCCGCGCCGGAGTCCGATCGGCCGCGCTGGTTCGCCTTCCAGGGATCGTGGGGTCTGGCACAGCCCGCCGTCCCACCTCTGGCCGCGCGGGCCGCCGGGGCCGTCGGCGCCGTCGGGGCGGGCGCTTTCCTGGCTGCGGGCGTGGCGTTCCTGGTGGTGCCTTTCGTGCTGCGCCGCGCTCACTACCTCACGGCCTGACGGCTTTGTCCCGACAGTTCTGGCGAGGTGGGGCCGCACCCGTCAGGCCTGGGTCAGTACCGCCTGCACTCCCGGCCTCACCGCCGTGCGGAAAGGACGTGCCCGCTTCGAAGCCCTACCGCGAACGCGGTGATCAGCGGTCCGAAGTGCGCGTTTCAGATCTCGGGCGGTGGCTGACGCCAAGATTCGGTCCGATCCTCCCAGGAGGCCTGTCTCAGGCAGGACTTCCCAAATGGAGTGTAACCATGGTTACAGTATCTATGGTTTCAATACTCTGATGGCAAGCGAGCGAGGTTGGCCGTGACGGGGGCGATTGGGCAGTGGGTGCTGCTGGCGTACCGGATACCCAGGCAGCCGTCCACGCTGCGGATCACGATCTGGCGCAAGCTCGACCGGCTAGGCGTGGCGCGGCTCGGCGATGGGCTGGTCGCGCTGCCCGCCGACGCGCGTACGCGTGAGCAACTGGAGTGGATTGCCGAGGAGATCGGCGAGATGGGCGGCACGTCGACGCTCTGGCTGGCCGCGCCTGGCAGTCAGGGGCAGGAGCAGGCGATCGCGGCGGAGATGCGCCGGGCGAGGGCGGACGAATATCAGGCGGTGATCGCGCAGGCGCACAGCGCGGCGCAGGCCCGGCCGGGGGAGCGGGCCAGGGCGGTCAAGCGGTTGCAGGCCGAGCTGCGGCGGATCGGCCGCCGCGACTACTTTCCGCCGGATGAGCGGGACGAGGCGCGCCTCGCCGTACGAATCCTGGCGAAGGAGAGCGCCGCCGTGAAGGAGGAGTCGCGGTGAAGTGGGCAACCCGTCGCGGGGTGCACATCGACCGGGCGGCCTGCGCCTGGCTGATCCGCCGCCATCTCGACCCCGACGCGGAATTCGTGTTCGTCGGCGACCCTGCCGAGGTGCCCGAGGACGCCACGCCCTTCGACATGCGCGGCGTGGAGCTGTCCCATCACGGCGGAGACTGCTCGTTCGAGACGATCCTGCACCGCTACGAGCTGGCCGATCCGGTGCTGTGGAAGATCGCCGAGATCGTCCACGAGGCCGACATCGACGACGAGCGCTTTGACGCCCCCGAAGCGCCCGGGCTCGACGCGATCCTGCGCGGCCTGTCGATGACCTGCGACGACCAGCGCGTGCTGGAGATCGCCGGGGCGGTCTTCGACGGCCTGTACGAGTTCTACCGGCGCGGCCTGCTGCTGGGGCGAGAACCGGCATGAACGGGGCCGTGCGTGATTTGGGGTGCGGCGTGGCCGCCGTCCAACTGGGCGGCATCCTGAGTCTCGACGGGCTGCTGCCGACGAGGACCGTTGCGGGGAGCCTCGTGATCGGCCTCGTCCTGGCGCTTTGGCGGCTGTTCCAGCCGGTCCGGCTGCCGGACGAGAAGCGTGACGACACCCCCTGTCCCCGACCACGGAGGTCGCCATGACCCAGCAGACAACCGAAGACGTGATCCCCTTCCGGCAGGCCGTACGAGCCTGGTTCCTGATCTCGTTGCAGACCTTCGGTGGTCCGGCCGGGCAGATCGCCGTCATGCAGCGCAGCCTGGTGGAGGAGAAACGCTGGATCGGCCAGCAGCGCTTCAACCACGCGCTGAATTACTGCATGCTGCTCCCCGGCCCGGAGGCGCAGCAGTTGGCCATCTACGTGGGCTGGCTGCTCAACGGCACCCGGGGCGGGCTGGTCGCCGGCACCCTGTTCGTCCTGCCCGGCATGCTCGCGCTGCTGGCGCTGTCGGTCGTCTACGTCCTGTGGCAGGACACCACCGTGGTGACCGCGCTGTTCGCCGGGATCGCTCCGGCGGTGCTGGCCATCGTCGCCCAGGCCGTCATCCGGGTCGCCAAGCGCTCGCTGACGCATCCGGTGTTCGTCGCCGTCGCGGTGGCCGCCTTCCTCGCGCTGGCGCTGTTCGGCGTGCCGTTCCCGATCGTGATCGCCGTCGCCGCCCTCATCGGCTGGACGGTGTCCAAGGTGGCCCCGCACGCTCTCGCAAAGGGCAACGGGCACGGCGGGGATGGCGGGCCGGCCCCGTTGATCCCCGACGACGCCCTGCATCACGCACAGCCCAGCCTTCGCTCCGCAGGCAAGATCCTGGCTGTGGGGTTGGTCGCCTGGTGGCTGCCGGTAGCCGCGGTCGCGCTGCTGCTCGGCACCGACAGCGTCTTCACCACCCAGGGCCTGTTCTTCTCCGGCACCGCCCTGGTCACCTTCGGCGGGGCGTACGCGGTGCTCGCCTTCGTCGCCCAGCGCGCCGTGGAGACCTACGCCTGGCTCACGCCCGGCGAGATGGTCCGCGGCCTGGCCCTGGCCGAGACCACGCCTGGGCCGCTCATCATGGTCGTGCAGTTCGTCGCCTTCCTCGGCGCCTACCGCGATCCCGGTGCGCTTACCCCGTGGGCGGGCGCGCTGCTCGGCGCCCTGCTGACCACCTGGGTCACGTTCGTGCCGTGTTTCCTGTTCATCTTCCTCGGCGCCCCCTACGTCGAGCGGCTGCGTCACAACACCGCCATCAGCGCCGCCCTGACGGGTATCACCGCCGCCGTCGTCGGCGTCATCGCCAACCTGGCCCTCTACTTCGCCGAGCACACCCTGTTCTCCCGCACCGTCCCCTGGGACTGGGGCCCGTTCAGCATCCAGCTCCCCGAGACGGGCACGATCAGCCCCGCCGCCCTCGTGATCACCGTGGCCGCGCTGCTCATGACCTTCGTCCTGAAATGGCCGATGCTCCGCATCCTTGGTATTTGCGGCCTGCTCGGCCTGGCCACCGTGCTGCTGTGACTTTCACAGCGGGAGCAGGAACAGGCTGAGCGGGGCGCTCACCACCGTCAGGGCAACGGCCAGGACCGGGCGCATCGGCCATGAACCGCGCGGCAGCGTGGCCAGCCGGCCGATGCAGGCGTCGAGGTCGTGTCCGGCTCCGCCGAGGGTGCCGGGCGGGGTGGCACCGGACCCGGCGAGGGCAGTCGCGCGATCTGCGGTTGCGGGCCGCCGCCCCCGAGCCGGAGCGTCACCACCAGTACGAGTACGGCAGTCGCCGGCGCCGTCCCACCATGGATCCACATCTGGCGACCGGTCATGGGGCCTCCATTCGCGGGAGGTCGCACGGCCATCATCCGGCGACGCTCGTACCGTCGTTGAGTGCTTCTGCGAACCGAGGAGGTCGTCGAGAACGGCGACATGAACGTACTCGTGGTGGAGGCCTCCGCCGGCGATGGACGCTGGCGTGCGCTTGGGTCTCGCCAGCGGAGGCCGAGGTCAGGACGACGCTTGGAAGATTGCGTTCACAACCGTGTATCCGTGGACGAGGTACGGCGCGGACGTCCCCAAAGCCGGTACCTACCGGCGGTGCCGCGGTCCCACTCGAGCCGTCGCACGGCCACCGCGCCCGCCGCCCCCGTGAAGGCGAGCCCGGTCCAGGCCCAGGCCGACCCGAGGTCGAGCAGCCGGCCCACCGCGAAATTCCCCGTGGCGACGCCGATGCCGGCCACCGTGTTGTAGAAGCCGTAGTGGGTGGCCACCCGGTGCCCGCCCGACAGCGCCACGACGGTGTCCATCTCGAACGGGTACGCCAGCACCGTGCCCAGCGTGAGCAGCACCGTGCAGGCCAACGCGGCGGCCACGGGCACCGGTGCACCCGCGACCCCATACGGGATCAGCGGCACGAAGGCGAGCCCCATCAGGGCCAGCCCGCGGGCGATGGCCTGTGAGGCCGTCCATCGTCTGCGTGCCCAGTCGGTGACGTGCATCTGCCCGAGCAAGGCCACCAGCGCCGACACGACGAACAACGCGCTGACGGCGTCGTCGTCACCCAGCGCCAGCGGCAGTGCCAGGTAGATCTGGAACGACAGCACGTACGAGCCGACCATGGCCAGCGCGAACATCCGGAACGGCCGGTTCGCCGCGACATCCCGCCAGTCCGCCAGCACGCTGCCACGCTGCGGCTTCTCGTTGTGGCACGGCGGCAAGGCGGACAGCTGCAGCAGGGTGAGGGCCGCGAACACCCCGGCCGCCACCATGCAGACCAGCCGGAAGTCGACCGCGAGCAGGGCCACGCCGATCAGCGGGCCCAGCAGGATTCCCGCCTGGTAGAAGACATTGAACAGGGCGAACGCCTCCACCCTGCGCTCGCCCGCGCCGTGCGCGACGTACGCGCGCACCGCCGGGTTGAACAGCGCCCCGGCGAATCCGGTCAGCGCCGAGGCGACGAGCAGGGCGGGCAGCGTGTCCACGAACCCCAGCAGACCGAAGCCCACCGTCCGCAGCAGGCAGCCGGCGATGATGACGGGCCGGTAGCCGAGACGGTCGGCGAGTGTCCCGCCCAGCAGGAACAGGCCCTGCTGGCTGAGGCTGCGCATGCCGAGCACCAGCCCCACGGCCCAGGCCGCCATGAACAACCTGTCGGACAGGTGCCCGGCGAGGTAGGGCATCAGCATGTAGAAACCGACGTTGATGGCGAACTGGTTCACCATGAGCAACTGGACGCTGCGGTCGAAGGAACGGAAGCGGCGCCACATCAGCGCATCACCATCCGGGTCCACCGGGTCACCTCGGCCTCGCCGGAGTCCTTGATCTCGTCGGGTTCGTCGGCCGGTGGGCGGTCGAGAAGGTCGTGCTCGGCGCAGTAGGCGTCGTCGAACACGGTCGTGTAGTAGCGGGCCGGGCCATCGGGAAAGACCGCGGCGATGCGGGTGCCGGACGGCCGGGTCCTGGCGTACCAGGAGGCCACGACGGTGACGGCCCCCACGCTCCACCCGCCGGTCGCGTAGTGCGTCCGGGCGAGCGTGCGGCTGGCCCACACCGCCTCCTGCGGGGCCACCCAGTGCACCTCGTCGAAGGCATCGTGGGCGACATTGCGCGGATGGATGCTGCTGCCCAGCCCGCGCATCAGGCGGGGCCGCGCCGGCTGTCCGAAGATGGTTGAGCCGACCGAGTCCACTCCGACCAGGCGCAACGCGGGGTGACGAAGGCGCAGGCGCCTGGCGATCCCCGCCGAATGCCCGCCGGTGCCCACGCTGCACACCAGCACGTCGACCCGGCCGAGTCGGGCGGCGAGTTCGTCGGCCAGGCCTGCGTAGGCCTCGACGTTGTCCGGGTTGTTGTACTGGTCAGGGCAGTAGGAGCCGGGGTGGCCGGTCATCAGCTGGGCCACGCGGTCCAGGCGCGCTTGCTGCCAGCCGCCGCATGGGTGGGCCTGCATGACGGTCTCCACGTGCACTCCGTAGGAGACGAGCAGGTTTTCGATGATCGCTTCCATGCCGGGGTCGGACACGACGGTGACCGGATGGCCGTACACGATGCCGGCCAGCGCCAGCCCGAGCCCGAACGTCCCGGAGCTGGACTCGACGATCATCGCGCGGGGAGCCAGTTCCCTGCGCGCCTTGGCCTGCTTGACGATGTGCAGGGCGGCCCGGTCTTTCAGCCCGCCGGGGTTGGCGCCTTCGAGCTTGGCCCAAAAACCCCGACCGCCGGAGGCGAACGGCTCCCCGATCCAGCAAAGAGGTGTGCGTCCCACCAGGTGTGTCGTGGTGAGTTCGGTGGTGGATGAAGACATGGTGAACACTCGTTTCGGCGCATGTCGCGCCAGGTCGCTGACTGTTGAGGACGGTGACGTACACGTCCGCATCAGCAGCGGCACACCTCGAGCGTCTGGGTGAGCGCGGCTCGTCCACGGTGGTTACGGGGCGGCGCCCGTCCCATCGGGACCGGGGCCAGATCCCGCTCGGCGTCCCGGGGCAGGATCACCACCGCCGGCCACTCGCCCTGTCCCATCTGAGCATCGCTCAGGTCGGATGCGACGAAGGGATGCGAGTGCGCCTGCTCACCATGGTCGTCGTGGTCATGCTCGTGTTGGCTGTGGCTCATGGCCGTGAGCGAATCTGACGCCACGTGATCGGCGACATGTGCCGCGTGGGACCACATATGCGCGATCGTGAGCAGTCCGAGCACGACCACGAACCACGCGTACTTGCGTGGCCGCGACGATGGTCTCAACAATCCGCACATGATTGACTACGTACAGTAACAAGCAAGATTTGTGCTTATGCACCCGCCCCCTTGCTCGTCACGCGCCCGCCGCTGGACGATGACCAGGTGAAGCCTTGGATGAAGATCGCTGCGTTGGTGCTGCTCTATGCGCTCGGCGCGGCAGTGCTCATCTGGGCGGCAAGTTATTTGGTGAACTACCTGTGATGAGGCATACCGGACGTCAGGTGATGGAGCGCCTCGATGAGGCCGGCCAGGCGTAGCTCGACCAGGTGCCGTTTCACCGGTGTACCTCCACAACCGGCTGCGCGGCTCCGTCCGGCGAGACCAATTAGTCCAGCTCTGCGGTGACCATGAGGAACGTGACGGCCCCCAGCAGAAGGGAGACGAGGATCAGCAGAATCATGCCTGCGATCACCAGTACGCGACGCGCCCTCGTAGGCCGCTTGGGCGTGTTGTCGTCGGCTGGCTGCGGCACCATGAGCCGACGCTAACACTGCACACGTAAACGATCGGTGCAGACAGTGACGGACATGCGCACAAAGTGCGCACCGATGCGTTGAGGGGAGCTGGGCGGCCGCCTATTCCTGCTGTCCCGAAGAGGATCACTCCTCTGAAGAGAACACAGGCAGATGGCGCCGTCGAATGAGCGTCACGGCACTCCGGAAGTGGCCGGCAGAGTCAGCGAAACCATGGACAGGCCGAGCCCGAACGAGAGCAGGACCAGACCGGGCAGGAACGGCCACAGATAGCCGTTCTCGTCGGAGACGGCGGCCAGCGACACCGCCCCACCATGGCCACGGCCAGCCCAGCCGTCCCGACGGCCCGGGTTCCGACGCGACCGAGTAGCTAGCGTGGGCGGTTGATGCCGGTTTCGTAGGCGAAGATCACGGCCTGTACGCGGTCACGGAGGCCGAGCTTCATCAGGATGCGCTTCACATGGCTCCTGATGGTCGATTCCTCGACGACCAGCGCGGCGGCGATCTCGCGGTTGGACAACCCCCTGGTGACCAGTTCGAGCGTTTCGCGCTCTCGTGGGGTCAGCGTGTCGAGCCGGGTCTGATCGGCGAGGTCGGGGACGGGCTGCCGGGAGAGGCGGTCGATCACGCGCCGGGTGACAGACGGGGACAGCAGCGAATCCCCCGCCGCGACGGTGTGCACCGCCGCGATCAGCTCTTCCGGCCGGGCCCGCTTGAGCAGGAATCCCGAGGCACCGGCGCGCAGGGCACCGAAGATGTAGTCGTCCTGCTCGAAGGTGGTGAGGATGAGGATCTTCACGTCCGGTGTCGTCCGGGAGAGCCGGCTGGTGGCGGCGATGCCATCCAGGTCGGGCATCCGCACGTCCATGAGGACGACGTCCGGCGCAAGCCGGATGGCTCTCTCGACGGCCTCGTGACCCGTGGCGGCCTGTCCGGCGATCTCGATGCCGGGGTCGGCGGTGAGCAGCTCGATCAGGCCGGCCCGCATCAGGTGATCGTCATCGGCGATGAGCACTCGGGTCATGGCTGGTGCCCTCCGTAGGGGAGCCGGGCACGGAGGCGGTAGGTGTTCTCCAGTCTGGTGGCGTCGAGGCTGCCGCCGGCCAGGGTGGCTCGCTCGCGCATGCCGATCACTCCGTGCCCGTTCGCCCGTGGCGGTGTTCCGCGCACCGGGTTCGTGACGGTGAGCGTGAAGTCCTCGCCGGTGAAGTCGAGTTCGATCCGGGCGTGCCCGGTGCCGTGGCGGGCGGCGTTGGCGAGCGCCTGCTGGAGGATGCGGTAGGCGGCCTGGTCGGCGGTGCCGCCGAGCGGCCGTACCGTACCTGCGAGGTCGAGTTCTACGTGTAGTCCCGCGGCGGAGTGGTGGGCGATCAGGGTGTCGAGCGAGGCCAGCCCGAGCGGTGCGGCCGGCTCCGGGTCGCCTTCGCGTAAGGAGCCGACGAGCTGGTCGATCTCCGCCACAGTCTGCCTGGCCAGTTCCTCGATCGCCTCCAGGGACCGCAATGCCCCGTCCTGGTGACGGCGCAGCCTGGCCGCGCCGGCGCGGACGGCGATCAGGCTGATCGCGTGGCCCGCCGAATCGTGCAGGTCCCGGGCGATCCGGGCGCGCTCCTCCGCGACGGCGAGCCGCCGCTCCCTCTCGGCCTCATTCACTGCGCGCAGGCGTTCGCGTTCGGCCGCGCGTTCGGCATCCACGGCTCGCTGCCGCAACTCGGTCACCTGCTCGCGCCGGAGCCGGGTCCGCTCCCCGGCGAACCACGCCGCCGCCCAGGGCAGAGCGGTGTGTACGAGCCCGACACCGGGGAAGGCCTCCTGCGCGTACGCGGCAGCGCCCAGGTACGCGATGAGCAGCCCAGCCGCCACGGCGGCATTGCGTACCGTCCACGGGACGTTGGCGGCGAGCAGGTAGAGGGCGGCGATGGGCCCGAGCACCAGATCGGCCGGATAGCCGAACCCCGCCAGCAGCACGCTGACCCCCGCCGCCACCGTGAAGACGGCCAGCGGAAAGCGCCGCCAGAGCACGAACGGCACCGCCGAACAGGCCACGAGCAGCACGCCGAGCGCGTCGAGCCCGCGGGCACCCGCACGGACCGGTGTGGGGCCGCCGTGTACGAGCAGCGCCAGCGAGACGACGAACACGGCAGCCGCGAGAGCGGTGTCGAGGAGCGCCCGCGAACGGGCTGTGGCCGGTGATGACATGGCACGGTCAGAGTAACGCCCGAGGTCCTTGGCGCGAGTCGCCCCGCAGGGGGATCCGCCTCCACGAAATGAGGACGTGAAAGACCCGCTCGCGGGGCGTTTCGGCGCGGGATGCGGCGTTCGTAACTTGGCCGTCAACAATGACGGCGCACGGAAGGGGCGCGCATATGGCCGGAACCGGTGAGGGCGTTCCCCGCTGGGTGAAGGTCGCGGCGATCGTCGCGGCCGTCGTGGTCCTGTTCGTCGTGGCGATGATGCTCGTCGGCGGAGGCGGGATGGGGCACCAGATTCCCAGCCACGGTGACAACGCGAGCAGCGCGCCGAGCACTGGAGGCTTTGAATGATCGAGATCAGTGATGTGGTGAAGAGCTATCCGCTGGGTGAGGGCGAGGTGGTCGCGGTCGACCATCTCAGCCTGACAGTCGAGGCGGGTGAGTTCGTCGCGATCGTGGGGCGTTCGGGGAGCGGCAAGACGACGCTGCTGAACCTGCTTGCCGGGATCGACCGGCCGACGTCCGGGATCGTGCGGGCGGCGGGGGCCGATCTCGGCGCATTGTCGGAGTCCGGGCTGGCCGAGTGGCGGGGCCGCAACGTCGGGCTGGTCTTCCAGTTCTTCCAGCTCCTGCCCACGTTGACCGTGGCGGAGAACGTCATGCTGCCGATGGACTTCGCCGCCAAGATCCCGGCCGTCCGGCGCCGTGACCGCGCTCTTGAGTTGCTGGCGCGGGTGGGCATCGCCGACCAGGCCGGCAAACTGCCTGCCATGCTGTCGGGCGGCCAGCAGCAACGCGCGGCCATCGCCCGCGCCCTGGCCAACGACCCGCCGCTGCTGCTGGCCGACGAACCCACGGGCAACCTCGACTCCCACACCGCCGACGCCGTGCTGGAGGTGTTCGCCGACCTGAACACCGAGGGGCGCACCATCGTCGTGGTCACCCACGAACGTGACATCCGCTCCATCGTCGGGCGCGAGATCGTCCTGGCCGACGGCCGCATCATCACCGACGACGACGTGGTGACCACATGAACGGCCTCATGGCGGTCAAGCTCCGCAGGGACCTGCGAATCTCCTGGTCCAGGTTCGTCCTCATGGTGATCGCGATCGCCGTCAGCCTGACCGTGTTCGGCGGGCTGCTGGCGGCCTGGACCTCGATCGGCAGGGAGACCAGCGGCGCGTACATGAGCACCGAGCCCGCCTCGGCCACCATCGTGCTCGACCGGGGCCTCGATCCGGCGAGCATGGCGGCGCTGGCCGCCGAGGCTCGCAAGAGGCCGGGCGTGTCGGAGGCGACAGGGCGCACGCAGTTCGACGCCGCGGTCGCGGTCAACGGGCAGCAGCGGGCCGTACCGCTCCAGGTGTTCGTGGCGGCGCCGGACGACCCGATGCGGATGGCCCAATTCGACCTGCGGCAGGAAGGAACCTGGCCCCCGCCGCCCGGCGAGATCCTGATCGGCGGCGACTCGCTGGGCCTGCTCGGCGTGGCGCCCGGTGACGGCCTCACCGTCACGCCTCCGGGCGCGCCGCCGCTGCGGCTGCGCGTCTCCGGCACCGTGTACGACCCCAGCCTGGCCCCGTCACCCCAGGAACAGCGTGGTCACGCCTACCTGTCCGCCGCCTCGCTCCAACCGGCCGTGCTCGACCAGCTCAAGATCCAGGTCGCCGAGCCGGGGCAGCGCATCCCCAGCAGGGACCGCGACACCGTGGTGAAGGTCGCGGGCGAGGTCGGCGCCTGGCTACAGCGGGACAAGGGCCTGGCGATCGCCGAGATCCAGGTGCCTGCCCCGTACGCCCACCCCCACCAATGGCAGGCCGACGTGCTGCTGCTGTCACTCATGGCCGGCGGCGCGGCGGCGCTGCTGCTCAGCACGATCCTCGTCGCGAACATGCTCAACAACCTGTTCACGCAGCAGATCCCGCAGATCGGCATCATGAAGGCCGTAGGCGCGAACTCGGGTCGCATCGCGCGTCTCTACCTCGCGATGGTCCTCCTGGTGTCCGCCGCGGCGACCCTGCTCGCCCTCGTCCCCGCCACCTTGATCGGCCGCTACCTGCTCGGGAGGTTACTGGGGACTCTCGGCATCCAGGCCACGAACGTCGCCGCGCCCTGGTGGGCGTACGCGGTGATCGTCGCCGTCGGGCTCGGCCTGCCGCCGCTGATGGCGCTGCGCCCGCTGGTCAGGGCCAGCCGCATCACAGTGCGCGCGGCCATCGACCACCACGGCGGCAGTTCGAAACCGAGTGGCGCCATCGCCCGCCTGAGCCGCCTGCACGGCCTCGACCGCGGGCTGCTCATGGCGCTGCGCAACACCGTCCGGCGGCCTGCCCGGTTCTGGCTCTCCGTTGGCATGCTGGCCAGCGCCGGCGCGGTGTTCGTCGCCAGCATGTCGCTCAACTCCGGCACCCAGGCCGTCGAGGAACAGCGCCGGCAGCAGCGCTACTGGGACGTCGACGCGCAACTTGACGCCCCCGCCCGAGCCGCCGCGGTTGCCGAGGCGGTGCGCACGGTGCCGGGCGTCGAGCGGGTCGAGGCGTGGAAGCGAGCGAAGATCGGCATCGCCGGGCCCGATGCGCTGCCCTTCACCCGCACCTACCCCGACCAGGGACACGGCAGCGTGTCCGTCAACACCGTGCCCGAAGGCCCGTTGCCCGCGCCGCCCACCATGCTGCAAGGCCGCTGGCTGCAGCCGGGAGAGACCGGCGCGGTCGTGCTCAGCCAGATCGTCCGCGACAACACCGTCCCCGGACTGGGAGCAGGGGACACCGTGCGACTGTTCATCGACGGCAAGCCCAGCACCTGGCGCATCGCCGGCATCGTCGAAGAACGGGAGGGCGGCGGCGGTGACGCGTACACCACCGCCGCGGGCCTCGCCGCCGCCAGCGGGCAGCCACCGCTCGTCAACCAGGTCCGCGTCATGACCACGGCCCACGACGAGCAGACCCGCCAGAGCGTGGCCGCCGCCGTCGAGCGGGCGCTCACCGGCGCGGGGATGGACGTGGGCGTCGCCGCTTCGGTCAGCCGCACCAACGCCGCCTCCGCCGGGCACATGGGGCCTGTGCTGCTGGTCCTGCTGGGCGTGGCCCTGCCGCTGGGCGTGGTCGGCGCCATCGGGCTGGCCTCGACGATGAGCGCCAACATCCTCGACCGCACCCGCGAGTTCGGCGTCATGCACGCGATCGGCGCCCGCCCCAAGACCGTGCGCCGGATCGTCGTCGCGGAAGGAGTCCTCCTCGCCCTGGCCGGATGCGTGGTCGCGATCCTCCCCGCGCTCGGGCTCACCGCCGTCCTCGGCGTCGGGCTGGGCAACCTGTTCACCAAGGCGCCGCTGCCGTTCCGCGTCTCGCTGCCCGCGGTCGGCATCTGGGTCGTCCTGTCCGTTCTGGGCGCGATGCTCGCCACCGAGGCCGCCGCCTCCCGCGCCTCGCGCATCACCGTCCGAGAAGCACTCACCTACCTGTGAGACGGCTGGACCGGGACGGCTCGAACGCGAGCCGTCCCGGCCGCGCACTATGTGGCCTGGTCCGCGGGCGCGCCCCTTACGCCTGGCCTGGTACCAGATGCCTCCCGGCCAGAACGGCGACCACCGCCCACAGCCGGCCTGGGATGCCCTGGCCGCTCTGCTACCCAGCCGCCGCAGAGGCGAAGACGACAGGAGCGGGCTGCAAGGCCGGCGCAGTCGTCGCGGGCACAGTTGCCCAGCTGCGTGCCGCCCGCAGCCAGATCGCCCTCATCCGCGCCGACGACGGCACCACCGCAGGCATCGTCAGCCCGGACGGCCATGTCTCCGGGCCGAACCGGCCTTACCTCGGAGACCTGCCGTCAGGAAGCCGGCGTCAGGCTTTCTGGCGAGTGGGACGCCTTCGGCCGGCCACGAAGACGGCCACGCCGGCGACGAGCACGAGCGCACCCACTACGAGCAAGACGGTCGGCATCGCTGCGCCGCCATCGCTGGTGGAAGAGGCGGCGGCCGGGGTGGCCGAAACCGGGTCCGCCGACGACGGCAGCGGCGTGGCCATGCTCTGTTCCGGCGAAGCGCTGGCGCCGGCCGTGTTCTCCGCAGTCGGCGTCGCCTCGGGTGCGGGGACCTTGAGCGTGAAGTGGAGTTCCTCGGCCACGGGATGGCCGTCGGCCGAGATCACCCGGAACGCGATCGCGTAGCGCCCGTCGGCCAGATCGGGCTTCAGCTCCTGCGTCACGGTGTCGCCCTTGACCTGGGGCTTGCCGTCGGCCACCTTGGCGCCGCCGGGACCGGTGACGACCACGGTGGTGTATCTGGCGTTGATGTCCTCGGTAAACACCAACTCGATGCTGGAGATGAGCTCCTTGACGGTCGAGCCGTCCTTGGGATCGCTGGACTTGAGCCCGGCATGTGCGAAGGCCGGAGCCCCCAGTGCTCCGACGGCTGCGAGAACGATCGCCACAAGGGCGAGAAGACGGCTGATCTGATGAGTCACGGTGAACCTCTTCAACGGGAGCATGGGTCAGGTTGATCGATGCCTGAAGGCGCGCAGCTCAGCCGCTGGCCGGCAGCATGCCGAAGCCGACCGGGCGCGACAGCATCCGGTCGCAGGTAGCGGGCACCCGCTGTGACAGGGGTGAGAAGAGAACGCGAAACGGCCGCGCTACTGCTGAGGGTCAGACGGCGTGCGCGCGGGTGGCGTGGGGAGGGCCGCGCCTGCACAGCTCGTGCGCGAGCAGCGCCGAGCGCAGGACCGCAGGCTCCCGGAAGGGCGCGCGGGCCGGCTCGTGGGCGATCGGGTCGGCGGAGAGTACCTGAACGATGCGCAGTCGTACGGCCAGCCGGCGCAGTAGCGACCACAACAGCGTCTCACCGTGAGACATCCAGAGCGCGGTCAGCGCGATCGCCCAGCCATGCATGATGAGCATGCCGAGACTGGGCACGAGCCCGATGTGCGGGTGCTCCGCGTGTCCCGCCGCTTCCGCTATGACGTCCGTGGCCGAGAACAGTAGGTGCAGCGCCGCCTGCGTGGCCGCCAACGTGACCACGATCACGGGGAGGGAACGCTCACGACCCGCAAGGAGAAACGCCGGCACGAAGCACACGGCGATGGCCGTCACCGCAGACTCGAACGGCACCACGCCACCGGCGAACACATGAGCCAGACCACCCAGGGTGAACGCCACCACCGCGAACACCGCTGCGCGCGCGGCGCGCAGCGGTGTCGCGGCGGAGGTGACGGCTGGCATGTCGGCATCATCGCACAGCAGTACTTCGCCAATCCGCGCCTTCACCCGGACCGGGGCGAAGGGCCCGCACCATTCCAGCCGGGACGCGCGAGCCTCCCGAGAAGTCCTTGTCAGACAGGCAGAATCGGAGGGTACGACGGGGAGAGCGTGGTGAGCACCGGCCAGGAGCGTTCGGCCTGCAGACGAACCCGGCCGCTCTGGCCAGCCCGTTCTTGTGCCCGGAGTTCATCATCGGGGTCGGACGGCACTGCAGCCAGGCACGCGTGGCAGTCGCCGAGGACGGCGGCCGGATCGTCGGCTGCTTCCCGTTCGAACGGCATGGTCTCGGCGTCGGCAAACCGATCGGAACGGGGCTCACCGACGCCCAAGGCGCCATCCTGGCCCCTGAGGTCGGGCTCGACGCGCCGTCCCTGCTCAGAGCAGGCGATCTGGACGTCTGGGAGTTCGGCCATCTCGTGTCCGACCAGTTCACCGCCCACCACGCCAGCCGCCATCCATCCCGATCATCGACCTGCGCCACGGGCTGGACGCCTACATCGAGACGGTCAAGAAGAACTCTGGCAAGACCTACAAGAGCACCGCGTACAAGCAGCGCAAGCTTGGGCGTGACGTCGGTGAGGTGCGGCGCGACCACGCCGCCCTGCGAACGCTGCTGACGTGGAAGAGCGACCAGTACCGCCGTAAGGGCCGCACCGACCGCTTCGCCCAGCCGTGGATCACCCGGCTCGTCGACGACCTGCTGTAGATCGACACCCCGGCTTTCGCGGGAGTGCTCGACATCGTCTACGTCGGCGACCGGCCCGTCGCCGCCCATTTCGGCCTGCGCAGCGACACCGTCCTGGCGGGCTGGTTCCCGGCCTACGACACCGATTTCGCCCGCTATCCAGCACTTCGCCATGATCGGTGCGGCCTCAGATCGCGGGATCCGCAACATCGACATGGGCCGAGGCAACAAGGAGTACAAGGACAAGCTCAAGAACGGCGAACTGGAAGTGGCCGAGGGCCGGCTGGCCCGCCCAACGGCGGCAGCCGCAATGCACTGGCTGATCCGGACCCCCGTCAGAGGCACCCGGAACACCGTGCTCCGCCATCCCCAACTCCTGCGCCCGGCTGATCGCCTGCTGAAAATGTGCGGCGCGCTTCGGGCGGCTTCACGCGGACCAGAAGCTGAGGATGGTGGGCATTGAGCTGCGAAAGGCGCTGAGAATAGCTCTGACCTGCACATTCGTGGCATGCGCTCCTGCATATCAGTGGCACCTGATTCGTTGTCGCGTGCGCACATGACTACATATACTGCCCACGCAGTCCAATTCGGGCAAGGAGGGTCGGATATGTCGGATCAGCATGGTCACGGGCATGGCCATGGCCACGGTCACGACCGTGGGATCAAGCGAGCATTAAGCGGGATCAAGCACCTGCTCACTCCGCACAGCCACGACAGCGCGGACAAGACCGACGCGGCGCTGGAATCCAGTAGTCGCGGCATGCGGGTGCTGGCTCTCTCCTTCGCCGCGCTCATGGTCACCGCCGTGGCACAGGCGATCATCTTCGCCTATTCCGGCTCGGTGGCGCTGCTGGGCGACACCTTGCACAACTTCGCCGATGCGCTCACCGCGGTCCCGCTGGCGATCGCTTTCTGGGTCGGCAGACGCGTGGCCACCCGCCGCTTCACCTACGGCTATGGCCGGGCAGAGGATCTGGCGGGCATCGTCATCGTGCTGCTCATCGCGGCGTCGGCGGGGCTGGCGGGCTACGAGGCGGTCAAACGGCTCATCGACCCGCAGAACGTGGAGGCGCTCGGCTGGGTGGCCGGCGCGGGCTTCGTCGGCTTCCTGGGCAACGAACTTGTGGCCCGCTATCGGATCAAGGTCGGCCGTGAGATCGGCTCGGCCGCCCTCGTGGCCGACGGCCTGCACGCGCGTACCGACGGCTTCACCTCGCTCGCCGTACTCTTCGGCGCGGGCGGCGCCGCCCTCGGCTTCCCCATCGCCGACCCGATCGTGGGCCTGCTGATCACCGTGGCCATCTGCTTCGTGCTGCGCGACGCCGCCCGGGAGATCTACCACCGGCTGATGGACGCCGTCGACCCCGCCCTGGTCGAGCGGGCGGAGCAGGCCCTGGCCGAGGTGCCGGGCATCAAGCGGGTGGGTTCGGTACGGCTGCGCTGGATCGGTCACTCGATGCGCGCCGAAGTGGACATCCAGGTCGATCATGAGCTGTCGCTGGTTGAGGCGCACGCCCTGGCCGTGGAGGCCGAGCACCGGCTGATTCATGACCTGCCACGGCTGAGGGCCGCCACCGTCCACGCCGATCCCGACGGTCCCGACGGGGCCGATCACCACGCCCCCCTGCTGACGCATCGCTGATCCGGACGACAGGATCCACCGTCACAGCAACTGCTGCGGCTTGTCCTCCTGTACGGCGACCGCGCCGGGCAATTTCAGCACCTCGGCCGCCTTGCCGCCCGGGAGCCGGAGCGCGACGCCGCCGTAGACCGTCCTGATCCGCTGGCCGACCACCGCCCCGGGAACCTTCTTGGCCTGGTCGCTCTTGGTGAGCTTGCCTGTCGGGGACTTGGCGCCGTCGACGATCTCGCTGGGGGTGATGGGGGTCGCCGTCCACTGCGTATTGGGCGGGGCAGGTGTGGGGGTCGCGAGTGCCGCTGCCGGGCTCATGACCGCGACGACGCTCAGGCCGATGGCGACCGAGCCGAGCCGCAGGGCCGATGGCCCCGTGCGAGTGCCACGACTGAGACCCGATCGTGTATGCGCCCTGGACCGGCCGGGTGGACGAGCCACGCGCGATCATTGCTGGATTCCGGTTCTGGGCCGGGTAGCAGGTGCCGGTCGGCGGATGGTTGCTCTGGCGTGGTCCGCCGTGGGGAGTCGGCCCGGTGGGCGGGCGAGGGCCGCGCCAACCGGCAGAACCAGGTGGGCCGGATGGCCCCGGTGGACGGCGCGGTGGCAGAGCCCTGCCCTGCGTCTCCCGAGCCCCCCGGATACCGGCGGTGGCTCGGCCGCGTGTGCCGCGGCCCAGGTGCAGGGCGTTGAGCACGGGTGCGGTGAGTTTGTAGGCCAGGGCGTACTTGATGATCCGTGTGATCGTCGAGCCGCGCCCCGCCGTCTGGGCGAAGATCCGGCGCGAGATCCAGCGGGGGATGCGCACCAGGATGATCAGCAGGCATAGGGCGAGGACCAGGTTGATGAGCTGGCCGGATGGTACGAGGCCGAGCAGGAGGCGGCCGTCCTGGTTGAAGAAGATCCGTACCGTCATGACCAGCGTCAGTGACTGAGCCACCTGAGCGATCAGCAGCCCGGTGAAGGCGCGCCACCAGAAGCGGGCCAGTCCGTCGGTGTGGGCAGTGCCAGGCAGGCCAGCGCCAGCGGCGCGGCCACGACCAGCAGCAATACCAGGGCGGTACGCATGATGAAGGTGATCAGCAGCAGGATCAGCAGGATGACCGCGACCAGCGCGAGCAGGATGTAGAAGCTCTCGTCCTGTGCTGGTGGCAGGATCATGGATCGCAGCGTCGTCAACGCGCGCCGGCCGTCGAAGTTCTGCCCGAGTAGCGCCTCTGACAAGGCGTTGGCAAGTTCGATGATCTTGCCGCACATGATGAAGCTGGCGTTGGCGGCCAGGGCGGCGGCCAAGAGGCGGGGCAGCACCTCCTTGACCGCGTATCGGGTCTGGACCGTCTCATGCCCCATCGCCGTGATCGCCCCGATGGTGGCCAGCAGGACGAACCCGCTGTTGGCGATCACAGCGCTCGCCTTCGGCCGTCGAGGCGCGACCGAGGTGCTGTGGGCGGCCCGGACGGTCGGAGGTAGCCGATGACCGTATTGGGACAGCCATACTGGAACGACGGACAGGCCGATATCTACCAGGAGGACGCCCGCAAGGTGCTGACCGGGATGCCTACAGGTTTGGTGGACTGCATCGTCACCAGCCCGGTATCGGGAGGCATGGCATGAAGTCGATGACCTTTCGCGATCTGCAGGACCTGCCACCCACGATCGACCTGATGACCGCTGCCCGTGCTCTCGGAATCGGCCGATCCAAGGCGTACCAACTGGCCCGTGACGGCGAGTTCCCCGTTCGGATCATCCGCATCGGCGATCTCTATCGGGTCTGCACCGCTGACCTCATGAAGGTCCTGGGGGCGGACGCGGATGGGCGAGTGAGCTGAACGTCGAGGTCGCGTCCATGCCTGCCGGCGCGGGCGCGACCTCTACGGACATCTTGAGCACGCTTCGGCCCATGCCCATGAGCCGGCGGAGCTTGCCTTCTCATCTGTGGATCAGGGCGGCGATATCGTGCCGATCGGCTGCGCGTTCTAAACGCCCTACGCCCGGGGGCGCGACGTGTTCTCCGCCTGATCAAACTCGTCTTCCCAGGCGGGACCCTTGACATCTATCGAGGCGCACGACGAAAGATCGCTAGGGTGTGGTACCCGCTTCGCATGGCGATGCCGGATACCTTCTGGAGGTTTAGTGGGCGATCGCCCTTCCTTATCGCGCGGCGACGTGACGCTGCCGCCGCATCCGCCCGTATCGGCACCTGACGCGCCTGGACGGCGACGACGCTGGGGGCTGGTTACAGCGGCTGCGGTTGTGCTCGTCGCAGCGGGTTTCTTCGTGCTCACATGGCTGCCGGATTCGGCTCCATCCTTCCGGCAAATAGGCAAGCCGATCGTGGGCGACGTCAAGTGGGCGGGAGATGCGGTCCTTACGGAACTGGACGGCCGAACCGTCGCCGTGGTGGCGCATGGCAATCAGGCGCAGGTGTGGGATCTGGCTGCTGGAAAGAGACACAGCACGTCGATCGTCGGGGATGACATCGGGCTGATCTCCGTACTGGCGGCCGGGCAGCTGAACGGCAGGCCGATCGTCGTCAGCAATGCTGACGGCGCTCTCGTGCGGATGTGGGATCTTCCCACGGGCGAACCGCTCGGCAACTTCGTCGGAGTGGGCTATTCGATCGCCCTTGGGCAGCTGAACGGCAAGACGATCGCGGTCTCCGGAGATCGGCTTGGCCGGATCGGGGTGTGGGACGTGGCTGCGGAACGACTGCCGGGTACCCTGCTCGTCGGCCATCGGAGGAGCGTCTACTCGGTGGTGCTGGGGCAACTGGACGGTAAGCCGATTGCGGTGTCCAGCGGCGACGACGGCACCGTTCGGGTATGGGACTTGGCCGCGGGCAAGCAACTGGGCGCCCCGCTCGTCGGCCACATCGGCGCGGTCCGCTCGGTGGCTGTCGGGCAGCTCGACGGTAGGACGATCGCGGTGTCGGGAGGCGACGACAGGACGGTGCGGGTATGGGATCTCGCTGCCGGCAAGCAGCTGGGCGCCCCGCTCTGCGGCCACACCGACGTAATCCTCTCGGTGGCTGTCGGGCAGCTCGGTGGTGAAACGATCGCGGTGTCAGGAGGTGACGACAGGACGGTGCGGGTGTGGGATCTGGCCGCGGGCAAGCAGCTGGGTGGTTCGCTCACTGGCCACACCGGCGAAATCCGCTCGGTGGCTGTCGGGCGACTAGGTGGTGAAACGATCGCGATTTCCGCAGGCGGCAATGACGGCACCGTGCGGCTCTGGGGACTGGGGCCCGCGACGGTGCCGTGACAAGCAAGGACCTGTCGGCTGCTGTCCCACCCGAGGCGCCCCTTCACTGGGCCATGATGCCGGCCGGCAGCGCCCGGTAGAAGCTGCGCCTCCCCCATCCTTCGGGTTGCCTGATCGAGGTGCTTCGCACCTTGGCCGTGATGGGGTCCCGGTAGCAACGAAGAAATTTCCAACGAAGTAGCGTCTGACCTGCGGTGACCCCGGACTCTGCGGCTAAGGTCTCGATTCGCTTACGGTGCGGATCATGAGCGACGACGATCCTTGAGTTCAGCGGGCACGTCGGCGTTGGACGGGGTCGGCTTCAGCGGTGACGCTGGCGGAGGTCTCTTCACCGAGCCGGACGTAGCGGCCGAGGCTGGCCAGGTGCTGGTGGCGGCTCTTGGCCTGCAGCTCCGGCGCGGTGCGGCCGGCGTGGGCCAGATGCTGAAGTGCGCTGTGGCGGAGCTGGTGCAGCGTCCAGCCCTGCCGGTGCGGGTCGAGTCGGGCCGAGGCGGTCTTGAACAGGTATTCGGCGCGCGGGTAGGACAGCCGCGCGCGCCCGGTGGTCGGGTCGATGTCGGCGGCCGCGGGCGTGCGCGTGCCGGAGGCGGGAGCGCGCCGGTTGGCCAGGAACACCGGTCCCGTGGTGCGGCCGGTCAACAGGCGGGGCAGCAGCCTGGCGGTGGGGGTGGCCCGGTGCACGTACTCGATGGCGCCGCCCTTGGAGACGACACGGGCGCGGCGGAATTCCAGGTCGAGGTCCTCGACGTTGAGGGTGAGGATTTCCTCGGCGCGGGCGGCTGTGTCGTAGAGGAGCCTCCACAGCAGTCGTTCCCGTAGGGCGTGCGCGGGGTCGGTGAACAGCGTCTCCAGCCGGGGGCGCGGAATGGCACGGTCACCGCGGCGGGCGGGCTTGCGGCGCTCCAGGCGCCGGGCCGGATTGGTGGCCAGCAGCTCCTGACGCTGGGCCCAGGTGGTGAAGGAGCACAGGGCGGACAAGTGCCGGTTCCAGGTGGCGGCGGCCGCGGTCTTCCAGCGGTCCATCACCGCGGCGTAGTGCTCGGGGGCCAGGGCGGCGACGGGATGTGCCGGGCCGGCCATGGCGGTCAGGCGGGCGAGGGTCTCGGCGTAGCCGGCGCGGGTGGTGGCCACGGTGATGGAGTCGAGGAAGCGCTCGACCGCGGCCATCGTCGTCATACCGCCGGTCGTCGCGCCGTTGGCCGGGTCGGGCTGGCCGGGGAAGGCCACGACGGGCACGGGCGTCCTCCAGGCAGGCGATGTGACACATAATGTGGCCGAGTCGCCGTCGCGGCGACGGGCTCCGAACTGGGCGGACATGACCCGACGGAGGCCAGTGTGACAGATAATGCAAGTTCTATGTCACAGACAGGTGGCCAGAGTCGCGCGCACCGTCTTGGTCATCGGATGGTACGGGTCTGTCGTCCCACGGACGACGTCGCGTGCTGGCACGGGGCCGCATGACAATGTGCCACTGGGCGGGGTTGTGCGGCTGTCGGAACGGGTGTACTCCTGAGGTGAGTGTCACAGCGATCGCTGGTGACACAGGCGTCAGGACCTCGCGTCTGTGCCCATTCGATTCCTCAGGGCGACGCAGGTGCTGGAAGGTATCGGCGAGAGTACGACGGCGGCCCGAGGCGGATTGTGGCCTTGGGCGGGCCCATCGGGCCTCACCCGTTCGTTCCTCGACATGGCCGTGGAGGCCGCTCATGAACTCCCAGGACGCCAGGATCGCGCGCATTTACACCACCCAGACCGGCAACAAGGTCGGTGACCCCACACCGAACGCTCCCGACGTGGCAGGAAAGCCGCCGGCCACCGCCTATGACCTGGTCGTGGAGATCGAGGCGGGCAACAACGTCATCGACAACGCGCCCTACACGCTTCTGATCACCAGTATGGACGACACCGCCGGTACCGCCGTGGCCGCGCTGGACCCCGCGATCCCGGCCCAGAAGTTCGCATCGCCGCCCTTCACCAACGTGGGACTGGACTTCGTACTGGTGCAGACCTTCAGCATCCCCGTCCCCGCGGCCGGCGTGCAAAATCACCTGCTCCACTACAACGCCGTCATGTACAACAGCAACTTCCAGATCGTGTCCATGCTGAGCAGCGAACAATTCCTGCTGGTGTAACACCCGCCCGCGCTCGGCGGCTCTCCATCTGATTCCCGCAGCTCGGCGAGCTCCGTGGTGATCAGGTCAGCCAATGCCGCGAGCTGCGCCCGGGAGAATGGCCGAACTCGGCCACGAACTGCAGCTGCTGGGGCTCTGGCGTACTCGAGCAGTTGGTCATACGTTCAGCAAAAGGCGTGCCGCAGAATGTCTGCGGCACGCAACGAAGAGGAGGATTCGCAATGATCGACACTACTCAACCCATCCGTCCGTACTTCACCGATAAAGAAATTCTGCCGGCGCTGGAGCTGTCTAGGAGACAGTTCGCCGACGGCCGGAGGAAAGAATACGAAATCGTCGACGATCGGATTCTGGAGGCACTGAAGAGTATTGACGAGTCGGACGACTACGCCAAGATCCTCTGGAGGGTGCAGCAGGAAAACCCGCACGATGAGCGCTTCTTCGACATCGATTACTTGGCGCGAGGCATCACAAATTTGAAGCTGTTCTACTCGTTGGAGGTGATAGACGGACGGAACTTGCACTCGCTGTCCAAGTCCCTGGACGTCTTCTGGCATGCTCATCAGAATTTCAGTTTCGAGTACATGAATTTCTGCGACAAGGCGTTCGGCCCGAACCAGTTTCTTCATCACCTCCCAACGGACAAGCGTGACCAGGCCGTACAGGAGGCCATGGAGCGTCGTTACGACTACACGCGAACCATGCTGGGAAAGATGGTCAGCGTCGACAAGGATTTCTGGGGCCCGGATATTATCATCTGCTGCAGCTACGACTCCCCCGTCGCGGAGGGTTTCGTTTTTTGGAGGCCGGCCCTCATCGCAATGGAGCCAGCGTGTGATCTCTATGATCGCCGCTTGAACGACGAGCTGAAGAAGAAGGTGAACTTCGTCATCGACGGCTTCGCCGCCCTGCGCAAGCCCTGAGGGGTCGTCGGGCGGTCCGGCCGCCGCCCCCTCAGGAAACGATCCGCTGCCCACCGCCCTGCTGCGCGCGGCTACCCAAGTTGTCGGGTATGAGCACGGTCGTGTCGTGCCGAACCTCCTAGTCCGCCGGCGCCTGCCGGGGGGATCAGCAGGGACGTCCCCCGCATAGTGGGCCTCGGTCCGCAGAGAGATTCCGAGCGGAATCCGGCGTTGGTGACTCTGAGCTACCAGGGTGCGGCGCGGCTTGACATAAAGACACTTAACAAGCAACGCGACCTGGGAGAACGCACCGAAGAACGTTCTCACGGACGCGACCGCCGGACTCATGCCCGAACGTCCCGACCGAAATGCAGCCTCAGGATGGGACGCCGGTCACGTGCAGTGACCTACGGAGATGTCGCTCGTTTGGGGCGTGTGACTCAATTCTTACCGGCTTGCCAGACAGGACGGGAAGCGAAGACATGGAAAAAGGACAAGACCATGGCGCCAGTGGCCCTGCCCGGCAGAAGGTCTGCATCGTCGGGGCTTCGGGGAAGCTCGGGCAGTACATGGTGCAGCACGCGCTGGACCGCGGTTACGAGGTGGCCGGCGTGTGCCGGGAGACAAGCGTGCCCAAACTCGACGCGTTCCGGGGACGCATCACCCTCCACCCCGGTGCGACCGACGATCGCGAAGTCATCAAAAGAGCCGTCGACGGCTGCGATGCCGTGCTGACCGTGCTGGTCCCGCGCGGGGTCCACGGCTACGCGACAGGAACCGCCCAGGCGGTGCTCGACCACGCCCAGCCCGGGGCCCGTCTGGTGTTCTCCTGCGGCTGGCACATCACCCTCGATGGCCGGGATGTGTACTCGTGGAAGATCAAGGCACTGGTCAAGGTCGCCGGCCCGCTCGCGCGGCTGGCTCGCTTCGCCGACCTCGACGACCAGGTGGAAGCCTGCCGGCGGGTGTTCGCCAGCGGCACACGATGGACCGTCGTCCGCGGCAGCGACCTGGAGGAGGGCGACAGCCAGGGCCTGCCCGTCTGGAGCCGGCACGTCGGCGACCCCATCCTCCACAGCAACCGCACCCGCCGCATCGACTTCGCGTTGTTCATGGTCGAGGCCATCGGCAACGACGACCTCGTTCATGAGGCGCCGGCGATAGTCGGCCGCCAGACCCTCTCAGCCCTCGCCCACGCCTCCGCCACCCCGGGGCCGTGATTGATCCCTTCGCACCATGCCGCCCAGGCCAGCGGCGGGACGGCCTGGCAGGATCAGTTCCTGGCGAGCGTGCAGGACGCCCGAGAGCGCGCGCGGGCCACCGTCGACGGGCCAGACAGCGCGCGAGCGGGCAATGGCGGCCCGCCGTCGGGCCGAGCAGCTGGCCCAGCGTCCTTCAGCCGATCCGGCGCCGGGAGCCGAAGGGAGCGGGCCGGTGAGTGATCGACCGGCCCGCGGCGGTGGCGGCGCGTGAACGGTCGTAGATGCGCGAATTGCGCCCAGGCCGGGCGTGGGCGGCAGGCCCGGCGAGCGAGGCCGCCGTCGACGCCGAGACCATGGCGGCCGCCTACGACATGCTCCAAGTCATTGTCACGTCATCGTCGCGCTCACCCAGAGCGTGCCATAAGCAGTAGGAGGTGGCCCCGCGCCCGGCGCGGGGCCATCCCTACGATCAACCGCCTGCGCCGACAGCCGGGAGCGCGGCGGCGAACTTGTCAGGGCGACAGCCCCAGCTGGCGCAGTTGCGCGGGCCGCAGCGGCCGCCAGCCGCTGGTGTCGAGCTTGGCCAGCTCCGCCTCGACGTCGACATTGATCACCCCGAAGAAGTTGATGTTGTCGCTGTGCCCGGGCGAGATGTGCGACAAGATCTCGTCGCTCACCTCCCGGCCCTGCGAACGCAGCTCCAGCACCGCCCAAGAATAATATTCGGTCGTCCACGCGACCACCGCGTTGATCAGCAGGGTCAGACACCACGCCTGCTCGGTCTGCTGTTCCAGGTGCGGCCGGGTGATGGTGCCCTGCTGGGCGTAGTGCAGGTCACGGCGCAGCGCGTGCGGGCTCTCTCCCTTGTTCAGCTGCCGCGGATCTTCCTCCTGAAGGCCGGGTCCGAGAGGTACTTGGCCAGGTGCACGGTCCTTCTGAGCATGCCCCACTCCTTCAACGCGGCGGCCAGGGTGTTCTGCCGCGAGGCGGCCGACCACTTGCCGACGATCAGCGAGGCGGTGGCCTGGCCGTACTTCAGCGACCCGGCCATCCGCAGCAGGTCCGGCCAGCAGCTGGCGATGAGGTCCTCATTCCAGCGCGCGCCCAGCAGTGGCCCGGCGTGCGGGTAGCGCTTGGAGATCTCGGTCGGGGTGTCGTCCCGGACCAGGGTGATCCGGGTCAGATCCCGCATCCGCGGCGTGAGCGCCTTGCCGACCAGGTCGAACAACGCAAAGTTGATGAGCGTGGCGCCGTGCGTATCCGTTGCATGCTCGGTGATCGGAAGGTCGGTGGCGTTGCCAAGGAAGTCGTCCAGGACGTAGTGTGCCTCCCGCGCTGTCGGCACAATGATCTTCGTGCCGTACGTCGACCATTGGTCCGTTGAGACATGCGTGTAGGTCGACAGCACCTGACCGCCGTGAATGACCATGGTCCGGCCGGTCAGGGTTTTGCCGCGGACGGGGAAGCGCTGGCCGTCGGAGGAGCTCATGGTGCCGCCACCGAACACCTTGGCCAGCTCCAGGCCGTAGTGGTGGTTGACGATGGCCGTGTTGGCCTCGCGCAGCGTCTCCTCCCGCACGTACCACTCCATGGTCCAGGCCAGCACGTCGTAGGACACCCCGCAGGCCTCCGACATCCGGGCCAGGCCCAGGTTTGTGGCCATCGCGATGAGTACGGCCAGGATGTTGCGCTTGGTCTCGGTCGAGGTGCTCAGCTTGCGGCCGCCGGCGTGGGTGAAGCAGTCCAGGAAGTGCGTGCGCGCGTCCAGTTCGATCAGCAGCGAGGCGATCGGCGCGAACGGCAGCATCGCGTCCAGCTCGTCCTTGAGCGCCTTGGCCTCGGCCGGTACGTCCTCGGCCGACAGCGGCGGCACCACCAGGTGCTCGTCCTCATCCAGCCGGACCATGCCGGTGTCGCCGGGAGCGGCACTGGCCAGGGTCGTCTCCAGCTCTTCCAGGGCCGCGTGCAGTTCCTCCTTGCCCTGCTCCAGCGCGTCCGCCGCGTTCGGCGGCTTGCCCATCAGACGGCAGTACTCGCCGCGCCGGGGCACCCACTGCTCGGGCGTGTACAGGTAGGTGGCCGGATCGGCGTAGCGGCGCGAGCCCGGTACGAAGACGTCCCCCGAGCGCAGCCCGTCCCGCAGGCACAAGATCACGCACAGTTCCCAGTAATGGCGATAGGCGGTGTCCTCTCCGGACTTGCGGGCCTTGGCCAGGTAGTCGGCGTACTTGGCGGGCACGAAGCCGGTCGGCGCCGTCGCGGGCACCTTCCGGCCGCCGAGCCGGTTCATCTCCTTCAACACCGCTACCGCCTCCATCAGCTCGCCCGTGCCCGGCCCGCCCTGGAAGTCGATCGCGGCCAACACGTTCGGGGTGAACTGGCGCAGGTAGGTGTAGGACGAGTCCAGCTCCGACAACCGGCCATGGTCGCGAGGCAGCGGCTTCCACGCATCGGAGGTGATCTCCCGCAGCCGCTGCATGCCGATCCGCTCGCGCAGCATCCCGCCCACCTCATCGTCGGGGATCGCCGGGTCGGCCAGCACCGGCAAGATCATGTCCATCAGCAGCTGCCGGGCCTCGCCCTTCTTGGCCCGCTCGACCAGCGCCTCGTCCGTCTTGGATTTGGCCCGTGACTCCCGCGCGCTGACGGCCTGGTCGAACAGGGCCACCACCTCATCGAGCTGGTCGACCGCGGCCTGGGCGATGAACGCCAGCAGGATCGGGAACCTACGCTCCTTGCGCCGCTCCAGCCCCTGGTTGGTCGAGCGGCGTGCGACCTGCGCCAGGAACCGGCGCCGCTCGTTCGGCAGCACCGACACATCCATCTGGTGCGCGTCGATCGCGCGCAGCCAGGTCAGCTTGTCGATCGCGGCCTTCACCGACGTCGCCGACGCGTCCCGGGCCGGGCTGACCAGCCACTCCAGCCGGGTCATCCCCAGCCCCGCATCCACCAGCAGCATCCGCTCCAGATCGGCGCGGACCTCCTCCGTCAACAGGTGCCCCACCAGCTGCGAGGTCAGATCGGAGGCCGCCTTGCGCCGTGCCGACCATCTTGGCCAAGACGAGCACGCCGGGCCGGATCACCTTGGCCGCCATCAGATACTCGCGCGCCAGGTTGAACAGCAGCGTCGGCGAGTCGTGCTCCATCGCCCGGTCCAGCAGGAACTGCTCCACCTCCTTTATCGCCTGGCTGCCAGCTGGGGCCGTCTGCCACTCCAGATACTTGGCGACCAGGCCCAGATGATCCGGGCGGGTCTGATCGCGCTTGCCGTACAGCCGCAGCGCCGCCGGAGTCACCCCGAGCCGCTCGGCCACCCGCGCCACCGCCGCGGCCGGCGCCGCGCTCACATCGTCGGGCACGAACCCGAGCCAGGGCAGGCTGCACAGCTGGACCAGCATGCCCAGCCGATCAATTGGGCCCCGACCACCGGGACTCACGAACGCCACGTCAGCCGCCGCCGGGGTGAAATACCTGATCAGCTCATCGCTGGTGATCTCCGGGTACGAGCGCAGCTGCTCCAGCTGCTCCTCGGAGAACATCTTCTCGGACAACGCACCACCTCTACCTGCCGTACCGGATGAAACCGGAACGAACGTAGCGGCCGTGATCATCACCTGCCACAGGTGGTCAAGCTTCTCCGTTTATGCAGGTCAGAGGCTACTTCGTTGGAAATTTCTTCATTGCTACCGGGACCCCGTGATGTCAGCGTGGCCCGGCGAGAGCTCAAGCCCATCACCTCGTACGGCAGCCGAAAGGTTGTCCATCTCTGTGCTGGAATCCCGTAGACCGATACCTGTCGTGGGAGCGAGACCGTCGCCCCACATTGGGTCAACGGCCCGTTGGCGACCCAATTGCCGAGTTCAATCAGACGCGGGATCGGGTGCTTTCTAGGGTCGTCTGGGGTTGCCGGCGTTCACATGATCGGGTTCAAACCACTAACGCCACGCTAACGAACGATCAAGGGCCTGATCGCTGTCTCCAGCGATCAGGCCCTTGACCTGCTACTACACTGTCGGGGTGGCGGGATTTGAACCCACGACCTCTTCGTCCCGAATTAAATGGACGTCCTACCAGGTTCTAGGGGAACCGCAGGTAGGGGATTTCGATCGTCCGCGTGAGTTCGCCGAGATGCGCGATAGTCCGTCGCGGTTGCTGTACTGCTTGGCTGTACGCCTGACTCCTGTACGGGACTACGGAGCGTACTCGCTCACGCGGGTTGGGGCGCCGCCGTCAGGTGCTAGCGCTAGCACCTGACCCTGCTAGCGCTAGCACCCTCGCTAGCACCCGTTTTAGCCCGCGACCAGCAGGCTAGCGGCTAGCAGGTCACCCGGACTCACCCCCAAGGTCCGCCAAATCGACAGAGTGCGCCCCTGACGATGCCTGCTAGCGCACGCGCCAGAGGCAGTTACTTGCCGTGAGTGCCGAGACAGCAGAGTGATGCCGAGTTACCGTCGTGCGCATGACGGAGGAGACGCGCACCGCCCTGAAGAACTACGACGCCCTGATTCGGTCTCGTGGTCTGGATGACGTGGAACTCGACTGGGACACGGACACGCTGGTGCTCGCCCATGGCGGCGTAGTGATCGACGAGCTGTGCCGTCCCGGTTTCACTGACGCAACCTGATAGATCGGCCAGCACTGCCAAGCACTCCCCCCCGGCCGCGTTCGATGCCTGCGGCTGAGCGGGGTGGGGGCCGTCGCATCAATGTCGAGTTCGAGCTGTCATAGCGGCATCCCCCGCCATACACTGGTGCGCACCACTGTTCAGCTATCCAAGGGACAAGGAACGCCTGGTGGGCGAGAAGACAGAGCGAGTCGAACAGTCAATTCGCGATCTGATCACGTCGGGGGAACTTGGACCAGGTGGCCGCCTGCCCTCTGAACGAACGCTGGCACAGGAGCTGGGCGCCGGCCGCACGACGATTCGACTCGTTCTGATGCGGCTTGCGGCTGAAGGACTGGTCCGTAGCGAGCATGGACGCGGCTACTTCGCCGTTCACAGAGCCGAAAGCGACCAGAAGAAATGACAAGGATTCTCGTCCTAGGCGGTACCGCCTTTGTCGGCCGTGCCGTTATTGCGAGCGCCCTTGAGCGTGGATGGGATGTGACTGCATTCAATCGCGGTATATCCGGTTCACCGCCCGAGGGTACAAAGACTGTCCATGGCGATCGGAACAACTCGGCGGATATCGCCAAGCTAGCCACGGCCGGACCGTGGGACGCGGTCGTAGATACGTCGGGATATGTTCCACGGAATGTGTTGGCCACAGCACAAGCTCTGGAACCTGTGGTAAATCGGTACGTCTTCATGTCTACCGTGAGTGTCTACGCCGATTGGCCAGTTAAACCGCTCACAGAGAGTTCTACTGTCCTAGAGTGCCCACCGGATGCAGACGAGAACTTCGGCGAAGATGTGGAGGATGGCCCAACCAAGTACGGTTACCAAAAGTCCGGATGTGAACTAGCGGCCCAGATTACGGTGGGCAGAGATCGAACCACGGTCCTTAGACCTGGTGTCGTACTGGGGCCGCATGAGTACGTCGGAAGACTGCCATGGTGGCTTAGGCGGGTTTCTGACGGAGGTCGCGTTCTGTCGCCCGGAACTCCTTCGCGCAGCATTCAGCCTGTAGATGTTCGCGACTTGGCGAATTTCGCCGTTCGTGCGATAGAACACTCCCTGCCCGGCGTCTTCAACGTAACGGCCCCAATTGGCTTTGATACCTTCGGCGGTCTACTGGCTAATTGCGCATCGGTCACGCAGTCCGATGCGGAATTTGTGTGGGCGCGTGATGAGGTCTTGCTTGCGGCCGGAGTGCGCCAGTGGTCTGAAATGCCATTGTGGCGTGTACACGCTGGCGTTTGGCAGGTTTCCTCTGACCTTGCTCACGCTCGCGGCCTAGAGTGTCGGCCACTCGTGAACACTGTGCGCGATACCTGGGAATGGCTGAAGGCGACCAACAACCTATCAACGCATGAGCGCTCAAACGAGATAGGAATTAGCAAAACCAGGGAGAACGAGATTCTGGCCGCACTTACTTAGAGAGCTTCGTCCACTACGTCAGGCTTTGCGGCCGTGTCCTTCAACCAACCATGGATGCGTGAGGACAGAACCTTGGATCGGCCATCCTTACCGCGGGCACGCTCATCAAGCATGGCCTTCACCTTAGCCAGCCTACCGGCGAGAGATGCGTTACGCATTTCTTGAGGCAACGAGAGCGCTACTTCCAATTTCTCTTCAGCTGCATCATGATTTCCGCTAATTAGATATGCGGCTGCAAGGTCGATGGTCGCGCCTGTGGTCGGGGAGAATGGCCGCCGCTCCTCAGGCAGTGAAGCGTAGGAACTTAGCGCCCTCTCGGCATAAGAAGCCGCCTTTTCCCCGTCGCCAATGTGGAGCCACGCGGCGGCGGCACACGCAGCTGCACGAGCGTCGTCGAACGTAAACTCTCCTCTTACTGAATCATTGAGTTCATCCGGGCGCGTGTCGCGTGCGTCGAAGTCCACCCGAGCTTCCGCAAGCGCATCGTCAATCGCCTGCTTGTTGCCTTGTACTGCATACGCTCGACTAGCGATATACAGCAGGCGATAGCGAGGAACCCCCGCCGGGGCGATTGCTAGCCCGCGCGACAAGTAGGCCAGCGATTGCTCAGGTTCACGCCTCCAAAAGGCGAGAGTTCCTTGAAGTCCAAGCGCCCACGCCTGAAGTGAAGAATGTCCCGCCAGCTCGGCGTATGTGGTAGCTGACTTAGCAAGGGTGGCCGCCGCCTGCCAGTTTCCTAGGTCGAATGCGATCGAGCCCATAAGGGCGTTGGTTTGCCCGAGCACCACGTACAGGTCTGAAAGATCCGAGGGCCGATAGGTGCGCTGTGCCAAAGTGCGCGCCAGGTCTCGGACGGCCCTGGCATCCACGAACGCGACCATGGGCGGGCGTGACGAGTACGCCCGAGCTACGCATACAGTGCGGTCGTACAGGTCGGCAATGCTTTCCGTGGGGCATTGGGAAGCTCTAAGGGCTACGTCTTCCGCCGACTCGTTGGCCGCCGCCATTACCACCTCGCGAGAATCACGTTCACCGTCTCGGACCGGTTCTCTCGCGTGCCGCTCCAACAGGATGGCAAACCGCGCCTTCACGGCATCTGGGGCTCTTTCAAGGGCAGTGTCAAGGATTTGCTGCATTGCTGGCACCGGAACAAGTTCCGGCTCCGCGTCCCATTTTGCGACGGTTCGGGCAGCAACTCCCAGATGGCCCGCATACGCCTCAATGCTCATGCGCCACGCTGAGCGGAGCGCGCCGGCCCTACGCCCTGTCCAAAGATCGACGACCATGCCTAACCTGCGCTTTTTCGGGTGCCTTTCCCTTACGCATGCAGTACCAGTGCATCACGAGTGCAGCGCCAGTGCACGGCGAATGCATGGGCTTCAATCGTCCGCCAGCGTTCACTTGAGAGTGTGCACGGCCGCCACGGATCACGGCGGAGCCCTTGACACTGGTGCGCACCAGTTGTGTACTACTGGTGCGCACCAGTTGAGCCTGGGGCGCACCGGCACACAAAGAAGGCCCCGGCGGGAGGCACCCCGCCAGGGCCGGAACATCGATCAGTTTGGAGCCTTTCGATGTACATCCACGCTACCGCGCCGGAATACCGGAGCAAGCCCGTCCACGGCCCGGCCGGCGCCGACGCGCCTCGCATCGCGGTCAGTCTCCACCTGGAGCTGACGCAGGAAGAGGCGGCGGCCGTGCTGACCGGCTTCGCTATCGGCCTGGACGAGAGCCACGACGCGGAGATGACCCCGGCGCAGCTGCGACAGACGCTCACGCGGGTCATCACCGACCTGACCATGCACAAGGTTCGCACCGCCGCCAACGATGCCGCCGACCTGGCGGACCCGGACGACACGGCGTTCCTGGCCTGGTGCCGTCGCCTCGTTGGGCGCCTGGTGCCCGTCCGTCGCACCGCCACCCGCCGCCAGCTGGCGGGAACGGGGGCCGCTCGATGACCACCGCCGTGATCAGCACCAGGAACACCGCCGCTCTTGACCTGACCCTCCGTCTGCCCTACGGCGAGCTCGCTGTGGCGCTGTACGCCTCAGACATGCCGACCCGCAGGCTTCCCGCTCGTGACATCGCGCTAGAGCAGGTTGCGGCGTGGGTCGCTCGGGGCGTCGAACGTCTCGGCGGTGAGGTCAAGGTCTGGTGGCTCGACTTCCAGAGCCGTCAGCTCGGCATCCGGCTGTCCGAGGCGGGAGCGACCACCTCACAGGAGCGCACCGAGTACCGGGCTCTGTGGCCCCAGCCGCGACGTGAGGACTCCGCTCTGAGCCTGGCGTACGTCGTCTGCGACCTGCTCAGGCAGGCCGGTCACGATCGGCGCTTCCCCAGCGTGCAGGTAGAGCTGCCGATGGGCGGAGAGGTCTACTCCGTGAAGGTCCCGGCGCGCGACATCGAGATGGCCGCCCGCCTGGCGGAGTCTCACCAGGTCGTGACGGCACCATCGTGCGGCCCCCTCCGCCGCGCCGCCGCCCGGTCCGTCCGCCAGCTGGCAGGAACGGGGGCGGCGGCATGAGCGAGGCGCCCCGCCTGGAGATCGACGTACGGATCAGCCTGACCGTTGAGCAGGCCACGGCCGCACTGGCGGGCCTGCCCGGCCTGTTCAGCTCGGCAGCCGGTCAGCGCGTCGCAGAGCTCGTGACACCCGGTGTGATCCGGGCTGAGCTGACCGCCCTGGTGCTGACGCACGGCATGCGCGCCATCGATCGCGAGGCGGTGCAGCTGGCCGATTGGGAGCACACCTCCGATTCCGATGCCGCCTTGGTCGGCTGGTGCCGCGACATGGTCGCCCGGTGCCTGGCCGCCCAGCGCGACCGCGCACAGGGGGTCGCGATGGCGGACGGCATTTGCCCTGTACCCCACGACGGTAAGGGGGGCGGTAAGGGGGACGGCAACCCCGGCGTCCGCCCTGTACGTAAGGCCGGTACACCCCCGGTACAGACGGACCGTCCGCGCCGTCCCGTCCGCGGTCTGCGTGCGGTCCCGACCGCTCAGACCAGCAGCGCTCCGACCGCCGGTCCGTCCGCCGCTCCGTCCGGCGGTCCGTCCGCCTAACCCGCCGCGCGGGGAGCACACGCCTCGATCAATCGACCGTGGATCGATCGACCGTCGATCGACGCCCCAACGGTTCCTCGATCGATCGACGCCGCCCCCGTTCGCCGGTCCGACCGTCGATCGACCGTCCGCCGGACCGTCCGTGTTCGCTGCTCAGGAAGGACGAACGCTTGTCCACCCTCGACGCATCCACCGACCCGCCGCCCGCCAACGTCGGCGCTCACACGCTCGACGACATCCGGGCCTTCATCCGCCGCTTCTGCATCTTCCCCAGCCCGGCCGCCTACGACGCGGTCACGCTGTGGGCGGCCCACACACACCTCATCGACGCGTTCGAGTCCACACCGCGCCTGGCGTTCCTGTCTCCCGAGCCAGGATCAGGCAAGACCCGCGCGCTGGAAATCCTGGAACTGCTGGTACCCAATCCGATGCTGGCGGTCAACGCCACCCCGGCCGCGCTGTTTCGCTCCGTGGCCGATCCCGCGCTGCGCCGCACCGTCCTGTTCGACGAGATCGACACCATCTTCGGCCCCAAGGCCAAGGACAACGAGGAGCTACGCGGCCTACTGAATGCCGGCCATCGGCGCTCCGGTGTCGCCTACCGGTGCGTGGGCGAGGGCACCAACCAGGCTGTCGTGGCCTTCCCTGCCTACGCCGCCGTGGCCATGGGCGGACTGGGCAACCTGCCCGACACGATCCTCACCCGATCGGTCATCATCCACATGCGCCGCCGCGCCCCCGGCGAACAGATCGAGCCCTACCGCGAACGGCGCCATGGACGCGAGGGCCGCAAGATCGGCACCGCGTGCGCCGACTGGGCCAAGACCGTGGCCGACGCTCTGGCCGACGCCTGGCCCGAGATGCCCGAGGGCATCACCGACCGGCCCGCCGACGTCTGGGAGCCGCTGCTGGCCATCGCTGATGCCGCCGGGGGCACCTGGCCCGACCGCGCCCGCGCCGCCTGCCTGGAGCTGGCCCGCCAGGGCGTCCAACGGGGGGTGAGCCTCGGTATCCGGCTGCTGGCCGACCTGCGGTTCATCTTCGACGGCGCCCGCGCCCTGTTCACTGAGGACATCCTGACCGCGCTGTGGGACCTGGAGAACGCCCCCTGGTCGGACCTGCGCGGCAGGCCGCTCGACGCGCGCGGCCTGGCCCGCCTGCTGGACCAGTACGAGGTGGCCCCGACCAAGGTCAAAATCAACGGCAAGGCGCTGATGGGCTACCGCGCCGACGATCTGGCCGACCCGTGGGCGCGCTACCTACCCGCCCCCGCCGCCCCGGCCGGAAGTCCGGAACCTCCGGAACCTGCGGAACCGGGCAGGTCAGAGGCACCGACTTGGGTTCCGGAGACGTTCGGGGTTCCGGAACCCGGTGCGCTCGAAACGGAACCCCGGCCAGACAGTGGCCACCTGATGTGCCCTCGGTGTGGTCAGCCCATGGATCCCGCGCTCACCACGGCAGGGATGCTCGCTCATCCCGGGTGCCTCACCGCGCAGGTTCCGGCTACGGGTGCCGGGGTTCCGGAACCTGGAGCGTCTCCGGAACCTTTCCCGCCCGCTCTGACCTGCGAGGTTCCGGAGGTTCCGGAGGTTCCGGATTTCTCGGACGGGACGCAGGGACCACCCGCCGCCGCATCCGCCGCCTGACCCGCCCTCACCATGATCTTTCTGGAGACGACCACTCATGAGCACCGCCGCGCACACCGCCCGCGCCGACCAGCTGGCCGCCGCCGTGGCCGAGGCCACCCGCCATCAGCACCGCATCGCCGATCGCGAGCACCTGCCCCTGCTGGCCATCCCGGACAACCCATGGCTTGCCGACCAGGTCCGCCGCCTGCACACCGCGATTACGAGCCGCCAGGCCCGGGTGTGCCCGCACATCACCGGATCGCCCAGCGTGGTCTACGCCGCCGCGTGGACACCGGGCCTGCTGGTCTGCCCGGCCTGCGTCGGCCACCTGCGCCCCACCGACGACGCTGAGGACGGCACCTGCGACCGGTGCCGCCGCCCCGCCAACGAGCTGTACGCGGGCATCGTCCAGACCGGCCCCCTGCTGCTGGCCTACGGCCTGTGCCGCCACTGCGTCCGTCGTACCGGCCTGGCCAACCTCCACCCCGGCGGCACCCCATGACCGCGCCCCGGCCGGCGAACGACCCGTCGCGCACCACCACGGCGCCGGATGCGTCGCGTGCCGCCAGTACGACACGACACGTCGCGCCCCCCACTGG
>NZ_JADOGI010000459.1 GCF_015645445.1 Nonomuraea cypriaca | reverse complement strand
GGGTGGGGCGGGCCGGTCCGGCTACCCTCGCCCTTCATGACGTACGGCCCTCAACAGCCACAGTTCAACGCCCCCTATCCCCCGCAGCAGCCCCCTGCCTTCGCACCGCCTCCCGTGGTGATCGACGTCGGCGGCGACGCCAAGGTGAAGGCGCTGGTCGGCGGCTCAGTCGCGGGGGTGATCGGGCTCATCTCGATCTTCTCGGCACTCACCGGCCAGGTGACGGGCGGCGCGGGCACCGCGGTGGTCGTCGGGATCCTCGGGCTGGTGTTCCTGTTCATCGGCCTGCTGCCGGTCATCGCCTGGCGCAAGGTCGGCCGGCAACGCAAGCTGGTCTTCGACGGTTTCGGTGTGCGGTGGGACGACCCCCAGGGCAAGCCGTGGGCCGTCCCGTGGGCGGAGCTGTCCGGGGTGGGCATCTCGCGCACCCGGCAGCGCCGCGTCAAGCCGGCCGACTACATCATCCGCAGGACGATGGTCCGCCTCGACCTCTTCCCCGCCGACCAGGGCTTCCGCGGGCGCCATCCGGAAATGGAGCACCTGTGGGAGTTCCACACGGTCAAGAACGGCTACCGGCTGCCGCTCGGCTCGAGCCCCAAGTACATCCCGGTCATCGAGCAGGCGATGCGGCAGTACCGCCCGGCCGCGTACCTCGGGGTCAAGGACGAGGGCTTCATGGTGGGCCTGGTCTGACACCTCCCAGCCGACCCGGCGGGCCTGGCGGGAGGCGTCAGAAGGGGTTACTTCAGGGCGTACGCCCGCTTGATGGTCTGCGTGACCGCACCTCCGGCCTGGTCCGACGCGGTGACCCGCAGCGAGACGAAACCGCTGGTGGCGTTCAGCGGCGGATGCGCCAGGAGCGACTGGTAGCGATCCTTACCCCGCTTCACGGTGAGCGCCGTACGCCAGGTGGCGCCGTCGTCGACCGAGTACTCGACCTTCACCCGCCGGACGTCCGGCGCCTTCCGGATCGACGAGTGCGGGCCCGCCCCGATCTCGAAGGTGTACGGCCGCCCCGCCGGCGCCCGGTTCAGCAGGTCGAGCGGCAGGTCGTAGGTGAGCAGGATGGCCGGCTGGACCGCGCAGGACGACCCATACGAGCAGGTGTGCCCGTCGGGCGTGCCTGACGACGGCGGCGCGGAGGCGAACCGCGAGCTGGTGGTCACCTCCGGAGACAACGTCCGCTTGGTGGTGTCGACGCTCTCCAGCCGGTAGTCGGCGCTCCCGTCAGGGACGGTGAAGGAGCGGGGCGCCCGGCCCTGCACCGGCACCTCCTGGTCACCGGCGAACAACCGCGGCGCGGACTTGACCTCGGCCGTGCTCAGGTCGGTGTAGTGCCGTGGGTCGGAGTCCGACCACCGGTCCAGCGGCACGAACCTGTCGCCGTCCCGGCACAGCACGCACGGCAGGCCTTCCGGGTAGCGCTCGGGCAGCTCGGCGGCGCCCGGCGCCAGAGGCGCCTTGAACCAGTCCTCGCCCTGCCGGCGGTCGCTCCGGGTGAAGCGGTCCGTGGAGTGCATCCGAAGGCTCTGGTTGGTGATCTCCCGGCCCCACGTGACCTTGTCGTCGACCGGGCCGAAGTACTCGGTACGGGCGAGCGGCATCGTCAGGGGCTGCCCGTATGTGATCTTCCCTGGCTCCTCCCCCGTGGTGGACCAGCCGTACTCCCTGCCGGCGGTGTTCGGCTGGTCGGCGTGGTACTGGGCGTCGATCCTGACGAGATCCTCCGGGTCCACCCTGTGGGCCTTCGTGGGGATCCGGCCGCGATCGTCGTAGCGCAGGCGGTACACGGGGTCCGTCCCGCCGTCCGGCTCCAGACACATCGAGACCGGCCCCTTGTCCACGGCGGCGCGCAGCGCGCGCCCCTGTTCGGCGCTCAGCCCCAGTCCCAGGGACCGCCCGGAGAAGTCGCTGGGCACCCGGGCCCGGCCGCCGTCGACGTCGAGGTAGCCGACGAGGCCCGCGGCGCCGCGGTCGGAGGCGAGCCTGGCGGCCTGGTCCATCTGTCCCGCCGCGCTCCGGTACGGCGCCTCGCCACCCCCGAGCGGCACGCCGGCCAGGACCAGCTTGCCCGCCACGTCGACGCCCGCGAAGTCCTCCTCCCTGCCCTGCCCGACGGATACGACGGGCAGGGTGCGGACCTCGGTGAGGTTCTCGCGCATCCCGTCGACGTCGTAGACGGGGTCGAGCCGGAGCCTGCCCGCCGTGGCCGAGGCGAGCGCGGCGGGGTCGATGCTCGGGAGCGGGCGCACGTTCTCGGCGGCGGTCAGAGCGCCCGCGGCCTGGGAGAGCGTGGCGGCGGCCGGCTCGCCGCCGTAGGTGACGAGCAGCGGGATGCGGTCGGTACGGCCCTCCCGCGCCAGCGTGACGACGTCGAACAGCTTCTCGTCCAGGACACCGGACGCGACCGGCGTCGCCGCGTCCGACGGCAGGACCAGCCAGCCGCCGTCCCGGCCGGGCAGGGTGGCGAAGGTGATCTGCGCGCCGTCGGGGCGGGGCGCCTGCTCGATGGAGATCGCGGGAACGCCGTTCTCGACCGGCGTGTACGCGACGACGTCGCCGGTGATCAGCGTGATGGAGACCGTGGCAGGCCCGGTGGTGACCTGGGTGGCGGACCCGGTCGCGAGCTGGGTGGCGGACCCGGTGGTGACCTGGGTGGCGGCCACGGGGGTGGTC
>NZ_JADOGI010000458.1 GCF_015645445.1 Nonomuraea cypriaca | reverse complement strand
GGGGCGGCTGGCTCACCGTGGAGGGGCGGCGAGTCGACTGGATCTACCGCGACCTCGACCGGGTTCGCCGGGTGTGGCGGGACTGCTTGGGTGGTCGCTACGAGGTGGGCTTCCAGGTGGGGCATCCGCTGGGGTTCTACTCGCACGCGTACGCGGGCGAGGTGGCCCTGTGCCGAGTGCTCGCCGACCCGGGCGGTGAGCTGGGGGCGCTGCGGGAGGAGACGTCGGCGTACCCGCCGGCGCTGCGTGACGCGCTGATCGCGGGGTTGTGGGAGGCCGACTTCGCCCTGGCGACGGCACGGTACGGCGCCGTCGGGCGGGATCCCGCGTACGCGGCCGGTGCCTTGTTCCGGGCGCTCGGCGTCGCCTGCCACGCGCTGCACGCGGCCGACGGCGCCTGGCTGATCAACGAGAAGGGGATGATCGCGGCGGCCGACCGGCTGCCGTCGGCGCCGCGCGGGTTCGGCGAGCGGGCCCAGGCACTGCCGGCGGCGGTGGGGCGGACGCCTGGGGAGATCGGGCACACCCTCGACGACGCGGTACGACTGATCGCCGAGGTGCGAACCGCCTGCGGCGCGTGACAGCCAGGGCTCAGCCGTTGGTGAACTCGGCCTGGAAGCGGGCTCGCCCGGCGTGGCCGCGGAGGATGAGCAGGCCCAGCGGGCGGCCGTTGGGGTTGCCGTCGGCGGTGGCGGTGTAGGCGTCGAACCCGTCGGGGACGTCCAGCGTGAGGCGTGGCCCATCGTGTGCCCAGGTGCCGCGAAGACGGCGATCCGGGCCCAAGGGGATACGACGTACCTCCCGTAGCCACGCGTGCCCGAGCTCCCCCTCCCACGTCGCCGCCTCGGCGGGCTCAGCCGCCTCCGCGGGCTCGGCGGACTCAATGGGCTCGATCGGCTCGGCGGGCTCGGCAGCGTCGGTGGCCATCGTGGGCTCGGCCGGCTCGGCCGGCTCGGTGGTGAAGGGGCCGTCGCCGTGGAAGGTCCACTCGATCGCGGCCGGTTGGGCGAGGGTGACGGTGAGCACGTCGGTCCAGCCGCCGGCGGTCAGGGTGAGGGTGCGGCGCAGGACGTGGCCGTCCCAGGAGGACTCGGCGGCCAGGTGACGGGGTGAGGAGTCCAGGAGGCGGCCGGTGTGAGCGGGCTGCGGGTGGCCGCCGACGGTGACGGTGTTGTGCGCGACGGGCGAGCGCAGCCAAGCCGTGAAGTCCGCGGCGTACCCGCTGGTGCCCAGGTCGAGGCTGCACCAGCCGGCGGCGGTCTCCACGTCGACGGCGAGTTTGTCGCGGTGGTCGTGCCAGCCGGCGTCCGGCCCGAACCGCATCGCGATCCGCGCCCCCGCCGACCTGACCAGCCCGATCCCGGCGGACGGCCACACGAACGACCGCCGCTCCCCCGCGTCCCCCTCGGGCACGTCGTCGGGGCCGAAGACGAGGGCGGCCACCGACGAGCGGCCCGTCAGAGGCGCGGACCGCTCGGGGAGCCGGGCGCCGAACCAGAGAGTGACCGGCGAGGCGCGGGGGCGGGCGTGGTACGGCGCCAGGTCCGGCTTGTCCGCCAGGAGCGCCCGGGCGGCCTCGGCCTGCGGCGCGAACTCCGCGACGTGGCAGTCGGGCCAGCCGTCGCCGTAGGCGGGCAGCCGCCCGTCCGAGTACGCCAGCAGCGGCGGGGCGGCGACCGCGCGGGACAGGCGCGCGTCCGCCTCCTCCGACAGCCCGTCCCGGCCCGCCGCCTCGCGGTACGACAGCAGGGCGGCCAGCGCGTAGTAGTGGTAGTGGGGGTTGACCTCGTACCAGAGGCCCTCCGGGTGGAAGCCCTGCCGCACCTGCGCCTCCGCGCCGTGTTCGCCGTCGCGGCACCAGGTCAGCAGATCCGTGTCACCGAGGCGGGCGGCGCATTCCGCGAGCGCGGCCAGGAGCCAACAGTGGATGTTGTGAACGGCGCCCACCTGGGGCCGCAACAGGCCGGCGATCGAGCGGGCCATCCCGTCCACGGCCGCCGACGTCTCCGGCGTGAGCGCGTCTCCCGACCAGCGCACCGCCCGGAGCAGCCCGACGGCCCAGACGGCCTCGTCCAGGCACTGCGGTTGCACGCGTCCGATCCCCGCCGCCTCACCGTGCGGGGCGTAGGAGCGGTAGTCGCGGGCGTACGTGCCCACGATGCGTTCGAGCTCGTCCAGCGCGCTCTGCCGGGGCTGTCCAGGGGTGGGGAGGCGGAGGAGGAGGGCGGCGCGCTGGGCTTGGCCGGCGAGGACGCTGTGGGTGACGGCGCGCCAGGCGCCGTCCCACGGCTCGCCCGTGTACGTCCTGCCGCACGACACGCAGCAGTGCCGGTCAGGGATGGACGGGTCGTAACGCAGCGCCGCGCCGTCGGCGTCGCAGAAGTAGTGGTGCGTCCACGCCGATGCCCGTTCATGGCCCGGGATCGGCAGCCCCGACCAGGTCGCGAAACCCTCCCCGATCGCCCGCAGGATGCCGGCGGCCCACGGCAGGGTCGCCGCCCGGCGGCGGATCGCCGGCCAGTCAGGGCTGTACGCCACGACGTCGAGCATCCTCCGAGCCTAATCCGCCCGGTCGCCGATCGACCTTGTGGCGTGCCGTACATGATGCTTCGCTAGCGTGGTGATCTCTCCGTACACCGGCTGGACCAGGGACCACTGGGCCGAGCTGGCCGACCGGCTGCTCCTGTCCGCCCGCC
>NZ_JADOGI010000457.1 GCF_015645445.1 Nonomuraea cypriaca | reverse complement strand
ACCCCGACCTGCCCGTCTCCCAGGTCAATCCGATGCTGAACTTCGACCACGGGCTCGACGTGGCCGCGTCCATCCTGATCAGCGTCATGAGCACGCCGGACATGGTGGCCGCGATGGGCGTCACGAGCGGCGGCGAAACCCAGTACGCGGTGACCAACGGCACCAACAACCTGGAGTCCCTGTCCACCGGCCCGCTGGTGTTCGTCGAGGGTGAGAGCCGGACGCCGGAGGCGGCCACGGAGATCACGCACAAGGTCATCGCCCGGGTCCAGGAGGAACTGGACGCGCGCCAGCGGCAGGTGCAGGCGCCGAGGGGCACGTACATCACGATCAGCGAGGCCGTGCCGCCGACGACGCCCGCGCCCCAGGAGGGCAGGAAGCTGCGTTCCGCGGCCGCGGCGCTCGGCCTCGGGGTGATCGCCGCGCTGGCGTCCTCGTTCGCCGCCGAGAGCCTCTCAGGCCCGCTGCGGTCCCTCCGCGAGCGCCGCAGGCGACGCGCCGAGCCGGAGGAGCCGCGTTCCGGCGCGCAGGAACTGGTCTCCGCCGACAGGCCGGGGGCCTAGCCGGTGGCCGCCACCACGGGTGCCCCCACCGGCGCTCCCACTGGCGCCACGACCGCCGGCGCCCCGCCGCTGCCGGGGCGCGTCGACGGCGCCACCGTCGCCGCCGTGTTCGCGGCCGTCCTGCTGGTCGTGCCCGCGCGCCTGGTCCTCAAGGGACTGCCCCTGTCGCTCACCCCCGGCAACGTGGTGAGCCTCGCCGCGGCCCTGCTGTGGTTCTGCGCGCAGCTCACCCTCACGCTGGGCGCGGCGAAGGGCCGCAACCCCGTGCGCACGGCGCTGTTCGCCTACTTCACCGCGATGGTGGCCACGTTCGGGTTCTCCACCTGGGGATACATGGATTCCGACGAGCTCAGCCTGAGCGACCACGGGTTCGTCCTGGTGATCGCCTCGGTCGGCATCGCGCTCACGGTCTGCGACGGGGTGCGCGACCGCCGGCGGCTGGACTTCCTGGTCAGGACCCTGGTCGTCGGCGGGGCGGTGATCTCGGTGATCGGGGCCCTGCAGTTCCTGCTCGCACTCGACCTGACCAGGTTCCTGGAACTGCCGATCCTGCGCTACACGAACGAGGGCGACTCGTTCGTGCTGGAACGCGATGAGTTACGCCGTGTGGCCGCGACCACCGGCCATCCCATCGAGTTCGGCGTCACCTGCGCCCTGCTGCTGCCGCTGGCCGTGCACGTCGCCACCAAGGCGCGCCTGCGGGGTGAGCCCGCGCTGCGCTGGTGGGCCTGCGCGTTCCTGATCGGGCTCGGCCTGATGTTCTCCGTGTCGCGCTCGGCGATGCTGAGCCTGATCGCGGTGGGCGTGGTGCTGTTCATCGGCTGGTCGTGGCGGCGGCGGCTCTCCGCGCTGCTGGTGGGCGCGGGGTTCCTGCTGGCCGTCAGGGTGACCGTGCCCGGCCTGCTCGGGACCATCACCGGGCTGTTCACCGGCCTGAGCAACGACGAGAGCATCCAGTACAGGACGCACGACTACGCCGTGGCGGCCCAGGAGATCGGCCGGCACTTCTGGCTCGGTCGCGGACTGAGCACCTGGTACGCCCCCAAGCATCAGATCTTCGACAACCAGTACATCCTGTCCATGGTGGAGACCGGTCTCTTCGGCACCCTCGCGTACGCGGGGGTGTTCGTGGTGGCCTTCTACGCGGCGCTCAGGGCCAGGTACCTGAGCGCCGACCCCGGCGACCGCGATCTCGCCCTCACGCTCGCCGCCTGCCTGGTCGTGCCGCTCGTCGGGTCGCTCACCTTCGACCTGCTGTCGTTCGCGACGGTGACCGGTCTTGCGTTCGTCCTGGTGGGCGCGGCGGGGGCGCTGCTCCGGGCGGCACGGGCGGATCAGCTCTCGCCGTCGCAGATCAGCGGGCCGACGATCGAGGTGACCCGATAGTTCTCGTCGATGGTGACCAGTTCGTTGCCGGCCCACTCCGACCTTCCGCACTCGGAGTCGACCGGCCCGTACACCCACGACTTGTCCACCAGTTTGTTGCCGCGCACCACCTGCTTGCCGCGCGCGTTGCGCACCTGGAGGCTGTACGTGCCGCCCATGATGAGGTTGTCCGTGACGATCACGTCCTCCGACTGCTCGTCGACCAGGAAGATCGGCGCGGTGATGTGCTCGGCCTCGCGCTGGTCGACGGTGTTGTGGTGGAAGAGCAGCCCCTTGCCGCCGTGGTATGCCTGGATGCCGTCGGAGTGGTCGCCCGGGTTGGAGCAGAGCTTGACGTACGAGTCGCGGATCTCGACGTCGCCGCCCGAGACGCGGAAGCCGTCGCTGTGCCCCTGGACGAGCACCCGGGTCGCCTTGTACTTGTCGTAGCCGATCCCGGGCAGCGGCTCGCATTTACCGGTGTCCGTGCCCACCGTGGAGTCGGCGATCGTGAACCGGAACGACTCGGGCCCGTCGGAGTTGATCACGTCGCCGTCGATGACGCTGTTCGTGATCGTCACGTTGTCGGCGTGGATCAGCAGGTGGCCGGGGATGTGGACGCCGTCGAGCACGGTGCCGGGCGTGCGGATGCGGTAGGCGACTCCCTCGGTGTTGAGCTTCAGCTTCTTCAGCGCGCGGCCGCTTGGCGCGCCGGTGCAGGCGGGGGTGGGGTGGTCGGGGCAGGAGGAGCCGTCGGGCCGGACGATGGAGG
>NZ_JADOGI010000456.1 GCF_015645445.1 Nonomuraea cypriaca | reverse complement strand
GGGTGGGTTGGGGGAGGTTGTGGCGCGGCTTCGTGCCGGTGGATGGATGCGGAAGGTGGTTTCGGCGGCGGGGCGGGATCTTTACACGGTGACGCCGGTGGGCCCGCCCGCTGAGATGACCGTGCCCGAGGGTGATGTGGAGTTGTCGCGGTTCGCGGTGTTGCGTAACGGCTCCGACGGGCTGGTGCTGGAGATGCCTGGATCGTGGTGTGACGTGCACGTGCACGATCCCGCCGTGGCCGCGTTGCTGGCCGACCCGGCCGGGGACGCCGGTCTGCCCGCGGAGGCGGCCGCCGCGTTGCGCGCCGATCTGGTCGCCGCAGGCATGCTGGTGGCGAAGGAGGAGTCGTTCGAGGAGCGGCAGTGGGCCGCCCATGAGCTGTGGTTCCACGAGCGCAGCAGGCTCGGCAACCGGGGCTGGTTCGGTGCCCACTTCGGCGGCACGTTCTGGGCGCGTGGCACGTACGAGCCGCCCCCAGCCCGGCCCGCGCCTTACCCCGGCGAGGCCGTGCCGCTCGACCGGCCGGACCTCGGTGAGCTGCGGCGCGCCGACCCGACGCTCACGACCGTGCTGGAGGACCGCGAGAGCGTCCGCGACCACGACGACGACCATCCGATCACCGCCGGGCAACTCGGCGAACTGCTCTACCGGTGCGCACGAGTACGCCTGCTGCGCGACATCGAGGGCTTCGAGTACTCCAGCAAGCCCTATCCCGGCGGCGGATCCGCGTACGAGCTGGAGGTCTACCCGGTGGTGCGGCTGGCCGACGGGCTGGAGCCGGGCATGTACCACTACGACGCCCACGACCACGCGCTGCGCCCCGTCCGGGACGCGGCGCACCCGTCGGTGCGCAGGATGCTGAAGGTCGCCACCGAGTCGTCCGTCGCCAAGTCACCGCCCCAGGTGCTCCTGGTGATCAGCGCGCGGGCCGGCAGGATCCTGTGGAAGTACGAGGCCATGGGCTACGCCCTCATGCTCAAGCACGTCGGCGTACTGCAACAGACGATGTACGCGGTCGCGACCGCCATGAACCTCGCCCCCTGCGCCCTCGGCAGCGGCGACGACCTCGCCTTCACCGCCGCCACAGGGCGGGACCGGCTCGCCGAGTGCGCGGTCGGCGAGTTCATGGTCGGCAGCCGCAGGAAGGAGCCCGCGCCGTGGCAGCTCTGAACGTCCTGCTGCGTCCCGACGCCCACTACGCCGAGGTCGAGGGCGGCGTCTACTTCCTCAGCCACCAGGGCGAGACCTTCATCGCCGGGCCGTCCGTGCACCGGTGGCTCGACCGGCTCGCGCCGCTGCTCGACGGCACCCGCACCCTCGACGAGCTCACCGCGAACCTGCCCGCCGACCGGGCCGAGTTCGTCAGAAGACTCATCGGCACGCTCGCAGAACGCGGACTGGTGCGCACGGTCGGGCCCGAAGCCCCTGACACCCTCACCGACGCCGAACGCGACGAGCACCGCGGCCTGCTGTCCCACCTCGGCTACTTCGTGGACTCGCCCGGCCACGTCCTGGAGAGTTTCCGTGACACCCCGGCCGCGATCGTCGGGTCAGGCCCGCTGGCGGCCGAGCTGGCGCGCGCGTGCGCCGCCGCCGGGTTGCGGCGGGTGGAGACGACCGGCGAGGTGGGCGCCGCCCAGGTCGTGATCCACGTGGCGGAGGCCGCCGAACCCGACCGGGTGGCCCGGCTCGAACGGCGCTGCGCCGCCTTCGGAGCCCTGCTCGCGCAGGTGATGCCCGTGGCGGACGAGATCTGGTGGCAGCCCGCCGCCCGCGCGGGCGGCGGGCTCGCGAGCGCGTGGCGCAGACACCGCGCCCTGGCCGGCCCGCCCAAGGCCGGGGGGCCGCTCGATCCGGTGGCGGTCAGGGTGGTGGCCAACCAGGTGGCGCATGACGTGTTCCGCGTTCTGGCGGGGCTGCGCGACGAGGCCGCGCCCCGGCTGGTCGTGCTCGACCCGTGCACCCTGGCGAGCACCACCCACCCGATCGTGCCGCACCCGCTCGACCTGCCCGCCGAGCCGCTGGACGAGGCGGCGTTCCTCGATCGGATCGCCGCGCTGAGCGGTGCTCCGGCGCTGAGCGAGGCCGAGTTCTCGCGGCGGGCCAAGGGGCTCATGGACGGGAAGGCCGGAATCTTCGCCGAGATCGACGAGGGTGATCTGGCGCAGCTGCCGTTGCATGTCACCGCGACCACGGTGGCGGATCCGTACGGGGTGCTCGGCGACGCGCCGAGGCCGGTGGTCACCGGTGCCGGGCTCACGTTCGAGGAGGCCCGTTACCGCGCGGCGCTGGCGGCTCTGGCGCGTGCCGGTTCGCTCGCGCTCGACGAGCGGCGGCTGGTCGGCGGGCACGTGACCGCCTACGACCTGGTGGACCGTACGGCCTGTCCGGTGCCGGCCGACGTGGTGTTCGGGGCGGCGCGTGGCGCGGCGGCGGCGTACTCGTGGGCGGAGGCGGTCGCGGAGGGCCTGGTCGCGCATGCCGCCGCCATCACTCTCGACGGGGTCACGCACGCCACGCGGCCTTACGGGCGGGCGGACCTCGCGGGGGCGCCCGCGTACTTCCTGGCGATGGTGCGCGCGCTCGGCGAGGAGCCGGTCCTGCACGACGTCACCGGGCCGCTCGGGGTGCCGACGGTGGTCGGCACGCTGTCCGGCGGCGCGCCGACGGTCGGCACGCTGTCCGGCGGGGCCACCGCCTACG
>NZ_JADOGI010000455.1 GCF_015645445.1 Nonomuraea cypriaca | reverse complement strand
TGTCGACGAGCCTTGAATACTGACCCCCAGACAACGTGTGAAAACTGACCCCCTTGGTCACCACAGGTGACAGAAAGGGATGTGATCACAGTGGATGACTGGGCAGAGATCCGCCGTCTGCACCGGGCCGAGAAGATGCCGATCAAGGCGATCGCCCGGATGTTGGGGATCTCGAAGAACACCGTGCGGCGTGCGGTTCGCGCCATCGAGGTCCCCAAGTACGAGCGGGCGGCCACAGGGTCGATCGTGGACGCGGTCGAGCCACAGATCCGGGCGCAGTTGGAGCTGGATGCGCGGATGCCCGCCACGACGATCGCCGAGCGGATCGGCTGGAGCAACTCCATCACCGTGCTGCGCGAGCGGGTACGCGAGCTGCGCCCGGCCTATCTGCCGGTGGATCCCGCCTCGCGGACCGTCTACGAGCCGGGCGAGCTGGCCCAGTGTGATCTGTGGTTTCCGCCGATCACGTTGCCGGGCCTGGTCGAGGTGCCGCCGGTGCTGGTCATGGTGTCGGGCTATTCCCGCTGGACGCTGGCGCGGATGATCCCTTCCCGGCATGCCGAGGACCTGGTGCTGGCCACCTGGGCGTTGCTGGAACAGCTGGGGGCGGTGCCGCGGGCGCTGGTGTGGGACAACGAGGGCGGGGTCGGCAAGTATCGCAGCGGTCGTGCGCCGCTGCTGTCGGGCCAGTACAACGCGCTGCGTGGCCTGCTGGCCACCAAGGTGATCGTCCTGCCGCCGCGGGAGCCGGAGTCCAAGGGCGTCGTCGAGCGGGCCAACCAATACTTCGAGACCTCCTTCCTGCCCGGCCGTGTCTTCACCGGTCCGGCCGACTTCAACGCCCAGCTGGCGGCCTGGCTGACGGTGATCGCCTCGCGCCGCAAGCGGCGGCTGCAGTGCGCGCCGGCCGACCGGATCGCCGCCGACCGGGCCGCGATGCTGGAGCTGCCGCCGATCCAGAGTGGGCAACTGGGCTGGCACAACCAGATCCGGTTACCGCGTGATCACTGGGTGCGGCTGGACACCTGCGACTACTCCGTCGACCCGCGCGTGATCGGCCAGCGGGTGGCCGTGCACGCCGACCTGGAGCGCGTGAGCGTGTACTGCCAGGGCCGCCGGGTCGCCTCCCACGAGCGCTGCTGGGCGGCGCATCAGACCATCACCGATCCCGCCCACGCCGAGTTGGCCCGCCAGCTGCGCGCTCAGGCCACCGCTGCCAAATTGACCGCCCGCTCGGCTGCGGCGCCCGGGACGGGGGCGGCCAAGGCCGAAGTGGAGGTCGAAGAGCGGTCGCTGGCCGTCTATGACGGCCTGACCAGCCAGGGGGCGTCATGACACTCAGCACCTCCTCCACGCCGTCCACGCCGTCCACGCCGTCCACGCCGGATGGAGTGGCACCGTTCGCGCTGAGCAGTTCGGCATCGGTGACGGCCACGGCCATGCGGACCGCCGCCGACCTGCTGGAATGCGCCCATGTCAGCGGGGTCAGCGTCACCTGCGACGACACCCGGATCAGCATCCAGGTCGACCCGCACCGCTCGCCGGCCGAGCGGGCTCAGGTGCTCATCCGGCTGGCGAACGTGCTGCAGAGCCGCATCTTGCAAGAGCACGACCACCGGCCGGGCAAACGCACCTGCTGGCTGAGCGTGAACGGGACCGCCGCCGGGCTGCCCATCCACGCCTGGACCGAGGTGGAGGTATCGATCCATGGCCAGGGCGCAGCCCTGGCCATGGCCCCCGACGGCACCCTGGCCTGCACCGGCCCCGACGATGACAACACGCGCCTGCCGGCCGGATGGCGATGGATCACCGAACTGGACCACCCCAGCCCGGCCCCCCACCCCCACGCCGGGCAAGAACCGAAGGAGGCGAGGCGGTAATGGCCGCCAAAACCGGACGCGACGTCACCTCCGAGATCGCCTACCTCACCCGGGCCCTGAAAGCCCCCACCCTGCGCGATGCCGTGCCCCGCCTCGCCGACCAAGCCCGCGACCAGGGCTGGACATTCGAGGAGTTCCTGGCCGCCTGCCTGCAACGCGAGGTCGCCTCCCGCGACGCCCACGGCGCCGAAGGCCGCATCAAAGCCGCCAGTTTCCCCGCCCGCAAGACCATCGAGGACTTCGACTTCGACCACCAGCGCTCGGTCAAACGCGACGTCGTCACCCACCTGGCCGCCCTCGACTTCATCGTCGCCAAAGACAACGCCGTACTCCTCGGGCCGCCCGGAACCGGCAAAACACACATCGCGACAGGAATCGGCATCCGCGCCTGCCAAGCCGGGCACCGCGTCCAATTCGCCACCGCCGCCGAATGGGTCGCCCGCCTGGCCGACGCGCACACCGCCGGCCGCCTGCACGACGAACTCACCCGCCTCGGCCGCTACCCGCTCCTGATCATCGACGAGATCGGCTACATCCCCTTCGAAGCCCACGCCGCCAACCTGTTCTTCCAACTGGTCTCGGCCCGCTACGAACGCGCCAGCCTCATCGTCACCAGCAACAAACCCTTCGGCCGCTGGGGCGAGGTCTTCGGCGACGACACCGTCGCCGCCGCGATGATCGACCGACTCGTCCACCACGCCGAAGTGATCTCCCTCAAAGGCGACAGCTACCGGCTCAAGAACCGCGACCTCGGCCGCCCTCCCGCCGCCGACCGCGACACACAGTAACCATCAACACGAGTCAGGGGGTCAGATTTCAGACGTTGGAAAGGGGTCAGTTTTGAGGCGGTGTTGACA
>NZ_JADOGI010000454.1 GCF_015645445.1 Nonomuraea cypriaca | reverse complement strand
TGGCGGACAAGCCGCCACCATCGGGGTACCGCACAGCAGAGTTTTACTGCCGAAACACGACGATGTAACTCACCCATAGCGCTATGTGTTCGTTCCATCGCCGATAGCTAGCCCTTCAAACTCTGTAATGGTTGTTTCCCGCGCTTGTCGACTCTGAACGTGTCAAGCCAGCTGAGACTGCGACTGCGTGATGGCTGAGCTGCCTCCTCGTATCCCTTCACACCTGTGATTGATCAGGCGTTGTGGGGTGGCGTCCAGCGGTTTCCGGCGAGGGCGTCGCGGAGGGTATCCAGAGTGAGCGTCCCAGCGTCGAGCCCGGGGATAACGACCGCGTGCGGGTTCTTCCTACCGCCTGCCACAGCAGGACCCACCCTCGCGGCGTGCCGGAAGCGACGAGCATGGCGGACGTGAATTGGGTCGGAATTGCCAGGCGAAATCAGTTGGCGGGCTTGCCGAACCAGCGGGGGAGGTGGTCGTCCAGGTCCTGCTGATCGTCGCCGATCCAGGCGACGTGGCCGTCGGGGCGTAGCAGGACGCACGGAACATCCAGTACCGCAGTGGGATCCGCGAGGTAATCGACCCGGTCTGACCAGCCTCCGACTGTCAGGCGTTCGGTGCGGTCCAGCAGCAGGCCGCGGCCGCGATGCAGCAGACCGTAGAGGTGGCCCTGTTTCACGTCGATGTCATGCAGGCGGCGGCCGAGCAGGTCGGGGCCTTCGCCGAAGTCGTAGCGGATGCCGATCGCGGTGATCTTCTCGATCAGATAGCGGTTCACCTCGTCGAAGTCCATCAGTTCGGTGAGCAGCCTGCGCACGGCCTGCGGGCCCGGTTCGGTGGACAGCAGTTCCATCTGGGCGCGGGTGTTGTCCAGCACGTCCTCGGCGACCGGATGACGTTCGGCCTGGTAGGTGTCCAGTAGTGTTTCCGGCGCCCAGCCGCGGATCTGTGCGGCCAGTTTCCAGCCGAGGTTGAATGCGTCCTGAACGCCCAGGTTGAGGCCCTGTCCGCCGATGGGTGGATGGATGTGTGCCGCATCGCCGGCCAGCAGCACCCGCCCGACCCGATAACGTTCGGCTAGTCGGGTGGCATCCCCGAAGCGGGACAACCAGCGCGGGGAGTGCACGCCGAAATCGGTTCCGGCGATGGTGCGCAGCTGTTGTTCGAAATCCTCGAGGGTGGGCGGTTCCGCGCGGTCGCTGACTCCCGCGGCGGGGACTACGACGCCATAGATCCCTTCGCCGAAGGGCCGGAGCCAGAATCGCTGATGGATCTCGCGGACTTCGGTCACCTTGGCGGCGATCTCCTCCTGCGGCACGCCCACTTCCATCTCGCCCATCAGCGTCTCGGTCCGCGAGGGCTCGCCGGGGAAGCCGACGCCGAGGAGTTTGCGCACCGTACTGCGCCCGCCGTCACAGCCGACGAGATAGCGCGAACGCAGCTGTTCTCCGTCGGCCAGCTCGACGGTCACACCCTCGTCGTCCTGCTCGAAACCAGCCACCGCGCAACCGCGCCGGACCTGCGCACCCAGTGCGATCGCATGTTCTTCGAGCAGACGTTCGATGACCGGCTGCGGGATGCCCAGTAGATAGGCGTACGCGGAATCCAGGCCCTCGGGCGCGGGTTTGGGGATGGCGGCGAAGAAACCGCCGGCCGGGCGCTGTCTTCCATGCTGGAGAATGCGATCCAGCAGTCCGCGCATCGCCATCAGCTCGAGACTGCGAATATGCAGACCGACTATGCGGACGAACGACACGGGCTCGGTTTCCTTCTCCAGAACGAGTACCCGCACATCGTGCAGCCGTAGTTCGGCGGCCAGCATCGCACCGGTCGGCCCGCACCCGGCGATGATCACGTCGAACATGAGGGGCGCGCGATCGGCGCCGGAGGCCGGCGACCAGAGAGCTCCGGGGACGTCGCCCACCGTGGAGTCACGCTCGGCCCTGTCGTTCGACGGCGGCTCGGCGGTGACCTGCGGAGAGTGCATAGGTGTTGCCTTTCGGGAGTGCCTTGTTGGCGAGGCGCTCCCGGCGACACCTACGTCAATCGCCCGACCGTGACGGGAAGGGGGAGCACCCACATCGATACAGCGTTCATGGGGCTCACCTCCTCGGGCGGTGTCACGGTCAACTGCAAGCTACAAGCCCGAGCATCATCCCGTCCAATCCTTTCCCAGCCACGTGATCACGACTCCAAGCGGGCCTCCGGCTACCTGGCCGGGGAGGCCCTGGCCGCAGAGATGGGCTTCCTCACCCGCACGCTCAGCGCGGTCGGCTACATCGTTCACCCCGAGGAGGAGCCCGACGGGTGATCGAGGCACTCCCGGCAATGATTGCCTCTCTGCCGCCCCGGATCGGGGTTGTGTACGCGGATGGTGATGACGTGCGACGCCTTCCCGCGATCTCGCCGTGGCGCCCGTCGCCGAACGGAAGAACTCGACTGCAGATACTTCATTCCGATCGGTACGGAACTCGACGGGGCGCGGTGATGTCCCGTCATGGACACAGGCGTCTGAAGCAGCGCACCTACACCTCAAGGTCGCGCACCCGTCACGCCTCCGCGGGCGTGATGAGGAGCGCGACGAGCAACGCCGGTGCGTTGGTGGCACCGGCGGGGACGGCTCCTACAGGCGGTAGCCGCCGGTGGCGTCGATGACCTGTCCCGTGATCCACCGGGCGTCATGGGAGACAAGGAGGGCCACGACGTCGGCGACGTCGTCGGGTTCGCCGATGCGGCCGAGGGCGTTC
>NZ_JADOGI010000453.1 GCF_015645445.1 Nonomuraea cypriaca | reverse complement strand
GGGGGGCTGGACGTGCCGCGGGAGCCTGGGGCGCTGTCGCGGGCGGCTGGGGCGCTGGACGTGCCACGCGAGCCTGAGGTGTTGAACGTGCCAGGCGAGCCTGCGGTGCTGGACGTGTCGCCGGAGGCTGGGGTCCTGGACGTGCCGCCGGTCACCCGTCCGACGGTCGTGAGCTCGAACCCGTCCCGCTCCGTGAACGGCGCCAGCAACGCGTCCTCGGCCACCGCCAGCGCGGCGGCCGCCGCCCGGGTCGGCGCCCTCAGCTTGGCCAGTACGTTCTCCACATGCGTGGCGACCGTACGGACCCCGCACCCCACCCGAGCCGCCGTCTCCGGATTGGTCATGCCGACCGCCACGCACGTCAGCACCTCGTGCTCCCGCTGGGTCAGCCCCCATGGCGGCTCACACCGCTGCGCCTCCAGCCCGGTGACGGGCCCGCGCTCGGTGCGAGACACCTCGATCGTCACCCGGTAAAGCCGCCGGTCGGCGCCCCGCCAGTAGTAACGCAACAGCCCCGGACCCTCGCCAGCGGCCCGCCTGGCATGGCCGACCAAGGGACGGTTACGAGCGAAGAACTCCACGGCACCGGTACGGACGCGCTGCCCGGCATCCACCATGAGCCTGGCTCGAAACTCAGGCTCGGCTTCGAGACGTTTCCCCATTTTGCGACGATACCCGGCACAAACCCCAGGTCGCCATGACCCAGCCCCGGCGAATCCGAACAGCACTCCGGCGGTCAAGCGGTCAGAACGGGTACGTGGCGATGTCGCCTCGCATGGTGACCCATTGCGTCTCGGTGAAGGCGTCGACGTTCGCGCCGGTCCCGCCGAACCGCGCGCCCGTGCCCGACGCGCCCATCCCGCCGAACGGCGCCACGGCCTCGTCGTCCACCGTCTGGTCGTTGATGTGCACGATGCCCGTCGGCACCAGGTCGGCCAGGGCCAGGCCCTTCATCACGTCGCGGGTGAGGATGCCCAGCGAGAGGCCGTACTCGGAGTCCGCGGCCAGCGCGGCCGCCTGCTCCGGCGACGAGAACGTCATCACCGGCGCCACCGGGCCGAACACCTCCTCCGCGTACGCAGGCGCGGTCGCCGGCACCCCGGCCAGCACCGTGGGCCGATAGAACAGCCGGTTGAAGGTCCCGCCCGCGGCCAGTCTCGCGCCGGCCGCCACGCTATCGGTGACCAGGCGGTGCACCCGGTCCCGCTGTTTCGCGTCGATGAGCGGCCCGAGCGCGACCTGGCCGGTGGCGGGGTCGCCGACCGGCAGGCCGTCAGCCTTGGCGGCGAGGCGTTCCACGTACTCCTCCGCCACCGCCTCGTGCACGAGGTGCCGGCCCGTGGTCATGCAGATCTGCCCCTGGTGGAAGAACGACGCCCACGCGCCCGCCGACGCGGCGGCCGCCAGGTCGGCGTCGTCGAGCACGACGAGCGCCGAGTTGCCGCCCAACTCCAGGTGTACGCGCTTGAGCAGGCGCGCGGCCGCCTCCCCGACCCGGCGGCCGGCCGCGGTGGAGCCGGTGAAGGAGATCACCGGGATGTTCGGATCGGTCACCAGCGTCTGGCCGGCCTCGGGGCCGCCGGGCAGCACGTGCAGGAGGCCGTCAGGGAGCCCGGCCTCCTCGAAGACGCGCGCGATCGAGAACCCGCCGCAGACGGCCGTACGCTGGTCGGGCTTGAACACGACCGCGTTGCCCAGCGCGAGCGCCGGGGCGACCGACCGGATGCCGAGGATCAGCGGGAAGTTGAACGGCGCGATCACCCCCACCACGCCGACGGGGACGCGCCGCGCGAAGCTGAGCCGCGTGCGTGCCGTCGGCAGCACCTCGCCGAGCGGCTGCGAGGCCAGCGCCGCCGCCTCGTAGCACTCCTGCGCCGCCACGTGCGTCTCGAACGCGGCCTTGCCAGGCACGCCGCCGGACTCGCGGACGATCCAGTCCTGGATCTCCTGCGCGTGCTCCTCGAACAGCCGACCGGCCCGCCGCAGCAGCGCCGCCCGCTCCTCGTACGGTGTCGCCGCCCAGGCCCGCTGCTCCTTACGCGCCCGTACGGCGGCCGCCGCCACGTCGCCTGCTCCCGCCGTGCCCGCGCGGCCGAGCTCGTCGCCGGTCGCGGGCTCGATGACCGGCGCGTCGCCCGCCTGTGTGGCCCGCCACCCGCCGTCGAAGATCGAGCCGGTCCAGATCTTGGGGTCAAGGAACGTCATGTGAGCCTCCTCATGGCTGGAAATCCGGATCCACGGTCACGCCCACGTCGAGCAGCAGCGGTTCCGTACGGGCGGCGAGTCCGGGCAGCACCTCGTCCAGCGCCGCCGTCAGCTCCTCGTACGAGTCCACCCGCCGGGCCGGGCACCCGAGCGACCTGGCCATACCGCCCATGTCCACCTCGGTGAACGGCGGCCACGGCGCCTTGCCGCCCTGCTGGTCGGCCAGCCGGTCCATGACCGCGTACCGGCCGTTGGCGAGCACGACGAACAGCGCGCCCACCCGGTAGTGCGCGGCGCTCCAGAGCGCGTGTACGCCGTAGAGCGCCGACCCGTCGCCCACGACCGCGATCACGGGCCGGTCGGGCAGCGCCATCCGCAGGCCGACGGAGGCGGGCACGGCGAACCCGAGCCCGCCCATGGCCGCCGACAGGAAACCGAGCGGGCTCCTGGCCGGCACGAGACGATGCAGGTCCGGCCGCGAGGACGGCGCCTCCTCAAGGAGCACGACATCACCCGGCAACCGCACAGCCAGCTCCCGCAACACATCCGCAGCCCGCAACGA
>NZ_JADOGI010000452.1 GCF_015645445.1 Nonomuraea cypriaca | reverse complement strand
CGGGCCGCCCCCACGACGGTGGTGGCGGGCCGCCGTACCCTAAGATGCCTCAATGATCATCAGAATCCTGGCGGGCGCGGCACTCGGCCTGACCGTGTTATCCGGTACGGCGGCCGGCTGAAGGGCAACGAACGCTACTGGTTCGAGCAGGGATACAAGGCGGGCGGGCCCAAGGCGTGCAACACCTGGAAGGCCTCGGACGCCAAGGTCGCGTGACCGCCTCCGGGAGCCGACGCTGACGACGCGGGCCGGCGGTGGGCATGACGGCCACCTGGCGCCACACCGGGCAAACCCCGTCACGGACGGGTGGCCGCGATCGGGCCGAAGGCGCCGGCGGCGGCGTGCTCCCGTACCAGCCGCTCCTGCTCGGCGGTCCAGCCGGCCGTCTCGCGCAGGGCGGCGAACTCCCGCTCCAAGGTGGTCGCGGACGTGGTGCGCGCGTCCGTGCCGATGGTGACGGCGAGGCCGGCCGTCAGCAGCCGGGTGGCGGGATGGGCCGCCAGGCTGGGGACCGCGCCGGTCTGCACGTTGCTGATCGGGCACATCTCCAGCGTGATCCGGTCACGGCGGAGGCGTGCGAGCAGCGCGTCGTCCTCGGCGCACCGCACGCCGTGGCCGATGCGGCGGGCGCCGAGCACCTCGATCGCCTCCCACACACTCGCGGCTCCCGCGGCCTCGCCCGCGTGGGCGGTGCACGGCAGCCCCGCCCGGTGCGCGAGGTCGAACGCGGGCCGGTGCGGCGCGCCGGGGTACACCCGCTCGTCGCCGGCCAGGTCGAGCCCGCTGACCACGTCGCGGCGCCGTATCGCGGTCTCGGCGACGGCGAGGCTCTCGTCCGGGGTCTGGTGGCGCAGGCAGCACAGCAGCAGCCCGGTGCGTACGCCCGTCGCCGCCCGCCCGTCCGCCAGGCCCGCGGCGACCGCCGACACCACCTCGTCCAGCGTCATGCCCTGCCGTCCGTGCAGTTGCGGCGCGAACCTCGCCTCACCGTGGACGACACCGTCGGCACTCCAGTCCTCGACCAGCTCTCGCGCCGCCCGGCGCAGGGCCTCGGGGGTCTGCAGGACCTGGAGCGGCAGGTCGATGTACGTGAGGTAGCGGGTCAGGCTGCCGCAGTCGGGGGGCGCGGTGACCAGTTCCGCCAGCGGGCGGTCGACGACGACGCCCTGCTCGCGGGCCAGGTCGGCGATCGTGCCTGGGCGGACGGATCCGTCGAGGTGGCAGTGCAGGTCGTAGCGGCCGGTGAGGTCGGCGGTCATGAGCGTCCTTTCGTCGTGGGGGCGGAGGTGGCGGTCATGAGCGTCCTTTCGTTGTCGGGGTGGAGGTGGCGGAGGGGGCGTGCTCGCAGGAGTCGAGGAGCAGTCGTTTGAAGCCCTGCTCGTCGACCCGGTGTACCAGCGTCAGGTTGGGCGGGGGCGCCGTGCGCCGGTGGTCGATGATGAGCTGCCCGCGGGTCTCGTCGCCGAGGGCCACGTCCACGTGGGCGCGTTCGCTTTCGAGGACCAGCTCGGGCCGCAGGGCCACCGCCATGGCGACGGGGTCGGGGAGGTCGTAGCCGGCCAGCCCGGTGACGTCGCGGGCCCAGTCGGCGACGGCCCGGTTGATCCGATGGGCGAAGACGGCCAGGGGCGTGCCGAGCTCCTCAAGCCGGCGCTGGTCGTCGGGGGTCATGACGGCGTCCCGGCGCGAAACGTCCCAGCCGATCCAGGTCACCTGGCCCGCCGTGGCCGCCTGCAGCACCACGCGGGCGGCCTCGGGGTCTGCCCACACGTTGAACTCCGCGGTGGGGGAGATGTTGCCGTACATGTCCGCCGCGCCCGCCATGCAGTAGACGTGGCGGAAGCGGGTCAGCAGCTCGCGGTCGCGGAGCAGCGCGGCGGCGACGTTGGTGAGCGGGCCCAGGGTGACGAGCGTCAGCTCGCCGGGGTGGTGGCTGGGGAGGGACAGCAGGACGTCCACCGCGTGGCCGTCCGCGGGGCCCCGCGCGGGGCCGGGCAGGCCGGCGTCGCCCATCCCGTCGAGGCCGTGCACGTGCTGGGCGGTGGACGGCGGGCGGGTCAGCGGACGTTCGCAGCCGGGGTGGACGGGGACGTCGGCGTGCCCGGCCAACTGGAGTGTGATCAGCGCGTTGCGGGTGGCCGTGGCGAGGGGCACGTTGCCCGCCACGGTGGTCACGGCGCGGACGTCGCCCGCGCCGCTTCCTGCCGCCAGCAGCAACGCCACCGCGTCGTCGGAGCCGGTGTCGGTATCGATGAGCAGGGGAAGTCTCGGCACACGCACCTCGTCTAATCGATTAGATGGACGGATGCACTATCTAATCGATTAGATGCGAGAATGTAAACCATCATGAGCACTCCCGCAGGCAGGATCACCCTGGCCGACGTGGCCCGCAGAGCCGGCACCTCGACGGCGGTGGTGAGCTACGTCATGAACAACGGCCCTCGCCCGGTGGCCGCCGCGACCCGCGAGCGGGTGCTGGCCGCGGCGGCCGACCTCGGCTACCGCCCCAACCGCATCGCCCGCGCGCTGCGCTCACGCACCACCGGCGTGGTGGGCCTGGTCCTGGCGGACGCGCTCAACCCGTACTTCGGGGCGCTGGCCAGGCACGTCGAGCAGGCGCTCGCGGGACACGGCCGGCTCATGCTCATCGGCAACGCGGGCTACTCCGCCGAGCGCCAGCGGCATCTGGTCGAACGCTTCCTCGCCGCCCAGGTCGACGGGCTGGTGATCGCCTCCGCCGACGCGGGCGACGACGTCAGCGGGCACGCCCGGGCGGCCGGCGTGCCCGCCGTCTTCCTGCACAACGGCCCC
>NZ_JADOGI010000451.1 GCF_015645445.1 Nonomuraea cypriaca | reverse complement strand
ACCCACATCCGCCCGCCGCCGGCCATGACCGCCCTCATCCGGTTACTGTCGCCCGTTGCCGCCCTCATCCCCGCCCTCCGCTGTCTCCGTCCCGTTCCGGCCGGCCTTCGCCGCGACCGCGCTCACTCGGCCGCTCTTGGACGTGGCCGCGCTCACTCGGCCGCTCTTGGACGTGGCCGCGCTCACCCGGCCGCCCTTGGACGTGGACCGCGCTCATCCGGCCGCCTTGCCGATGATCGCCAGTACGGTGGCGGCGGCCGCCGCCGCGCGGCGCTCGTCCACGTCCTGCTCCTCCTCCGCGGCCCCGCGCCCGGCTGAGCGGACGCGCTCACCGATCGCCCGCCGCTCCGGTACGGCGAAGCTCCCGAACGTACGGCGCAGCAGCGGCAACACGTCCGTGAACTGGTCACCGGACAACCCGGTGAGCCAGCCGTCCACCAGGCTCAGCAGCCGCGGGTCGTGCACCAGCAGCAACCCGCCCCCGGCCAGGAACCCCTCGACCCAGGACGCCGCCCTGGCCGGGGTCTGCCCGCGGGACATGGCCCTGGACATGCGGTCACCGACGTCCTCGAGCTCACCCGAGTCCAGCAGGATCCTGGTCAGCCGGCCTTCGATGAGCCCGTGCAGGTCCTGCCGATCGCTGATCCCCCGCAACGTGACCAACCACCGACTCCGCGACGACCCACCACCACCGTCAACCACGCCACCACCGGCGGTGCTGTCCCCACCAGTCTCACCACCACCGGCCACGGCGCCCTCGCCAGTTCCACCACCGCCGACCATGGTGTCGCCGCCGCCGACCACAGTGCCCGCGCCAGTCTCGCCACCACCGGCCGTGGTGTCCCCACCGGTTACGCCGCCGCCAACCACGGTGTCCCCGCTCGTCGCGGCACCGGCCTCTGCGCCCTGCGCCGCGCGACCATCGGAGGGTGCGGCGGAGTCGGGTGCGGCGGGGTCGGTGAGGAGGGCGACGGCTGTGTGGACGGCGTCCACGTGTTTGAGCAGTTCCGCCGCCGCGTCGTCGTCCAGGCCGGTCACCGCCACCGGCAGCCCCACGCAGACCCGGTCCAGCATCGAGTCCACGATCACCGCCAGCCCCTCGGCCGAGGTGCCGCGGACGTCGCCGTAGCGGTGGGCGCGGACCATCGCGGGCAGGGCCGCCATCAGGTGCGTGACGTCGGTGTCCAGCGCCGCCTTGGCCGACAGCGCCGCCAGCACCTCGGGCAGCGCCTCCGGCAGGTCGGCCAGCAGGCACTGCTCGACCAGCGACGTCAGGTCCGCCAGCGCCGCCGACTGCGCCCCCGCGAGGTCGCCGGCCCGCCGCGCGGAGGCGCCGGCCACGGTGGTGCCCAGGGCGGCGTGCTCGATCAGGGCGAGGTCGTGCTCGGGCCGCCACTGCAGCGTCCACGTCTCCCTGAACGTCCCCTTGCCCCGCGCCTGTCCCGGTGTGCCCCAGGCGACGCCGAGCAGCCGCAGCCGGTGCAGCAGGTGGCTGCGGTCGAGGTCGAGCGGTTTACGCAGGTCGAGGTCGATCTCGCGGTCGAGCGCCTCCGGCTTGAGTTTCAACCGCCGCTGCTGGTCACGCAGGTCCCGTTGGAGCGGCACCATGGGAGTGCCGTCCGAGACGTGGCCGAGCCGGTCGCCGACGACCATGCGCCGCTGGATCAGCTCCACGGCCAGGTCGTCACCCTCGCACAGCACGGCCCTGGCCGCCTCGGTCACCTCACTCAGCCCGGCCAGCGGGCGACCGCGCAGGACGGCGAGGCTGTTCGCGAGGCGTACGGACTCGATGACGTGCGCGGACGACACGGGCAGCCCCTCGTCGCGCAGCACCGCCGCCGCCTCGGCCAGCCAGCGCTCCACGGGCCGGTCCGGCGCGCCGAACAGGTGGTGGTACCAGCCCGGTGAGGTGATCCCCGCGCCGTAGCCGCTCCACGAGGCCAGCCGCCCGTACGTCCACGGCACCCAGGTCAGCTCGGCCTTCACCTTCGGCAGCCCGCGCAGCAGCGCGTTGTCCGCCGCCGCGGACGGCAGCGGCCCGGCCAGCGCGGGAACATGCCAGGCCCCGCACACCACCGCGATCCTCCGGTGCCCTTGCTTGATCGCCGCACGCAGGGTCTTCCGCATGTACGCCTCACGCCGGGCCTCCCGCCCATCCGGCTCGTACCCCTCCCGTACGGCGCCCATGGCCTCAGCGATCACCTCGAACCACGGCGCCGACCCCGGCACGGAACCGGGCAACGAGCCGGACGAGGGAACTGGGGCTGGACCTGACGAGCCGGACACCGGACCGACCGCCCGACCGGACAGCGGCAGGGTGTCGCCGCGGTGTTCGACGACGTCTTCCCACCAGCGTTCCGGGTCGTCGTAGCCGGCGGCTGCGGCGAGGGAGGCGATGGGGTCGGCCCGCATGTCGGGGACCTCGTCGTCGGTCTGGTCGGCCAGTGAATGGGCCGCCGGCAGGTCGCAGAAGCGTACGGGGATGCCTGCGGACGTGCCGTACAGGATGGCCTGCCATTCCGGTGAGAAGGCGGCGAACGGCCAGAAGGCGGCGCTGGCCGGCACGCCCGGGACGTGCGCGAGCAGCGCGACAGGCGGCTCCTGGTCCGGGGCGAGCGAGATGAGCGGGTCGGCCTCCGGCGGGCCCTCGATGAGGATCGCGTCGGGTTCGAGCCGCTCCAACTCGGCCCGTACGGCCCGCGCCGACCCGGGCCCGTGATGCCGCACGCCCAGAACGTAGACGCGCCCCTCCCCCACCACCAGCACACCCCCCTGCCCTTGACCAGCACCTACATGTCCCGGAGTGTCGGCCGCATGGTCGGAAGGGGCGTCTGCGTGGCCTTGACCAGTGCCCACG
>NZ_JADOGI010000450.1 GCF_015645445.1 Nonomuraea cypriaca | reverse complement strand
CGGTGGGGTGGTCGTCTGGTGCCATGTGTTCGGGGGGATCAGTGCCGCCAGTTCCACCGATGCGTCCGGTTCGGCCACCAAGGAGCCGAGCAGCGTTGTGAACGCCTCCGCCCAGGCACGCACCACCTCAGGCGCGTACAGATCGGTACGGACCTCCAGGCTCGCCTCGAAGCCGTCGTCCGCGTCCCGCACGATCCCGATCAGGTCGTGCTCCCCGCCCGTGTGCACCCGCTCGGGCTCGGCGATCTCCCGCAGCCGCGCCACGCTCTCCTGCCGTGGCAGGTGCATGAACACCCACTGGAACAGCGGCGAGCGGCCCGCCACCCGCTCCGGGTCCAGCGACTGCACGATCCGGCCCACGGGGACGTCGGCGTGCGCGAGGACCCGCGGGAAGTCGGCGGTGAAGCGCGCCAGCAGGCCCGCGAACGTCGTGCCGGCGTCGAAGCGCCAGCGGATCGGGATGGAGTTCATGACGTACCCGATGACGCGGTCCAGGCCCTTGGCGGACCGGTTCGCGGTGGGGGTGCCGGTGATGAGGTCGGGCTCGCCGGTCAGCCGGTGCGCGAACACCGCGAACGCCGTCATCAGCACCCCGTACACGGTGGCTCCGCGTTCCCTGGCCAGCGCGCGTACGGCGGCTTCCGTCGCGGCGTCCACGTGGAACGCGATCTGCTCGATGCCGAAGTCGCCGCCGGGGGTGGCCGAGCCGACGGTGAGGGGGCGCGGCGGGTCCGCCAGGTACTCACGCCACCAGGCCAGTTGCGCGTCGAACACCCCGGCCGCCTCCAGTTCGCGCTGGTGGCAGGCGAAGTCGGCGTACTGGATCGCCGGGCGGCGCCGCTCGGGCGGGACGCGGTCGCGTACGGCGCGGTATGCCTCGGTGAACTCGCCGTGCAGGACGTCGAACGACCACCAGTCGGTCACGATGTGGTGCAGCGCCAGCACCAGCGTGGAACGCGTGTCGTCCACCGTGATGAGCCGCCCCCGGATCAGCCGCCCGCCGTCGAGGTCGAAGGTACGGCGGCTGAAGGCGTTCATGGCCGCGCGCCGGGTCACGCCGGTGCCGCGCAGGTCCAGGCGCTCCAGCCGGAACGGCCCCACGGGTGGGAACTCCATCCGCAGGTCACCGACCTCGCCGGTGATCCTGGCGCGCAGGATGTCGTGGTGATCCTGCACGATGGTCAGCGCGGCCTCCAGGTCGGCCGGGTCGACCGGGGTGTCGAAATGGTACGAGCAGCACAGGTTGAGCGCGGCCGTGTCGGGATAAAGCGACTCGTACACCCATAAGTCCTCCTGCGCCGGGCTGAGCCGCACGGGGCGGGCGGGATCGCGCGGCGGCACGACGTCCGGGATCGCCTCCAGCCGTCCCGCCTGGACCAGGCGGCGCAGCAGCTCCACCCGCCGCTCGCCGCCCAGCGCGGCGAACCGCTCCGCGGCGCTCACCGAAGCCCGCCCACTTAGCCGACTCTCCGCGGTGTTCGCCGAGGTTCGGCTGCCTGGCTGGCTCACCGGCGTTCGCTCGCCCGACGGGTTCACCGAGGTTCGCGCGCTCGGCTGGTTCGCCGGTGTTCGCGCGCTCGGCTGGTTCGTCGTGGTGCTCGCCGAGGTTCGGTCGCCTGGCTCGTTCATATGTTCTCCCGTAGCTCGGCGAGCCTGTGCAGGCCGGCCAGCACCTCGTCCACGCCGAGTCCGAAGTCCACGAAGCAGGCCACCTCGTCACACCCCAGGTCGGCCAGGTCCGCCAGGCTCTTGCGGCACGTCTGCGCCGAGCCGAGCAGGCTGCCCCAGGTGAGGTAGCGCTGGAAGGCGAACTCGGCGAGCGTGTCGAGCTGCCCGTCCGTGAGTTCGTCCGTCCGTCCGTCCGCCCCCTTGTTGGCAGCATTGTTGGCAGCGGTCTGCGCCACGTAAGACTTCAGGTACGCCTTCAGCGGCCCGCCCGCCAGCCGCCTTGCCTGCTCGTCCGAGACGCCCGCGTACGTGTGGGCCATGAGCGTCACCGTGCCCCTGGCCGGGGCGCCCGGCTGCTCGGGGGCCGCCTCGTACGCCTCGCGGTAGAGGCGGATCTTCCCGGCCAGCTCCTCGCGGGTCTGCCCGATGGTGGCGCCCAGGATGTTCGTACGCAGCCGCCCGGCCGCCTCCCACGTCGCCGGGCTGCCCGAGGTCGTGGTCCACAGCGGCAAGGCGGCGGAGTACGGCCGCGGCTGCGGCGTCACCGCCACCCGTTCCCCGGTCCCGTCGGTGAACTCGACCGCCTCACCCGCCCACAGGCGGCGCAGCAGCCCGATGTCCCGCGCGGCCCGCTCCCGCCGGTCGGCGAAGCCGTCAGGGGCCAGCACGAAGTCCTTGGAGTGCCAGCCGGTGGCCACCGAGACGCCGGCCCGGCCGCGCGAGAGGTTGTCCACGACGGCCCAGTCCTCGGCGACGCGCAGTGGGTGGTGCAGCGGGAGCACGAGGCTGCCTGCCCGTACGTGGATGCGTTCCGTGGCCACGGCCAGGGCGGCGCTGAGCAGCGCCGGGTTCGGGAAGACCTGCCCGACCTGCTGGAAGTGCCGCTCCGGGGTCCAGACCGCGGTGAAGCCGAGCCGGTCGGCGGCCCGGGTGATCGCCAGGATGTCCTCATATTTCGTGGCATGGCCGACGGTGCTCGCGTCGTCCGCGCCGAAGAACATCACGCTGAGGTCCATGGGCGTACTCCTCACGTGGTGGTACGGCTGCGCGGGGTCCTGGGCACGCGGGCGATGCCCGGTTCGCTGCGTTCGCCCGCGCTTTGGAGCAGGGCGGCAAGCTCGGCGACCGTCGGGGCGGAGAAGATCTGACCGGCGGTCGCGGGCAGGTCCCGGCCCGCCAGCCTGGCGGCGACCCGGACGGCCCCGAGGGAGTTCCCTCCCAGCGCGAAGAACCCGTCATCGAG
>NZ_JADOGI010000045.1 GCF_015645445.1 Nonomuraea cypriaca | reverse complement strand
GCCCCACCCGGGTAAGGAGATCCGCCCTGAGCGGACGTGCGTTCTCGGGAGAGCTGGGGGCGTTCTCGGAAGGGCTAGGGACGGTATCGGGGCGCGGCGCGGTCCCGGGGTGGGGCGCGGTTCTGGGCCGGCCCAGGAGGAGCGCGCAGGCGAGGGCGACGAGCACGGCCAGCGCCACCTCGTACGGCATGCCCGTCGCCACCGGCGTCGTGAGCACCGCCAGCGAGGCGAAGACCAGGCAGAGCGTACGCCGGAGCGGGCCCGTCCACAGCTCACCCGGGGCGCCGCGTGGCACCAGCGCCAGGCCTGCCGCCACGGCCGACATCACCACCGGAGTGGCCGCCGTGTCGCCCCACGGGACGACGGCCGGGCTCAGCAGGCCGGAGGCGGGACCGGTGACGTCCCGCCAGATGTCCGCGAGCCAGGACAACGGGGCGAACGCGACCTCGGCCACACCGGGCGCCTTCCAACTCGCCGCCGCGGCCAGCGTGAGTACGCCGCCGGTACGCAGGCCGTCGCGGAGTCGTACCGGGAGCTTGAGCGTGGCGGCGAGGAGCAGGCACGCGGTGACCGCGAAGACGGCGGCCTGCCAGGAGACGGGCACGACCGACGCGGGCACGGCGCAGACGGCTCCGATGGCGGCCAGGCCCGAGCAGGCGGCGATCAGCAGGCGCGCCGCCGGCGCCCGCGTCGAGCCCGCCCACCACATCGCGATCACGGAGGCGGCGGCCAGGAGCCCGGCCACGACGAACGGCGACACCAGCGGGACGGAGCCGAGGTGGTCGGCGTCGGCCTCCGAGACCGCCAGCAAGGCGGTCAGGCTCGTGCCCAGCACCCAGGCGAGCGCGCCGGCCACGGCCGTGGTCACGTATTCGATCGCGGCCCTCGCCCGGCGGGCAGCCTGCCACAGGGCCAGGTCGAAGGCGGCCGTGGCGAGTAGGCCCGCGGCCATCCAGGAGAAGCCGGACGGGGATCCGCCCAACAGGGCCAGCCCGGCCAGCGGCAGGGGTGCCTGGGCCAGCACGATCGCGACCGCCGCGGGGAGGCGCAGCGGAGCCGCCCACGAGTACGCCGCCCACGCCACGGCCAGCGCGGCGGCGCTCAGCGACCATCCCCACATCGGATTCAGCTCGGGATCGGTGCTCGGGCCGGCGCTGTCGAAGATCTGCGCGATCGCGACGCCGTCCAGCGGGATCAGGACGAGCCCGATCAGCGCCACGGTCTCGGCCGTCGCGACCAGCCGCCGGCGTACGAGCAGCCAGGGCGCGGCCAGCACCCCCAGCGTGAACACGCTCAGGATGAGCGCCCGCAACGTCGGCACCTGCCAGCTCACCAGCGTGAACACCACCGCCGCGATCGACAGCAGCAGCCCGCCGAGCAGCAGCAACAGATTCTGCACCGCCCGATGCGACAAATCCCGCCCAGTCCTCCGCCCGCGCCGGACCCTGGCGATCGGCCCGTCGCTCTCGACCGGGCCGGTGTCCGCCACCGGCCGCGTGCCGCCGGCCTCGGCCACGAGGCCGCCCACGGAGTCCGTCACGGAGCCTCCCACCGACACGGCGTCCCTGGCACGCGTGGCGTCCGTGGCAGGCGCGGTGGTGAGTGCCGTGCCGGCCCTGCGCATGCCGGCGAGGGCTTCGTCACGACGCCGCACCAGCTCGGCACGGTGCTCCTCCACCCGTGCGAGGGTGACCGCGACGGCGAGGTAGGCGTCGGCGGCGGGGCCGTGAAGGAGCAGACGACACTCGGGGCAGGCGTCGACCACGGCGGAAAGGGCGGCGCCGCAGTCGGGACAGTTCGGCCAGTCCATGAAACGAACCTCGCGAAAGTCGGGGGCGCTCCCGACCTTGCCCCACGAATCCCACTTTGTCTGGGAATCAGGAAACCCGCGGCCCTGTCGTAACGAAAGCCACCCACGCCGTCCGGGGGGTGGGGTCACGGGAGCGTCACAGGTGGCGTTCCTGCTGGTCGAGGATGCCGACCGAGACGGCGATCGCCCGGGCGGGGTCGCCGGCCTCGATCGCCCGCAGCAGGTCCTCGTGGGAGGCGTCCGGATCCAGCGCCGCCTGCTCCTGGTCCCTGACGCTGTCGCGCAGCGCGTCGCTCATGCTCCGGTAGAGGTCCGCGAGCAGCGCGTTGTGCGCGGCGTCCGCCACGAGCACGTGGAAGTCCACGTCCGCGTCCGCGAACCCGTCGAGGTCGCCGGCCCGCCCGGCCGCGTCCCTCCGGGCCAGGGTCTGGCGCATCGCGGTCAGGTCCTCGTCGGTACGCCTGCCCGCCGCCAGCCGGGCGGCCACGAGGTCGAGCCCACGGCGTACGTCGATGATGTCCATCGCGGCGGCCGTGTCGAGGCGGCGGCGCAGCGCGACCTTGGACTCGTCGGTGGCGGTGACGTACGTGCCGTCGCCCTGCCTGGTCTGCAACAGGCCGGCGTGGGCGAGCACGCGGACCGCCTCGCGTACGGACAGGCGGCTCATGCCCAGGCTCTGCGCGAGCTGGCTCTCCGACGGGATCTTGGTGCCGACCGGCCAGACCCCGCGGGCGATCTCCTGGCGCAGCTCGTCGATGGCGGCGTCCACGAGCGAGGTCCGAGCGACGTTTCGCATGCGCCTTCTCCCAATCGGCTGACGGATCTCCAGCCTAGACGCTGCGGCTACGCCCTCCCGGCCGTGGGCACCGGTGCGTCGATCACTCGCAGTCGAGGAGGCGGGCGCCGAAGGCCCGGCAGGCGGCCCGGAAGCCGGCTGGTTCGTGGATGGTGAAGTCGGCGTTCATGAAGGCGAGGCTCAGGAGCAGCCATTCCCAGGTGTCGAGCATCAGGACGACCTTGGTCCGGCGCTCGTCCAGTGCCATGAGTTCGGCGTCCTGGTAGTTGAGTGCGTCGGCGACCGCGGGGAGGGGCGCGTCCACGGTGAGTACGACGCGGTCGCGGTTCTTGTTGATCCCTTGCCGGAGATAGTCCACGGCGGTGTCCGCGGGCAACGGCCTGGGCGTGTAGGTGCTGGTCGACGGCTGGAGATCGGCGATCCGGTCGATACGGAAGAGGCGCCAGTCGTCCTTGCCGGTGTCCCAGGCGAGGAGGTACCACCGCTGGAGATGGTGGATCTGGCGGTGGGGCTCGACGCGGCGGGAGGAGGCCCGGCCGTCCCTGCCGCTGTAGTCGAAGGTGACGATCAGGCGGCGCTCGATGGCGCCGGCCAGGGCGGACAGGTCGCCGGCGCTGGTGCTCGGGGCGGGTGACGTGCTGGTTTCCAGGCTCGCGCGGAGGTGGGCGGCGCGGTGCCTGAGGCGCTTCGGCAGGTATTGGTCGACCTTGCCGTACGCGCGGGTGGCGGCCTCGTCCACGCTGCCCTCGGTGGCGCTGCCGATGGCGGCGAGGGCGGCCAGCCCGAGGAGGGTCGCGATCGCCTCGTCGTCGTCGAGCACCAGCGGTGGCATGGCGTTGCCCGCGGTGAGCCGGTAGTGGCCGCCTGGGCCCGGCTGGGTCTGGACGGGGTAGCCGTAGCCGCGGAGGCGGTCGATGTCGCGGCGCAGGGTCCGGGGACTGACGTCGAGCCGCGTGGCGAGCTCGTCGCCGCTGAACGCCCGCCCGGACTGAAGGGTGGTGAGCAGGGCGAGGATGCGTTGGGTGACGTCCGCCATGCATCCAGTCTGACCGAAGTCGCGGTCACTTTCCGGCCACATCTCTTCATAGCCTCACCGGCATGCAGACGCGAACGATCCGCATCCGGGGTGCCCGTACCAACAACCTGAAGTCCGTCGACGTGGACATTCCTCGCGGCCGGTTGGTCGTGTTCGCGGGCGTGTCGGGGTCGGGGAAGTCCTCACTCGTGTTCGACACGATCGCGGCGGAGGCCGGGCACCAACTGAACGAGACATTTCCGCCCTTCACCCGTAACCGACTGCCGAAGTGGCATCGCCCTGAGGCAGACGAGATCACGGGACTGTCGCCGGTGGTGGTGATCGATCAGCGCAGAATCGGCGGGAACGCCCGATCCACCGTCGGCACCATCACCGACACCTGGGCCTATCTGCGGCTGCTGTTCTCTCGCATCGGCTCGCCGCATGTGGGCGAGTCGAACCACTTCTCGTTCAACGACCCGGCCGGCATGTGCCCGGCCTGCTCCGGGCTGGGCGAGGTCGTGGTGAGCGCCGTCGACCGGTTTCTCGACCTGGACAAGTCGCTCGCCGAGGGGGCGATCGTGCTTCCCGGGTTCGGCAACGGCGGCTACTGGTACTCCCTGTACGCCGGCATCGGCAGCTTCGACGCGGACACCCCGCTCAGGGACTGGACCGAGGAGGAACGCGCGGCCCTGCTCCACGGCGGTGAACACGCCGCACGCCTGAGCACCAGGCCCCCCGCGGACTACGAGGGCATCGTGCGGCGCTTCGAACGGATCTACCTGCACACCTCCGACGACCTCTCCGATCGCAAGCAGGAGACGATCGCCAGGTTCACCCGCTCCGAGACCTGCCATGACTGCCGCGGCGACCGGCTCAACGAGGCGAGCAGAAGCGCCACCGTGCTCGGGCACACCATCGGCGAAATGGCCCGCATGGAGATCACCGAGCTCGCCGGCCTCGTCGGGCGGGTGAGCGACCCGGCTGTCGCGCCTGTCACGGCAGCACTCAGAGACCGGCTCGCGGCCATGGTCACGATCGGCCTCGGTTATCTCCACCTCGGCCGCGCCACCACCAGCCTGTCCGGCGGGGAGTCGCAGCGGATCAAGACCGTCAAGCACCTCGGCAGCAGCCTCATCGAGATGCTCTACGTCTTCGACGAACCCACCGTCGGCCTCCACCCGCACGACATCAAGTCGATGATCACCCTGCTGCGGCAGCTCCGCGACCAGGGCAACACCATCCTCGTCGTCGAGCACGACCCCGCGGTCATGGCCATCGCCGACCACATCGTCGAGATCGGGCCCGACGCCGGCGCGGACGGCGGCGAACTGGTCTTCCAAGGCACCTTCGACGAACTCAGGACAGCGCGAACGGCGACCTCCACCGCCCTCGCCACGCAGCCCCCGATCACCACGGAACCTCGGGCGGCCACCGGTGCGATCACGGTGGTCGACGCCACCCGCAACAACCTCAGGAACCTGACCGTCGACATCCCCGCAGAAGTCCTCACCGTCCTCACCGGCGTGGCGGGGTCGGGCAAGTCCAGCCTCGCGAGCGAACTGGTCACCCAGCGGGGCGCGGTCGTGATCGACCAGCGGCCGGTCAGCACCAACCGCCGCTCCACCCCCATCACCTACAGCGCCATCGCGGCGCCGATCCGCAGGCTCTTCGCCAAGCACAGCGGCATGCCCGCCGGTTTCTTCAGCGCCAATTCCGACGGCGCCTGCCCCGACTGCAAGGGTTTGGGCGTCATCTACACCGACCTCGCCTTCATGGACGGCCAGGAGACCGTCTGCGAGACCTGCCAGGGCCGGCGGTTCGCCGCCGAGGTGCTCCGCCACCGGGTCAACGGCCTGTCGATCGCCGACGTCGGCGACCTGACGATCAGCGACGCCATCCGGCTGCTGCCCGACCGTACGATCCGCACGGCGCTACGGCACCTCGACCAGGTCGGACTCGGCTATCTCCGCCTCGGCCAGCCGTTGACGACGCTGTCCGGCGGTGAATGCCAGCGAGTCAAGATCGCCAAGGAGCTGCGCGACACCGCCGAGCCGACTCTCTACGTCCTCGACGAGCCCACCACAGGTCTGCACCTGCGCGACATCGCCACCCTGCTCAGGATCCTCGACCAGCTCGTCGACCAAGGCCACACCGTCGTCGTCATCGAACACAACCTCGACGTCATCCGGCACGCCGACTGGGTCATCGACCTCGGCCCCGGGCCGGGCAGGCACGGCGGCCAGATCCTCTACCAGGGCCCGGTCGCCCACCTGGACAGCACCGTCACCGCCGACGCCCTGCGAGCCGGGTGAGCGACGACGCGCTGGGATCTTGCCAGTTTCCGGCCCGGATGAGAGATTGCGGGGGATTTGGTCAATTTTCACGGAGGTCACGCGTGTCACAATTACGCCCGGCCCTCATCGCCGTCGCACTCACCCTCGCGATCGCGACCCCGGCCCAGGCGGCCGCCGAACCCACGATCACCGTCGAGAACGGCCGTACGCAGCCGGTCTTCTCCTACGCGGACGCCATCCGCGAGCACGTGTACGTCGAGTCGACCGTCGACAGCGACCTGGACGGCAACCTTGACAAGGTACGCGTGGACATCATCAGGCCCAAGGAGTCCGGCCCCGGGCTCAAGGTGCCGGTGGTCATCGACGAGAGCCCGTACTACGACAACTCGGGCCGCGGCAACGAGTCCGAGCGGAAGGTCTATGACGCCGCCGGAAATGTCGTGAAATTCCCGCTGTTCTATGACAACTACTTCGTCCCGCGTGGCTACGCCGTGCTGAACGTCGACATGCTCGGTACCACCAGATCAGACGGCTGCCCCGACATCGGCGGCCCGGCCGACGTGCTGGGCGGCAAGGCCGTCATCGACTGGCTGAACGGCCGCGCCAAGGCCACCAGGGCCGACGGCACCCCGGCCGTGGCCGACTGGACGACGGGCAAGTCCGCCATGATCGGCAAGTCGTACGACGGCACCCTCGCCAACGCCGTCGCGGCGACCGGCGTGAAGGGCCTGGAGACGATCGTCCCGATCTCGGCGATCAGCTCCTGGTACAAATACCAGCGCTCGAACGGCGTCGTCTACAACTACGACTACGCCTCCTGGCTGGCGAACGGCGTCGACACCGACCCGGACGCCAAGTGCCAGCAGGTGCGCGACAAGATGGACGCCGAGGACGGCGACGACACCGGCGACTACAACGCGTTCTGGCAGGAACGCGACTACATCGACGGCCTGCTGGGCGACGCCTCCAAGGTCCGGGCCAGCGTCTTCGTCGTCCACACGGTCAACGACCTCAACGTCAAGCCCGACAACTTCTCCGCCTGGTGGAAGGCCCTGGCCGACAGGAACGTGCCGCGCAAGATCTGGGTCGGCCAGACCCAGCACGTGGACCCGTTCGACTTCGAGGGCCGCAGAGCGCTCTGGGTGGACACGCTCCACCGCTGGTTCGACTACTGGCTGCACGGCGTGCGCAACGGCATCACGCGGGAGCCGCGCGCCGACGTCGAGATCGGCCCGGCGCAGTGGATCACCCAGCGCGACTGGCCGGCGCCGTTCGCGGCGAAGGCGTCGCTGCGCCCCGCGCCCGACGGCTCGCTCGGGCTCCTGCCGGCCGCCAGGAACAGCACCGCCTCCTTCACCGACACCGCCATGAGCGAGAACGAGATGACGGCCGACGTCGGAACGGCGAACCCGGGACGGGTGGCGTTCACCACGGGCGCGCTCCCGCTCGACCTGCGCCTGTCCGGCACGCCCACCGCGGACCTGCGGGTCAAGCTGGACAAGCCCACCGCCAACCTGACCGCCCTGCTCGTCGACTTCGGCGAGGCCACCCGCGTCGACTGGCGCCGCGGCCAGGGCATCACCACGCTCGCCGAGGAGGACTGCCACGGCGAGAGCACGGCCGCCGACGACGCCTGCTACCGCAAGGTCGTCACGAACGTGGCCACCCGCCCGCTGGAGATCGTCGCCCGCGGCTGGATCGACGTGCAGAACCGCGACTCGCTCAGCCAGTCCGCACCCCTGCCCGCGGGCAAGTACGGCAAGGTCAAGTGGCTGACGCTGCCGCAGGACTACACGTTCAAGAAGGGCCACAGGATCGGGCTCGTCATCGCCGGCACCGACTCGACCTACACCGACGAGTCGGGCACCGGCGCCGACGTGACCGTCGACCTGACCAAGAGCAGCGTCGTCGTGCCGTTCGTGCTCGGCACGCCGCTGACCGACGTACCGAAGGACAAGGTCAAGTTCCACGGACCGGACCGGGTCGAGCTGCCGCAGCCCGAGACCGAGTTCCAGTTCTTCTGATCTGATCACGGCCTCGGGCTCGGTGGAGCCCGGGGCCGCTCACTCGCAGTCGCGCCAGTAGACGCCGTTGCGCGAGTCGAGCAGCAGCACGCCCCTGTCCCTGGCGACGGTCCAGGCCACGTCCAGGGTCAGGGTGCCCTTCCCGGCCGTGGTGCCGCCCGTGCGGGTGCCGTCGCCGGTGGTGCCGCCCGCCCAGCGGACGGTGATCTCGCCCCGCCGCACGACCGGCCGCGCCGAGCAGCCCGGCACCGAGCGAGCCTCCCGCACCCGGAACGACGTGCCCGACACGGCGATGCCGTCCGTGCCGGTGGCCGAGACGATCTCGCAGCGGCCCGTGCACGACAACGAGAACGACCCGGTGCGCCCCGCCCCAAGCCACAACGACGACGGCGACAGCTTCGCCACCGGAGGCGGCGGCCTGGGCAGGTCCATCTTCCTCGGCACGCTCGTCAGGCCGAACTCGGCCGCCGGGGCGACCGCCGCCACCCAGCCCGAGGGCTCCTCCGGCTGCACGTCCGTCTGCGCGGCGGCCTTGGTGATCGTGGCCGGCTGCTGTTGCTGGGCGTTCATCACGGCCCAGACCAGTCCCGCCACCAGCAGTCCGACGCCGAGGATCAGCCCGAGCCTGGCCACCGTCCTGATCGGCGCGCCCGCCTCGGGATCGTCCTCGTCGGGCCTGTCCCGCCAGAACTCCTGCCACTGGGCCCCGCCTGGGCCCATGTCTGGGCCCTGGCCTGTGCCATTGTCTGGGCCCTGCCGCTGGTCGAGGCTGTCCCACGTGATCCCGCCGTAGCGGATGATCGCACCGTTGCTGTGGACGCCGTTGCTGGTGCCCTTGACGGCGGTGCTGTAGACGAGCTTGTCGCCGTACGCCCCGCCGCGGAAGGCCCGCGTACGACTCGGCGGCGTGAACGGGTGCCGCCCCCGCACCGCAGGTGAGCTGGAAGGCTCCTGGTCCGGGCGCCGTCCGCGTACCGCGGGTGAGCTGGAAGGCTCCTGGTCCGGGTGCCGACCGCGTACCGCGGGCGGGACGGAAGGCTCCTGGTCGGCGGCAGCCGCGCCCGCCGCCGACCAGGGCTTTCCCGGGGTCGCCGTCGTGGGGCCGGCGACCGGGACGGACGGCATGGTGTCGGCGTCCGGCGCAACGCCGGTGAATGGGCCGGTCGCGGGACCGGTCTCCACCAGTGTGCGCGCCTGCACGGGAAAGCCGTCCGCCCGCCAGAGAGGTCCCTCTCCGGGCAGCGGCTGCGCCAACGCCAGCCGGTTGGGAATTGTGCCGGGCAGTGCCGCGATCGGCAGGCGGCGCAGCAGCGCGCCCGCCGTCATGGTCCTCGGCGCGGCCCGGCAGGTCGCGCAGGACTGGATGTGCCGGCCGATCCTGGCCCTGGCCCGCCGGCCGGGCGCCGAGACCCACTCCGCGACCCGTGCCGTCAGGTCGGTGCACCCGTCGGGGGAGCGGGCGGCGATGATCGCGGCGAACCACTCCTCCAGGCCCGCCGCGGCCCGCGCCACGATGGCGTGCACCTCGGCCTCGGGCAGCTCGAAGACCACGGCCAACTCGGGGTCGGCCAGGCCGTGGCGTACGGACAGGTCGAGCAGCTCCCGCTGCGGGCGGTCCAGGGACAGCAGCGCCTCGGGCAGCAGCTCCGACATCCGGCCTGGACGCGACCAGGAGCCGATGCTCGCGGGCTTGGCGACGACCGCGCGGTGCGCGCGGGCCACCGCGTACAACCAGGGGCGCCGCAGGGCGGGGTCGGCGACTCGGTCCGCGTACAGGTGTGCCGTCAGGGCCGCGCCGGCGACCGCCTGCTCGGCGTCGCCCGCGGCGAGTTCGGTGCGGCAGTAGTCGTAGAGGCCCGCTCCGTGCTTGTCGCACAGGTCGCGAATGGCCTGGCGAGCATCGTCAGACAGGGTTCGCCACATCCGGCGTCACACCTCCTCCAGTCAGTACGCGGGCGCTTGTCGTGGACGGTCGGTCACCTCTTCCCTGGACCCGCCGGGCCTACGGCGGGCCCGTGGTCGGCGCCATGGGTGGTCCCGTGGCCGGCCTTGTGAGGGGCCCCGTGGCTGGCCCCGTGACTGGCCCCGTGACTGGCCCCGTGACTGGCCCCGTGACTGGCACTGTGTCCAGCAGTGAGGCTTGCGCCAGGTAGGCCCGGGTCGCGTCGGGGTCGCCGGCGATGGCCCGCAGCCCCGCCATGGCCGCCGCCAGCCTGGCGCTGTCGTGTTCGCGTACGCCCGCCGGCCGCGTCCCGCCACGCGGGATCACCCGCTGCATCAGCACGGAACGCCGCCGCCACGCCCACGCCTCGAGCACGGCAGGCGCGGCGAAACCGCCGACCACGGCCGCGATCACCTGTGCGGCCTCGGCGGCGTCGTGGATCCCCGCGTTCATGTTGAGCCCGCCGACGGTGGAGGTCAGGTGCGCGGCGTCGCCGACGAACATGACCCGCCCGCACCGGTAGGAGGGCAGCACCCCCCGCGACAACCCGAACCGGTCCGCGCCCGTCACGTGGATGGGCTCGCTGGCTCCTGGAAGGGCCCGGCGGACCAGCAGAGACAGGTTCGAAGGCGACAGCGGCTCGTGCGTGTCGCAGGGGATCTTGAAGATGATCCGCCAGTGGTCGGGCAGCGCGAGCAGGGTGCACGACTGCTGCACATCCCGTACGTACGTCAGCGGCGCCAGACTAGGCAGCAGCCGGTCCAGCGGCGAGTCCGTGAACACCCGCAACGCCTGCGCCGGATACGCCGACCTGGGGAACGGCAGCGCCAGCGAGCCCCGCACCGTGCTGTGCGCGCCATCGGCGGCGATCATGTACCGGGCCCGCGTCCAGGTGTGGCCGACGCGGACCCGGATCCCTGTGCCGCCTTCCGCGACGCCGTCCACGCGCGTGCCGAACCGCACGTCGACGTTCGGGTAGGCGCTGAGGGCGGCCAGCAGCAGCGGGGTGAGCGCGGTCTGGTCGGCGTGGATCCTGAACGGATGCCTGGTCAGCCCGTCCAGCCGGTTCATCCCCATTTCGGCGAGCACGATCCCCGACCGGTCGCGCCACTGCACCCGGTCGACCACGCGGCCCTTGGCGACGAGTTGCGCGGCCACGCCGAGCTCGTCGAGCAGGTCGAGCGTGGCCGGATGGAAGGTGCAGGCGCGCTGTTGCCTGCCGAGCTCGTTCTCGCGCTCCAGCACGGTGACCGGGATCCCCGCCCTGGCCAGTGAGAGCGCCGCGGTCAGCCCCGCGGGGCCGGCTCCCACTACGATGACGCCGTTCATGCCGTGCGCCTCCCCTGCGCCGCCATGTGACGGCGGTACGGCACGCGGTTGAGCGTCACGGGCCGTCCGAGGGCCCGGGACAGGGCCCACCAGGCCGTGCAGAGGTTCGAGGTGAGCAGGACCCGGTCGTTCCCTGTGCTGAGCCGCTCCAGCACGGGCAGCGTGGCCATGCCGGTCCCGGTGAACAGCAGCACCGCGTCCCCCGGCAACTCGGCCAGCTCGACCTGGCTGATCAGCTCGCGCGGTGTGACCGCGTACGGTGAGTAGCCGTCCTTGGCCCGGACCTGCAGGACCTGGGTGACGTTCAGCCCGGCCGTCTTCCAGAACCGCTCGGCCAGGTCGGTCAGCCACGGCTGGTACGGCGAGACCAGCACGATGTCGCTCACCTGCGCGTGCTCCATCGCCTCGCGGGTGGCCAGCGTGGCCGAGGCGAACGGCACCCCCGTCGCCTCGCCGAGCCGGGCGCACTGGTCGCGATCCTCGTCGGGGCCGAGCAGGTAGCGGGGCTCGCTGCAGGCCATGACCAGCGCGTTCAGCTGCAGGCCGTCGAACGCCCAGACCATCGCGGGCAGGGCCGAGTTGTAGCTCTCCAGCCGTTCGGCCAGGGCCGTCCCGTGCCGTACGGGAAAGCGGGTGACGTGCATGTCGGCGCGTGACCCGAGCAGGCGGGTCAGCTCCGGCTCCGCGGAGGGGTTCGCGGGCGCCACGATCACGCCCACCCTGCCGCGGCTCACGGGGCACCCCGGCGTCCGGCCCCGTGGCGTGCGGGGGAGGGGGCGTGGACGGTGCGCATGGGTTTCCTCCTGCGAGGGGAAGGCGGGACGGTCACGAGGCGCGGTGCCGCAGCGCCTGGTCGATGTCGGTGATGGCCCGTACGGAGACCTGCCGGATGCGGCGCAGCCGATGCACGGGCTGGTTGACTGGGGGCGCCGAGCCCGCCGGTCGGGCGGTGTCGTCCTGGTCCTCGCCCCAGGACGGCGGCGCGCCCGGCCGTACGCCGCGCGCGTGGACTTCGTGTGGCTGCGGCCTGCGCAAGTCATCGGTGAGCATGTTCGCTCCTGTCTATAGCGGGTTGGAGGGGACGAGCAGTGGTTCTCACGGTGGGCCGGCGAGGAGCCGGCGAGACGCCGCCGGCCCCTCTTCCGCCGCGCGTCGAGATCGATGAACGGTCTCAAGGCCCGACGCCACGGCGACCCGCACCAGCGCCGTGGCGGCGAGCAGGACGGCGGCCGGCGGAGCGGCCACCGGCACACGCGTGCCGATGGCGTCCGGCCGAGGCCGTCGCGAGGTGGCGAGCCACCCCGCCGGCGGTACGGCGAACGCCGCCGTACGGCCCGGTGAAGAAAGCCGGCCCCAGGCGCAACCCCATGAGCTGGCCGGCACGCCAGCCGCTACCGCGCCGGCCAACAGCACCGCGCCGACCAGGTCGGGCACGTGCCACACGGTGCCGGGGGGGTGGGGAAGCGCCGGGGCCAGCGGCACAAGCGCCGCCGCCGGTCCCGTGCGGGGGACGCGCCGGCCATACCAGGCCGGGCGCCGCCCGCTCGACGGCAGCGCGAAGTTTCCACGAGCCGGTGCCGAGGCGGCTCGCTGGTCGCGCGGGGTCGCCGGCGTCATCGTGCCGTCCCCGCGCTCGTGACCCTGTTGGGCACGCTGACGCAGACCATCCGCTCGGTCAGCCCGGCCCGGGGGCCGGACCCGCGTGCCGCGGGCGCGCGGGCCGGCGCAGGCACCGCACCACCGGCGACCGTGCGCGCGACCTTCGCTGCGAGCGTGAGGTGCTCGCCGCAGCGACGGCTCACCTTGGCCTCCAGACCGGCCACCTGGGCCAGTCTGAGCCTCAGCGGCTCCAGCGACGACCTGCGTTCGAGGCCGTCGAGGTCGGCCAGCCGGGCCGGCCAGCGCAACGCGTCGCCGCAGCGAGCCTCCACCTCGGCTGGAAGCTCCCCGCCTGGGAACCCCTCGTGACGCAACCGGGTGGCGATCATGACGGCCATGAACGCCGTCTTGTCGAAGTCGGCCAGCCGTCCCGTCAGGGCCGCGCTCAGCATCCTGACGCGGTGGCTCAGGCAGACCGCACTCCACCCGAGCAACAGCAGCCGATCGGGGCTCGTCTCCGTGTGCCAGCCGGCCAGCCGCAACTCGCGGGCCATCCGGTGATGGAAGCGCCAACGGTGACGAGGGCTGTCCAGCCACACCTGGACCCCGCCGAGCGGCAGGCCCGCGACGTGCACGCCCGGGCCGGCCACGGGACCGGCCACACGAGCGCAGATACGCTGCACCGCCTGCTCCTGCCCGCGAGAGGCCGGGCCTTCGAGGAACCAGGAGCTGTCCTGGGTATCCATGGTCATGTCCGGCCACCTCCTCGTCGGGAACTCTCCAGAACCTTGTGACTGTTAAGCCTCAGTTACCACGCGCTCTGATAGTCCGCTTATGTACGGGGCTATGTCAACTGACAGTTTGCGAATAAGTTGATACCTGCTCGCGTGGCAGAGCTTGCCCGCATGGCAGGGGACAGTGCGCCCAGCGTCCCTTACGCTGGAAAAGTTCACGGGCGGTAGGAGGTGTGCCGTGGCGAACTTCGCCGAGCGGCTCGATCTCGCGCTGACCAAGCGCGGCTACACCGGCGCGCAGGTGGCCTCCGCCCTGACGGAGGCCGGCATCCCGATCACTCGCGCCTACGTCAGCCAGTTGCGCACCGGCAAGCAGACCAACCCGACGCTGCAGGTGCTCAGGGCACTGGCCACCTGCCTCCAGGTGAGCGTCGGCTGGCTGGTCGGCGACGACTACCTGGAGTCAGGCTCCGCCGAGGACCTCCAGCTGCGCGCGGCCACCATCGGGCTGTCCGCCTCCGGGCTGTCGGAGACCTCGCTGACCGTCCTGCGCGGCGTGGTCGAGCTGGCCCGCAAGGCCGAGGGCCTGCCCGACGAGCCCGAGCCCGCCTCCGACATCCCCGACGCCGCGGCGCCGCTCAGCGGGCCGCAGCGCAGGGCGCTCGGCAAGCGGCTGCACGGCCTGCGCATCGCCGCCCGGCTGTCCGTGGAGCAGGTGGAGACCGCGATCGGCAAGGGCGCGGCCGCGATCCCCGCGATCGAGGAGGGCCGCATCTCCCCCTCGCCGATCATCGTCGAGCGCCTGCTGACCGTCTACGGCGTCGCCGTCCCGCCGATCCGCGAATACGTGCTGTCACTGGCCAGGGGCGAGCGGTCGGCCGCCTGGTACGACGCGCACTCGGTGCCGGTCTGGCTGGCGACGACGTACGCGCTGGAGCAGCGGGCCACGCTGATCCGCACCTACCACACCCATCTTGTCCCGCCGCTGCTGCAGACCGAGGAGTACGCCAGGGCCGCCGTCACCGTGGCCGGCCCCGCGACGCTCGGGCAGCGGACGGTCGACGAGGCGCTCGCCCTCGTGCTGGCCCGCCAGGAGGCCGTGGCCCGCGACAGCGGCATCGTGGTGTGGGCGGTGATCGACGAGAGCGTCCTGACGCGTTCCATCGTCGGCCCGCACGTCCAGCTCCGCCAGCTCGACAGGCTGCTGGAGCACGCCAAGCGGCCCAACGTCTCGCTGCACGTCGTGCCGATGGACGACCCGGCCTACGTGCCGCGCACCGGCCCGTTCACGGTGTGGCGCTTCGCCGAGGCGTTCGAGCCCGACATCGCGTGCGCCCACGGCATCGAGGCGGACGAGCTGGTCACCGACATCGGCGCGGTGGAGGCCTACCACCAGGCGTTCACCAAGCTGTCGGTGACGACCACCACCCGCGAGGAGACGTTCGAGCTGTTGAACGAGCATCGCGAAAGGCTTTCGCGTTCTCTCGCGAAGTGATCCGGTTCCCACGGCGAATGATCGTTACGCGTGGGATTGGTTACCCACATATATCGAAATCAGATGGCTTTTCGTGTTGTCTTCTGCCGCCCAGCGAGGATCATATGGTTCGGGTCATCGAGTGGGGTCCGAAAGGACAGCTTTTCCCGAGATAGTGGGCGAGGGGAAAGGGGCAACACTCAATGCGTCAGCGTGCCATCCGAAATTTGGCGAAGCTGGAGCTGACCCAACCAAGGATCACCCGTATTCTCGACGCCGCCGCGGGTGGGAAGAACAACTTCGTGGCGGACAGAGACGCGGTGCGCCGCTATGACCTGGCCGCACCCGTCACGACGGCCGCCGCACGGGCCGTGCTGCACTATGTGGGCCGTGTGGTACGCCATCTGGCGGCCGCGGGCGTGGACCAGTTCCTGATCGTCGGGAGCGGCGTGCCCAGTGGCCTGCCGGCCGGCGGGCAGTTGCACGACACGGCCCGCGAGGCCACGCGTTCCCCGGCCGCCCGCGTGGTCTACGTGGAGAACGACCCGATGGTGCTGGCCGCCGCGCGAGCCACCATCGAGCCGGTCAACGATCTCGTACGCGTCGTAGAGGGCGACGTACGCGAGATCGACGACCTCCTCGACGACCGGGTCGTGCGGACGTTCCTGGACTGGGACCGGCCCGTGGCCGTGCTGCTGATGTCGACGCACAGCGTGAACGACGACGAGTATTTCCATTACGTGATCAAACGCATCAGGCAGGCCGTTCCGGAAGGGAGCTACCTGTCCCTGCTGCAGACCACGTTCGACTCCATTCCGCCGGAGCTGCTGCCCGCCATTCACGACCTGCTGGCGATGACGCTGCCCGGCCACGCGATACGTACCAGAGAGGAGGTCGAGGCGTTGCTCGAAGGTCTGGTGCTGGTGGACCCGGGACTGGTGTGGGTTCCGGAATGGCGGCCCCATGGCCACGACATCGCCTGCCGCGATCAGCCGGGCGCGTCCGGCAACTACGGCGCCGTGGCGCACATACCTTGAAACCGCTGCGGGGGGTCCGGCCGTTGCTTCAGGCCGGGCTCTCGAGCGGGCCGTTCCCGCGGGCGGCCGGCTAGTCCCACCAGAAGGACCAGGAATGGCCGCCGATGATCTGCTCGGCGTACCCCTGCAGGTCGCCGGGACCCTGGACGACGTTGTCCGGGCAGAACGTCCAGTGCTCGGCCGCCACGTGTAACGCGTGCTCGGGATCGACCGGCGGCGCGGCGACGCTCAGTTCCAGCGTGTTGAAGCCGACGCTCACCACCCGCGCCCCGAACCGGTCCTCCCAGCTGCGCACCACCGCCGCCATGGGCACCATCCACTCGTTGTGGTGCAGCGCGCCCTGCCAGCCCATGACCGCCAGCGCGTCGGCGCCGCTGTTGGCCGCGACCAGGCCGAGCGGCATGCCGCCCGCCGCCAGCTCACCGGCGTACCAGTCGGCCACCGCCCCGGGATCGGCCCTGAGCACGCCGGGCGCGGCCGGCCCCGGGCAGATCGCGCCGAACGGCTCCAGCTCCTCCAGCGCGTCGGGCGGCATCTGCGACACCCACTCCTGCCACACCTCGGTCATGAACCCCTCGGGGGTGAAGTGGTCGATCTGGCGGGGATCGTCAGGCACGACCTGCCCGACCGCCCACGGCTGGGCCGACTCGTCCAGCAGCAGCGGCCACAGGCCACTGCGCGGATGCGACGAGCGCAGGCGCGCCCACTCCTCGCCGGTGACCGGCTCGTCGCTCAGCCAGAACGCCGGCCGCGCCGCCTCGCCCTGCCGGGTGTATCCGGGATCGGGCCAGACCACCTCGCCCGCAGGCAGGGACACGGACAGCACGCGACCCCTGCCGCCGTCAGGGAACAGCCGGCACATCTCGCGTGGCAGCCGGTGATCGTTCATGCCCTACCGTTCCGATACCGAATCCTGTCTCGGAGATGGTAGTGCCGCCGGTCGGCTCAGCACCCTGGAGCGGTGCGGCAAATCGTGGTGGCTGCGACAATGGTGGGCTGTGATCCCCTTTGCCGCGGTTCTCACAGATCTGGATGGCGTCCTGCGCCACTTCGACCACGTCGCCCAGGCGGACATCGAGGCCCGATACGGCGTGCCCCTGATGAAGACGGCCTTCGACCCGAAACTCATCACGCCGCCCACGCTCGGACAGGTCAGCGAGGCGCAGTGGGCGGAGTCGATCGTGGCCGCGCTGGGCGGGGACGAACGGGCGCGGCAGGCGGTCGAGGAGTTCGTACGCGTGCGGTTCTGGGTGGACGAGGAGGTCAGGGCGCTGCTGGCCAGGGTCCAGGAACACGTTCCGTTGATCATCGTGACCAATGCCATGGACACCCTGGAGGAGCATCTGGACCTGCTGGGGCTCACGTACTTCGCCGACGACGTGGTCAGCAGCGCCAGGATCGGCGTGGCCAAGCCGGACCAGCGCATCTACGAGATCGCCGCCGAGCGGGCGGGGGCGCCGCCGGAGCGTTGCCTGTTCGTGGACGACCGGCTGCCGAACGTCGAGGCCGCCAGGGCGCTCGGCATGACAGGCGTCCACTACCGGGCCTATCGGGATCTGGCGGCCGTACTCGGGTAGCAAGTGGTTTCCGGCGCGGCTCGCGCCGGCCGCGCCGGAAACGTTCGTTGACCGCCGCCCCCGGCCGTCGCCGGCGAGCTCTGCGCGATCCCGCCAGGCCGGGGGCGACGGCGAGAGAGTCCCGGTCAGTACCCGCCGTACGGGCTCCGGGAGGGGGGGGACTGGTTGTGGCCCGAAGGGTGACTCGACGGGCTGCCAGATGGACTACTCGACGGGGCCGCCGAGGTCACCTTCGTGCCCTTCGGGGCGATCACGCCGATCAGGCCGTGCTTGGTGGCGTCGATGCCTGCGGAGAACCACAGGGCGCTCTCCCCGCCGGTGGCCGCGGTGCCCGGCTGCAGGTCCCAGAGGCCGGGCAGCACGATCGGCTTGCCGTCCGCCTTGCGCAGCGAGCCCAGGTGGCGGCCCCGCTGGTACGCGTGCACGGTGCCGTCGCCGAAGTTGCCGACCAGCAGCGCGCCGGCGTACTGGCCCCAGCCCTTCGGCGCGGCGGTCAGGCCCCACGGGGCGTTGAGCCCGGTCCTGGAGATGCGGCCGGTGAGGCGCCCGTCCATGGAGAACCGGCTCACGAAGCCCTTGCCGGCGCCGAACACGGGCTTGCCGGTGGACTGGTCGCGCAGGGCGTAGGAGACCCACACGTTGCCGTTGGCGACCGCGACGTTGTACGCCTTGTACGTCGAGGGAATCGTCGGGTCCCTGAACTGCCAGCGGGCCAGCTGGATGCGGCTGAAGTCCTCGTCGAAGGCGTGGATGCGCCCGCGGGCGAAGTCGGCGGCGAGCAGGAACGCGCCGTCGTCCGTCTCCACCAGTTCGAGGCCCTTGTAGTCGGCGCCGCGGGAGAAGGCGGCGATGATCGCGTTGGCCGGGTCGGCCTCCGCGTTCCAGCCGCTGATGGCGCCGCTCGGGCTGGAGAAGATGAACGTGGCGGGCTTGCCCTTCACGGTGAAGCCCTCGCCGGGGTTGAACACCTGGCCCGTCGGGGCTCCGCCCGGAATGGCCACCTCGGTCTTCTCCTTCTTGCCTGTGCCGGAGTAGACGGTGGCGGTACCGGTGCCCGTGTTCGAGACCCACAGAGTCTTGCCCATGGCCAGGCCCCACGGGTTGACGACCTTGGGGTCGGTCACGGGGGCTTTGCCCTTGATGTCCGACACAAGGTTGATGACGTCGAAACGAGTCCTGGTGGTGGCGTGTGCGGGAGTGGTGAGAGTCGCTCCCAGAACGACCGCAACAGCGCAGAGTGTAATGATGCGTGGCCGCATCCGGTGCCTCCTAGTTAGCGCTTGTGACGCGAGATACGCGAAGGGTCGTGAGCGGGTTCAGCCGGGCCCGAAATATCGGCCCGAAATATCGGCCCGAGAGTTTCCCGGCGTGACAGAGGGGAGAAGGATGAACATGAACGTGCTGGGCATCGATATCGGAGGCTCCGGGATCAAGGGCGCGCCCGTCGACACCTCCTCCGGCGAGCTGCTCGACGACCGGCTGCGCGTCCCGACGCCGCACCCGTCCAAGCCGCATGAGGTGGTGAACGTGGTGGCGGCCGTCGTCAAGCATTTCGACTGGAACGGTCCCGTCGGCGTCACGTTCCCCGGCGTGGTCGTGGACGGGGTCGTGCGGTCGGCCGCCAACGTCCACCACTCGTGGGTCGGCGTGGACGCGGCCGCGTTGTTCGGCGGGGCCGCTGTGCTCAACGACGCCGACGCGGCCGGCCTGGCGGAGCTGACCTTCGGCAGGGGAGTGGGGCAGCGCGGGACCGTGCTCGTGCTGACGTTCGGCACGGGGATCGGCAGCGCGCTGTTCACGGACGGTGTGCTGGTGCGCAACACCGAGCTGGGCCACCTGCGGCTGCGTGGGAAGGACGCCGAGTACCGGGCGTCGGCGCGGGTGCGGGAGGAGCGCGACCTGAGCTGGGAGGCGTGGGCCGAGCGGGTGGAGGAGTATCTGCGGCACGTGGAGATGCTGTTCTCGCCGTCGCTGATCGTGATCGGCGGGGGCGTGAGCAAGAAGGCAGGCAAGTTCCTGCCGTACGTGCACGTCGACACGCCCGTGGTGCCCGCCGCCCTCCAGAACGAGGCCGGCATCATCGGCGCCGCCCTGGCCGCCGCCCGGTAAGGGCCGATATCGGTGGGTCCGATGGCCGCCGCCGGGTAGGGCCGGGGGCCGCCGCCTGGTGGGGCCTCCAGGGCCGCGGCCCGGTTGGGCCGATATTGGGATGCGCCGACCGGCGCGGTCGGGCAGCATGGGCGGTTGGCTCCGGGGCCCGCGGGGCTCAAATATCCTGAAAGCAGTATGGGAACGCCTTCGTTGTCCTCTCCACTCGCCGAGCTCCACTCCCGCCTGCCCGATCTCATGCCGCGCGACCAGCGACGGCTGCGGCGCAGGCTCGACGGCATGCGCCGAGTGCGCTCACGTGACACCCGAGACAAGATCGCCGCCGAGATCCTCGCCGACCTGGAGCGGGCCGAGCAACGACTGGCGCGGCGCCGCACGGCCGTGCCACCGGTGACCTATCCGGAGCAACTGCCCGTCTCCCAGCGCAAGGACGACATCCTCGCGGCCATCCGCGACCACCAGGTCGTGATCATCGCGGGCGAGACGGGATCCGGAAAGACCACCCAGATCCCCAAGATCTGCCTGGAGCTCGGGCGCGGCGTACGCGGCCTGATCGGCCACACCCAGCCGCGCCGCATCGCCGCCCGCACGGTCGCCGAGCGCATCGCCGAGGAGCTCGGCACCGGCCTCGGCGAGGCGGTCGGCTACAAGGTCCGTTTCACCGACCAGGCGAGCGACCGCACCCTGGTCAAGCTGATGACCGACGGCATCCTGCTCGCCGAGCTGCAGAACGACCGCATGCTCGACCAGTACGACACCCTGATCATCGACGAGGCCCACGAACGCAGCCTCAACATCGACTTCATCCTCGGCTACCTGAAACAGCTCCTGCCCAAGCGCCCCGACCTCAAGGTGATCATCACCAGCGCCACGATCGACCCGGAGCGCTTCTCCCGCCACTTCGACGACGCTCCGATCGTCGAGGTCTCCGGGCGCACCTACCCCGTCGAGGTGCGTTACCGGCCGCTGGACGAGGACGACGACCAGACGCAGGGCATCGTGGACGCCTGCAGGGAGCTCATCGGCGAGGGGCCCGGCGACATCCTGGTCTTCCTGTCGGGCGAGCGGGAGATCCGCGACGCCGCCGACGCACTGGCCAAGGCCGACTTCCGTAACACCGAGATCCTGCCGCTCTACGCCCGGCTGAGCGCCGCCGAGCAGCACCGCGTCTTCCAACGCCATACCGGCCGCCGCGTCGTGCTGGCCACCAACGTGGCCGAGACCTCGCTCACGGTTCCCGGCATCAAATACGTCGTCGATCCGGGTTTCGCCCGCATCTCCCGTTACAGCCACCGCACCAAGGTGCAGCGCCTGCCGATCGAGCCCATCTCGCAGGCCAGCGCCAACCAGCGCAAGGGCCGCTCCGGGCGCACCTCCGACGGCATCTGCATCCGGCTCTACGAGGAGGAGGACTTCCTCGGCCGGCCGGAGTTCACCGACCCGGAGATCCTCCGCACCAACCTGGCCTCGGTCATCCTGCAGATGACCTCGATCGGGCTCGGGGACATCGAGGCGTTCCCGTTCGTGGAGCCGCCGGACCGCCGCCAGGTCAAGGACGGCGTCAGCCTGCTGCACGAGCTGGGCGCGTTCGACGGCCAGGGCGCCCTCACCGGCGTCGGCCGCAAGCTGGCGGGCCTGCCGGTCGACCCGCGCCTGGGCCGCATGGTCCTGGAGGCGGAGAAGAACGGCTGCCTGCGCGAGGTCATGGTGATCGCCGCCGCCCTGTCCATCCAGGACCCGCGCGAACGACCCTCCGACAAGCAGCAGCAGGCCGACGAGAAGCACCGCCGCTTCGCCGACCCCGAGTCGGACTTCATGGCCTACCTCAACCTGTGGGACTACCTGCGCGACAAGCAGAAAGAGCTGTCCTCCAGCGCGTTCCGGCGGCTCTGCAGGGCGGAGTTCCTCAACTACCTGCGGGTCCGGGAGTGGCAGGACATCTACAGCCAGCTGCGCCAGTCGCTCGGGGCCCAGCCGGGCAGCCAGGCGGCGCAGCCGTACCACGTGCACGTGTCCCTGCTCGTGGGGTTGCTGTCGCACGTCGGCGTCAAGGACGTCATGGAGAAGCGCGGCCAGGACGGCCGCAGGCCGATCCAGGAATATCTCGGCGCCCGCAACGCCCGCTTCGCCATCTTCCCCGGCTCGACGCTGGCCAAGAAGCAGCCGCAGTGGGTCATGTCGGCCGAGCTGGTCGAGACCTCCCGCCTGTGGGCGCGGGTCAACGCCAAGATCGAGCCAGACTGGGTCGAGCCCCTCGCCCAGCACCTCGTCAAGCGCACCTACTCCGAGCCGCACTGGGAGAAGAACCAGGGCGCGGTGATCGCCCTGGAGAAGGTCACCCTCTACGGCGTGCCGGTCGTGGTCGGCCGCAAGGTCAACTACGGGCGCATCGACCCGGACCTGTCGCGGGAGCTGTTCATCAGGCACGCGCTGGTGGAGGGCGACTGGGACACCCACCACCGTTTCCTGAAGGAGAACCGCAAGCTGCTCGAAGAGGTCGAGGAGCTGGAGAACCGCGCCCGCCGTCGCGACATCATGGTGGACGACGAGGCTCTCTACGACTTCTACGACCAGCGGGTGCCGGCCGACGTCGTCTCGGCCCGCCACTTCGACTCGTGGTGGAAGCGGGCCGGGCAGGAGCAGCCGGAGCTGCTCACGTTCTCGCCGGAGATGCTGGTCAACGAGGGCGCCGACGTCAGCACCCGCGACTATCCCGACACCTGGAAGCAGCTCGGCCAGCGGATGAAGCTGACCTACCAGTTCGAGCCAGGAGCCGACGCCGACGGCGTGACCGTCCACGTGCCGCTCCAGGTGCTCAACCAGGTCAGCTCCGACGGCTTCGACTGGCAGATCCCCGGGCTGCGCGAGGAGCTGATCACCGCGTTGATCCGCTCGCTGCCCAAGCACCTGCGCCGCAACTTCGTCCCCGCCCCCAACTACGCCAAGCAGGTCCTTTCCGGGGTCGCGCAGGGCGGCGAGCCGTTGCTGGCGGCCGTGGAGCGCGAGTTGCTGCGGCTCACCCGCGTACGCGTGCCGCGTGAGGCCTGGCAGCTCGACCAGGTGCCTGACCACCTGCGGATCACGTACCGGGTGATCGACGAGCGCAGGCGGACGGTCGCCGAGGACAAGGACCTCGACGCGCTCAAGCGCCGCCTCGCCCCGCGCCTGCGCCAGACGCTCTCGCAGGCGGGCGACGACCTGGAGCAGACCGGCCTGCACACGTGGAGCTTCGGCCGGCTGCCCAAGGTGTTCGAGCAGGGCCGGATGAAGGGCTATCCGGCGCTGGTGGACGCGGGCGACTCCATCTCGATCAAGATCTTCGAGACGGAGGCCGAGCAGCGCCGCTCCCACTGGCCCGGCGTGCGCCGCCTACTCCTGCTCAACGTCACCAACCCGGCCAAGTCGCTGCTCGGCGGCCTGTCCAACCAGGCCAAGCTGGCCCTGTCACGCAGTCCGCACGGCGGGGCGGTGGCGTTGTTCGACGACGTGGTCAACGCGGCCGTGGACCAGCTCATGCTCGACGCCGGCGGCCCCGCCTGGGACCCGGTCGGCTTCGACCGCCTCTACCAGCACGTACGGGCCCACCTCTACGACACTGCGCGGGACGTCCTGGCGAAGGCGGAACAGATCCTGAGCGTCTGGCACGAGGCCGGCGCCCGCCTCGACGCCCTGCGCGCCAGTGCGGCCACCGACGACATCCGCGACCAGCTCGGCCACCTCATCTACCCGGGCTTCGTCACGGCCACGGGCTACCGCCGCCTGTCCGACCTGCTGCGCTACATCAGGGCCGTCGACCGCCGCCTCGCCAAACTCCCCGAGGAGCCGTGGCGCGACCAGGAGTGGATGGACCGGGTCCACAAGGTCGAGGACGACTATCACGACCTGCTGCAGAAGCTCCATCCGGCGCGGCGCGGGGATCCGGACGTGCTGGAGATCCGCTGGATGATCGAGGAACTGCGGGTGAGCTTCTTCGCCCAGACACTGGGCACCCCCACCCCGGTGTCGGAGAAGCGCATCGCCAAGGCGATGGAGAAACTCACACCTTGAAGATCGAGGTGTCCAGCTCGAAGTCGACGGGGGCCGGCAGTTTGATCGGCGTGCCGATGAGCGTGGTGGTCGTCACCTGGTAGGCGTCATCCTTGATCTCGCTGAACACGGTCACGGCAGGCTCGTCGGCGAGGGGATCGATCAGCAGGTAGACCGGGACGCGGCCCAGTGCGTAGAGGCGTCGTTTCTCCTCGCGGTCCGTGTGGACGCTGCTGGGTGAGACCACCTCGGCGACCATGACCACGCCGGAGGAGAGCAGTTCTCCCCTGCCCCAGCGCGGGCAGTCTGGCGGTGCCAGGACGTAGTCGGGCGCGAGAGAGTCTCGGGGCCCTTCGATGCAGATGTTCAGGCCGCCGGCCGCTGCCTTCCACCCTCGCTCCACGGTCAGCGAAATGAGGGCATTGTTCAGGTCCATGGCCATCCAGGCGTGTTCCGGGCTACCCAGAGGACTCACAATAAGTTTCCCTTCGATGGCCTCAGCCCGGAAGCCGGGGAGGGGGGGTAGGGCATCGAACAGCTCACGAGCCGTTTGCGGCGTTCGCTGATCGCTCGTGGAGGTTGATTCCGTGTCGTGCTTCTCTGCGACCATGGTGACCATGGAATCTTTCCCTTCGTATTCGAATGGGCACGCTAAGTATTCCACTCCGGCCGAGCCGCCGCCACAACGATCGGCCGCCTCCGCCGACGGCGGAAACGGCCGATCGTCACTGAGTCACTGAGTCACGCCGGGACGCTGGACACGTCGCGCTCGTAGAAGCGGTGCCCCGCCACCGCCTCCGCGAACCGCTTCGCGATGTCGTTGCCGTCACCGATCAGCACCCCGACGTCATTGGGCAGTTGCGCCGCCTCGACGAGCCGCCGGCCGGAGCCCACCGACGCGATGGCCTTCTGGTGCTTGAACGCCTCCTTGACGAAGAACTGCGCCCGCCCCATCGGCGCCAGCGCCGCCCCGTCCGCGGCTACCACGGCGTCGTAGATGACCGAGTTGGCCGCGCTGAGCTGCCGGTCCACCGGGACGCCGCCCACGGTCCCCTCGGCGGGGGCCACGATCTCGCAGATCGCCCCCTGGGCCTCCAGTTCCCGGCGCAGGGCCGTCACCGCGGCGGCGTCCGTCCCGTCACCCATGAGGATGGCGATCTTGCGGGTGGCGACGCTGCGCGGCTGGCCGGTCATGCTGAGCGCGGGCGAGGTGTCGGAGTGGACCTGGGCCATGGCCGGGGCGGGCAGGCCGAGGCCCTGGGCCACCTGCGAGGCCAGGTCCGGGTGGATCTGGCCGAGATGCCGTACGACGCCCTCCTTGATGTGCTTGCGCTCCACGTGCCCCAGCTCGAACAGGAACGCCGCCACGATGTGCTGCTTCTCCCAGTCGGACATGCTGTTCCAGATCAGCGTGGACTGGCTGTAGTGGTCCTCGAAGCTGGGGCTGCGCATCCGGATCTTGGTGCCTTCCACCTTCTCCTGGTAGTGGCGGTAGCCCTCCACGGCCCCGGGGCAGCCGCCGCTGATGGAGTTGGGGGCGTAGCTGGTGCGCGACTCGTGGACCATGTGCTGGTGGAAGCCGTCACGCTGGTCGTTGCGCACCTCGTTGACCGGCCGGTTGATCGGGATCTGCGGAAAGTTCGGCCCGGCCAGGCGCAGGAGTTGCGTGTCGAGGTAGGAGAAGTTCCTGGCCTGGAGCAGCGGGTCGTTGGTGAAGTCGATGCCGGGCACGACGTTGGCGGTGTGGAAGGCCACCTGCTCGGTCTCGGCGAAGAAGTTCTGCGGGTTGCGGTTGAGGGTCATCTTGCCGATGGGCCGCAGCGGCACCTGCTCCTCAGGGATGATCTTCGTCGCGTCCAGCAGGTCGAAGTCGAAGTCGTGCTCCCGCGACTCCGGCACGAGTTGCACGCACAGCTCGTACTCGGGGTAGGCGCCGCGCTCGATCGTCTCCCACAGGTCGCGGCGGTTGTAGTCGGGGTCGTTGCCCTGCAGGCGCAGCACCTCGTCCCACACCAGCGAGTACGTCCCCAGCACCGGCCGCCAGTGCCACTTGACGAACGTGCCCTGCCCCGAGGCGTTCACCAGCCGGAACGTGTGCACCCCGAACCCCTGCATCATCCGGAAGCTGCGCGGGATGGCCCGGTCGGACATCAGCCACATGATCATGTGCAGCGACTCGGGCTGGAGCTGCACGAAGTCCCAGAACGTGTCGTGCGCCGACTGCGCCTGCGGGATCTCGTTGTGCGGCTCCGGCTTGACCGCGTGTACGAAGTCGGGGAACTTGATGCCGTCCTGGATGAAGAAGACAGGGAAGTTGTTGGCGACGATGTCGAAGTTGCCCTGCGTGGTGTAGAACTTCGTGGCGAATCCCCGGACGTCCCTGACGGTGTCCGCCGAGCCGCGCGAGCCCGCCACGGTCGAGAAGCGCACGAAGGTGGGCGTCTTGACCGACGTGTCGTTCAGGAAGGCGGCCGAGGTCACGTCGCCGAGCGGCTCGTACAGCTCGAAGATCCCGTACGCGCCCGCGCCCCTGGCGTGCACCACGCGCTCGGGGATGCGTTCGTGGTCGAAGCGGGTGATCTTCTCGCGGAAGTGGAAGTCCTCCATGAGCGTGGGCCCGCGGGTGCCGGCCCGCAACGCGTTGTCGGTGTCGTCGACCCTGCTGCCCTGGTCCGTGGTCATGTTCAGGTCGTCCACGGGGACGCGGTGCTCGTCGAGCTGCTGGTCCTTCGCGTCACGCGCTGGTTGCATGGAAAAATCCCCCTTGCAGGTATTTATCGGGCCTTCATCTAGTGCCCCGATGAATGAGATGAAACGGCTCCGAGCAGGGGGATTGATGATCAAGGCCGTGGTGTTCGACGTCGGTGAGACGCTCATCGACGAGACGCGGATCTGGTCGCGCTGGGCCGAGCGGCTCGGAGTGAGCAGCTTCGTGCTGATGGGCGCGCTCGGGGGGATGGCCGCGCTGGACCGGTCGCACAGCGACGCCTTCCGGCTCGTACGACCAGGTTTCGACCTGGGCGCCGAGGTGGCCGCCTGGGAACGCGACGACCCCCACGGCCCGCGCAACGAGTTCGACGCCGGCGACCTCTACCCCGACGTGCGCGACGCCCTGGCCGCCATCCGCGCGGCGGGATACCAGGTGATCATCGCGGGCAACCAGCCGCGGCGGGCGTACGACGCGCTGGTCGCGATGGACCTGCCCGCGGACTCCGTGCACACCTCGGAGGGGTGGGGCGTGGCCAAGCCCGACCCGGAGTTCTTCGCCAAGGTCGCCGCGGTGGCCGGCCGGGAGCCGGCCGAGATCCTGTACGTGGGCGACCGGCTGGACAACGACGTGCTCCCCGCGGCCGCGGCGGGCATGCGCACGGCGTTGCTGCGCCGCGGCCCGTGGGGCTACCTGCACGCCGAGCGCCCGCGGGCGGCGGACGCCGACGTGATCGCCGACGACCTGCACGCGATCCTGCCGGCGCTGCGAGGGCTCACCTGAGGGTCTCATCGGGATCGATGCGGATGGCCCGTTCCTCGGCGGACATGTCCTCCACGTCCTCGCCCCAGTACTCCCCGATCTCCTCGTCGTCGGTGTCGGGCTCCAGCCCCTCGTCCGGCTGCGTCAGCCGGTGCTTGGGGCGGGGTTCGTGGAGCCGGTCCCGGGCCTCCCGCCGCAGGCGTTCGTCGAGCGTGTCCCGGTGCTGAGGATCGTCCTCGGCGACCTCATGACTGAGGCCGAGATCGTCGGTCCACTCCTCGACCTCGATCCCCTGCTCGTCGCTCATGCCGTGTCGGTCCGGAGGTTTTTCGGTCATAACCGCCCCCTACCCACCCAGCGGCCCGAAATCCTCTCACTTGGTGTGTCGGAGGGCGTCGGCCAACTCTTCCTTGCCCATGTGCGACCGCCCGGGGATGTCGGCCCGTTGCGCCCGCTCGTACAGCTCGGCCTTGCTGGGTCCGTCGTGGGAGCCGCCGGGTGGGCCGAGCGCCTTGAGCTCCTCGGCCCTGCGCTGCTTGAACGCCTGGCCGAGCTCCTGGAGCCCCTTCTTGCCCGCCGACTTCGCCAGGGCGGGCAGGATGGTGCTCTCCTCCTCCTCGATGTGGTGGCTGACGGACGCGACGAGCTGCTCCAGCGTCGTACGGAACTCCGCCGAGCCCGGCTTCGCGCGTACGAGCGCGTCCAGCAGGACCTCGGCCTCCTTGTGCTCCTCGACGCTGTGGTGGGCGTGAACCACAGCGCCAGGACGACGAGCAGCCACGGGGTGCGCAGGACGTACCGCAGGCCCGCGAGTACGGCGCCGGGCCGCCGCTCGGCTGCGGCGAGCCGGTGGAACTCCTCGCGCCGCATGGCCACCACCGCCGCGATCACGACGAAGAAGCTGGCCGCGTTGATCACGAACAGCCCGCCGTTCCCGGTGAACGGCAGCAGCGCGCCCGCCAGGCTCATGCCCAGGATGCGGCCGGCGGAGCTCAGGATGGAGCCGAGCGCCATCGCGTTGGGCAGGTCGGCGGGCGGCACCACCTCGGCGCCGAACCGCCCGAGCGCCGGTCCGCCCAGCGCGGTCACCACGCCCCCGGCCAGCGCCACCCCGTAGATCGGCAGCACCGACTCGACGCCCGTCAACGCGATCATCGCGAGTACGCCGGCCAGCCCCGCCTGCGCGACCTGCGCGGCGATCACGAGCGGCCGGCTCGGCAGCCGGTCCGCCAGCGCCCCGCCCCACATGCCCAGCAGCAGCGTGGGCAGCGCCTGCATGACGAGGCTCAGCCCGACGCTGGTCGCCGACCCCGTGATCGTGAGGATGAGCCAGTTGACGCCCAGCACCTGCATCCAGGTCCCGGTCACGGAGACGATGTCCGCTCCGGCCCACAGCCGGTAGTTGTGATGACGCAACGCGCGGAACGTCGCGGAACTCAAAGACAAACCTTGTCCTAGTGTTGGGGATTCACCGGGGTTGCCAACACCCTCCCTTGGGAGTCCGATTCCGGTCTGACCGGAATGTGAGGCAGGACACCGATCAGACGAGCTCCAGTGGCTGGTCGCGGCTCACGAGCGCCGCGTAGTGGCCCGCGCGGGCGATCAGCTCGTCGTGGGTGCCGCGCTCGACGATCTTCCCGTCGTCCAGCACGACGATCTGGTCCGCGTCGCGGATCGTGGACAGCCGGTGCGCGATCGTGATCGTCGTACGCCCCCGCGCCAGCCCGTCCAGCGCCTCCTGCACGGCCCGCTCGGTCTGCGTGTCCAGCGCGCTCGTGGCCTCGTCGAGCACCAGCACGGGAGGGTCGCGCAGCAGCGTACGGGCGATGGCCAGGCGTTGCTTCTCCCCGCCGGAGAACCGGTAGCCGCGCTCGCCCACGAGCGTCTCGTAGCCGTCGGGCAGCGTGGCGATGTGGTCGTGGATGCGCGCGGCCCGCGCCGCCTCCTCCAGCTCCTCGTCCGTCGCCGACGGCCGGGCGAAGCGCAGGTTGTCCGCGATCGTGGCGTGGAACAGGTACGTCTCCTGCGACACCACGCCCACCGCGTCGCTCAGCGTCTCGAACGTCAGCTCCCGCACGTCCACCCCGTCGATCGTCACCCGCCCGCCCGAGACGTCGTAGAGCCTGGGCAGCAGGTAGCTGAGCGTGGTCTTGCCCGAGCCCGTCTCGCCCACGATGGCCAGGCTGGTGCCCGCGGGCACGGTGATGTCGACTCCGGTGAGCGTGGGCGTGTCGCCGTACGCGAAGTCGACGTCCTCGAAGCGGACCTCACCGCGTACGTCCTCCAGCCGCCGCGTGCCGGGACCGATGTCCACCGGCAGGTCCAGGTACTCGAAGATGCGCCCGAACAGCGCGAGCGAGGTCTGCACCTCGACGCCCAGCCGCAGCAGCGAGACCGTCGGCCTGAACAGGCTGGTCTGCAACGTCGTGAACGCCACCAGCGTCCCGACGGAGATGGCGCCGGTGTGCCCGGCGGCCCAGTAGACGCACGCGGGCATCGCCGCCATGACGAGCTGGATCGACGCCTGCCGCCACCGCCCGGCCATGCTCGTACGCACGCCGAGGTCGGCCAGCTCGTCGGAGGCCCGGTCGAAGCGCTCGGTGAGCTGGGCCGAGCGGCCCATCGTGCGGCCGAGGAGGATGCCGCTGATCGACAGCGACTCCTGGACCATGGACGCGATGGTCGCCAGCTTGCGCTGCCGCTCGGCGGTGATGCGCTTGCGCTCCGCGCCGACCTTACGGCTGATCCACACGAACACCGGCAGCAGCACGAGCGAGATCGCCGTCAGCCGCCAGTCGAGCGCGGCCATGGCCACGATGGTGGCGATCACGGTGGTGAGGTTCGAGATGAGGGAGGCGGCGGTCGAGGTGACCACCGCCTGCATGCCGCCGATGTCGTTGGCGATGCGCGACTGCACCTCGCCGGTCTTCGTACGGGTGAAGAACGCCAGGGACATGCGCTGCAGATGGCCGTAGACCGACACGCGCAGGTCGTGCATCACCCGCTGGCCCACCGTGGTGGAGACGAGGGTCTGCAGGACGTCGAACACGCTGGTCGTGACCGCCACCACGATCATGCCGAGCGCCAGCAGCGTCAGCAGCCCGGCGTCCCTGGCCGGGATCGCCACGTCGAGCACCTCGCGCAGCAGGAACGGCGAGGCCAGGCCCACCAGCGACGAGAGCAGGATGAGCGAGCCCACGACGGCGAGGCGGCCGCGGTGGGGACGGAACAGTTTGATGATGCGCCGCAGCGGCGCGCGTGGTTCCTCCTCCAAGGGGCGTCTCCTTCCAGACGTACCACCCAAACAGAGGCTAACTCATATTTGTTCCGGCTAAACTTACCAACATGGCAGAAAAGGAGCTCGCTGAGCTCTTGCACCTGGTCAGCCGCCGGCTGCGGCATGGATATGTGCGTCGGCTCGTCCCGCTCGGGCTGAACCCCGGTCAGGCGCGGGCGTTGCGCGCGCTCGCCGACACCGAGCGGCCACTGCGGATGGTGCAACTCGCCGATGAGCTGCGCATCGTGCCGCGCTCGCTCACGCCCGTGGTGGACGCCCTGGAGGAGGCGGGGCTGGCGCGCAGGGAGCCCGATCCTGCCAGCCGCCGCTCCACCCTGGTGGTGATCACCCCGGCCGGGCGCGCCCTCGCCGAGCGGGCCCGCGACGCGCGCAGGCAGGCGGGCGAGGAACTGTTCGCGGTCCTGCCCGAAGGCCGGCGCGAGCAGCTCAGAGACCTGCTGAACGCGGTCGAGAGCCACTTCAGGTGAGGCCCTGGCCAGGACGTGACGGTGGCCCGTGAGGTGGCCGCTCAGGTCGTGACGGTGGCCCGTGAGGGGCCCCGGTCAGGGCGTGACGGTGCCGGAGAACAGGCACGGCGTGAGCGGCCCCGGTCAGGGCGTGACGGTGACGAGGTCGCCCCCGACGACCGTGCCGAGGCACGGCGGCTGGGCGAGCAGCGCCGCGTACGGGTAACGGCCGCGCGCGTCGAAGACCGCGAAGTCGGCGCGGGCGCCGGGCGCCAGTGACCCGATCCTGCCCTGCCCCCGGTCCATCCCCAGCGCGCGGGCCCCGCCCAGCGTGGCCGCCTCGACCAGCCTGCGGTCCAGCCCCCTGGTACGCAGCCCGAACTCCCGCGCGTGCCGCCTGATGGCCGCCGCCACGTCCAGCGGACCGACGCGGAGGGCCGGCGGCCCAGGCGGCCCCGTGCCGAAGGCGACGGCGTTGCCCTCGTCGAGCAACGTCAGCGCGTCCGGCGCGAGCGACGGCTCCGCCGGGCAGACGGCCACCACGGTGTCACGCAACCTGAGCAGCTTGCGCTCGCCCGGGTCAAGCGGCCGGGCGCAGGCCACATGGCACAGGGGACCGAGCACCCTCGCCTCGTCCAGCGCGGCCGGCGAATGCCGGTCCAGATCGACCAGCAGTCGCAGCCCGAACGTCCTGGCCAGCACCGCCACGTCCTCCAGGACCTGCGGATGCCGCGTACGCGCCGCGATCCCCACCGCGCACGGCCGGTCGACCTCGCGGATGGCGGTGATGACCGCGTCCCGCTCGCGTTCCTCCCACTCCTCCTCGCCGGCGCTGGTCACCTCGACGTAGGTGATCCCGGGTGCCCCGGCGGGGTCCGTCAGGTCGGCGACCACGCTGGCCCGCGCGGTCACCCCTGGAGCCGTCGAGTGGACGGTGGAACGGGCGTCCACCAGCCCCGCCACGATCATCCCCGCCCACCTGTGCTCGCGCGCGACGGGAAGGCGCGACAGCACCTCGGCCCGCGCGCCCACGCGCAGCACACGATCGCCTCTGATCGCCACGGCTCCGTCGCGTACGGGCTCGGCGCACACCGGTAACACGAGCGGCGCGGAATGGACGATGACCGGCGCGAGCGCGCGCCTGCCCATAGTCGCTCCGGCACGCTTCGCAGACGGCATTCACAACTCCCGTCGGATCTCCCCTTCAGGGCATTAAACGTGAGCTTGGGACAATGGCGCAATCAGGACGAACCATGTGAATCTCGTGGTAGGTAGCGTCCGGAGAGCCGGGCGAGTTTGAGGCTGAGGTGCAGGGCGAGCCGCTCCCCGCCGTCCTTGAGGTCCGTACGCGCGAGCTCCTCCACCCGCTGCAACCGGTAGTACAGCGACGTGCGGTGCAGCCGCAGGACCCGCGAGGTGGCGACCACGCTGCCCGCCAGGTCCAGGTACGTCTCCAGCGTCTCCAGCAGCGGCAGATACTGCGCGTCGCCCAGCAGCCCTTCGAGCCCCGGGTGCAACGGCTGGTCGGGCAACTGCGTGAGCATCCGGTAGACGCCGAGCCGCGCCCACTCGGCCGACCGGCCGAGCCCCCGCACGCGGGCGGTCACCTCGGCCGCGTGTCTCGCCTCCTGGTACGACCCCGCCGCGGCCGCCAGTTCGGGACGGCTGCGCCCGACGCCGACCACGACAGGCACCGGCATGGCCGCGTGCAACTCGTCGGGGGAGACCGGCGCCCCGGCCGTGAGCAGCACGGCGTGGTCGTAGCGGACCAGGTGCAGCGGATGGTGCCCGCTCAGCCGCTGCCGCAGCGCCAGCAGCCCCTGCTCCAGCGCCAGCCTCAGCGCCTCGTCGGGCTCCGGCGCCAGGGGCCTGGCCACCTGTACGGTCACCGGCTGCGCCTGCGGGAACGCGCCCGCCTCGATGAGCTGCCTGGCCGCGTCCCGCTCGCCGAGCAGCAGTCCGGTCACCGCCTCCAGCTCCCGGTGCGAGGCGAGCCCGCTGGCCAGGCTCTCGTGGAACAGCGTCAGGGCGAGCGCGGGGGCGGCGGCCTCGGCCTCGGCCACCTGCGCGTCGGACATGGCCGGCTCCGCGTCGATGAACCACAGGAAGCCGAGCAGCCCGTCGGCGTGTCGTACCGGGACGCAGACCCGCGGCAGCAGGCCCAGGTGCGGCGCGCCCGGGGTGCGCAGCGGGGCGGCGGCGCGGTGGATGCCGGCCGCCCGTAACCACTGGCGCACCTCGGGCGTGGTGTGCCTGCGCAGGATCGAGTCGCGGCGGATGTCGTCCATGGCGCCGTTCTGCTCGCTGTAGGCCACGACGCGTTGCACCCGGTCCTCGAGCAGCAGGGGGCGGTCGAGACGGGCGGCGAGCTCGTCGACGGTCCGCTGAAGATCCGCCACAACAACCTCTTTACCTGGACGTTTCAGCATTTGTAGGACATGTCGCTGCAAGTCTTCCCTACAACTGCGCGGTGATCTCCGTCAATAACGTCTATACCGTCGATCCGTGAATGCCCCGAAGAAGCTGCTTAAGGGTTTACTGGTGGCCATCGTGCTGATCCCGGTGAGCCTGATGGCGACCCCCGCTTCCGCAGCACCCCCCACTGATCCTGAGCACCCGTGGCGGCAGAACCACTGGCCGCAGACCCAGCCCTGGCAGCTTGACGCTCCCGCCGACGCCCAGACGATGCGCGCCAGGCCGGCGGGCGACATCAAGCCCATCGACCCGCAGAACTGGGAGAACCCCGACCACATGACGTGGGCGGACTACAAGAAGCCTCCAGGCACCGACTGGAGCGACCCCGCGGTCAAGGGTTCGACACGCACCTTCAAGGGCGCGCTCGTCCTCCTCGACTACCCCAACCAGCAGTTCATGGTGTCGCAGCCGCAGGGCTCGACGGTCTACGGCAACCCGTCCGCCGAGGCCCACGACATCCCGCGTGAGCAGTTGGCGACGTTCTACCAGGACTTCCTCAACACCCCGAACGACCTCAACAAGGGTCACACCATCCATGAGTACTGGATGGAGGACTCAGGCGGCAGGATCGGCGTGGAGCTGGCCGGCTTCGGTCCTTACACGATGCCGGGCAAGAGCCACGAGTACGCCATGGAGTACCAGCGGGAGTCCTGCCCGGCGGGCGACACCTGCAACAAGAACCTGCGGGCCGACGGCAACGCCGCCTGGATCGCCTCCGTCGGCCAGGAGGTGGCCGACCAGTTCGACTTCGTCTTCTACCTGAGCGCCGGCCAGGACGAGTCGGCCACCTGGCAGGAGTTCGGGATGATGAAGTTCCCGACCAAGGAGGACGTGCCCGACGAGTGGGGCCCGCCCGACCCCAACCTGCCCAACTGGTCCAGGACCCGCTACGTCGAGTGGACCTCCTGGCAGGCCGGCTCCAACTTCTGGCCCAACGCCCGCTTCGGCGTGGACTCCGTGCAGGCCGAGAGCTCCGGCATGGCGACCTTCGCCCACGAGCTGAGCCACATCATGGGCATCTCCGACAACTACAACAACCCATACGCCGTGCCGGTCAAACGGGCGTACACCGGCATCTGGGAGATGCTCAGCCGCGGCAGCTTCAACGGCCCCGGCGGCCCGCACTCGCGCTGGCTGATCCCGCCCACCGCGGGCGCGTCCATGGGCTCGCAGCACATGCTCCGCAACAAGATCGACCTCGGCATGGTCGACGAGCAGAACGTCCTGCGCCTGTCCCGCGAGGCGCTCGACGAGTCCGGCGTGGTCACCGCCAAGGTGCTCGCCCGCGCCGTGCAGCCCGGCGAGAACGAGCTGGCAGGCGTCAACGTCTCCTTCGACACCGGCGACAAGAGCACGTGCCAGACCACCGACCCGCTCTGCGACGGCGGTTCGTACGACAACTACACGGTCGAGGTCGTCGACCGCATGGGCTCCGACTCCTTCACCCCCGACGCGGGCGTCCTGCTGGCCAAGACCAAGAACCAGGACCGTGCCCCGTTCGAGTGGGTGATCGACGCCAACCCGCAGGACATCGGCATGACCGACTACGTGCTCCCCGACGGGACCGAGGTGCCGATCACGCTCGGCGACTACCGCCAGCTCTCCGACGCCCTCTTCCACGCCGGCACCGACTCCGGCAGCGAGTACGAGTACGTCGACGAGGCCAACCGCCTGCACTTCTACGTCACCGACCTGAAGCGCGACCGCAAGGGCCAGCTCTCCTACACGGTGGCGATCCGCTCCCTGGACGGCGCGGGCCCGCAGCGGCGCGGCGTCAAGCTGCTCCCCGGTGCCGGCATCCCCACCGGCAAGAGCCTGTCCACCTGCAAGTTCCCGCTGTTCAACACCGGTAAGGCGGCCCCGGCGCAGGGCACGCACCCGGAGGACGTCAGCGCCTACCTCAACTCCGACATCTACCGGCTCAAGGCCGAGGTCCAGGGCAAGGGCTGGACCGCCCAGGTCCCGAACGCGCTGGCCTCCGTCGCGTTCGGCAAGCAGGCGCTCGTGACCGTCAACGCGGTACGCGGGTCCGGCGGCGACCGGCTGGCCAGGGTGAAGCTCACCGCCACCTCGGAGAGCGACCCGGCCAGGACCATGACCGCCACCTGCCACGTGATCGGTCTCTAGGACCTCTGGAGCCGATGGGGTACGGCTGGGAGCCGTACCCCATCGGTCTCAGGTCAGCGGGGTGCGGATCAGCTCGCCCGCCGCCTGCCTGGCCTCGTGGATGCTCTCCTCGAACAGCTTGCGCACGTGCGCCGCCTGGTCGGCCAGCTCCTTGATGCGCTCGTGCGCCAGCTCGTCCCGCAGCGTGTCGGCGAGCAGCATCTGGTACTCCGGCGTCTTGGCCGCCAGCGCCTCCAGCCGCCTGTGGGCGTGGTAGACCTTGTCCGCCTTCAGCACCTGCTTGGCGTAGCCCTCCAGGTGGCGTACGCGCTGTGTGAGGGACGTCCAGGCGGTGTCGAGCGCGCGGGTGTAGGGCTTGAACGCGTCCTCCATGCCCGTGGGCAGTTCGCGGGGGATGATCCGGCCGTGCTCGGCGTGCATGGACGACAACCGCCGCAGGCGCTGGGCGATCTGCCAGATCTCCTCCGGCAGCGTCACCTGGTTGTCGATGGTGTCGATCAGGCCGGCCCGGTGCACGCGGGAGCTGAGGATCGTCTCGACCGCGTTCTGCGCCCGGCGCAGCAGCATCTGGCAGGGATAGTCGAGGTCCTCCGGCAGGATGTAGCGGTCGGCGTGCGCGTGGGCGAGGCGGAGTCTTCGCTTCGTCGCCCGGTACGAGCTGTCCAGCGCCATCCACCGGAACAGCGCGACCAACCCGACGGTGACTCCGCCGACGAGAAGGAAGCCGACCCTGCTCAGTGACCAGAGCAGCAGCAGGAAACCTGGGAGCACGAAGAGCAGTGCGGGGTTGTTCTGGGTGTCCAATCGCGTGCCGGACCGAGCCATCCGGAGGAGGTGCGGGCTCGAACGCAGCTCGACAGAGATCTCCGGGGGCAGCGTTGGATCGATCACCAGCCGTGGAGGCAGAGCTCGTGGATCCATACGTTCATGCTGCGTTATGAACTCCGAATCCGCTCATATTTGAGGGACATATAGGGTCTAGACAATGAATGAGATGACGAGGTGGATCGACCTGGAAGGCGCGGTCAATGCGCGTGACCTGGGCGGACTCCCCACCCGCGACGGCGGCCGCACTCGTCGCGGGCGGATCCTGCGCGCCGACAATCTTCAGGGCCTCACCCCCGAGGACGTGTCCGTGCTGGTGGGCGGGCTCAACCTGCGGCACGTCGTGGACCTCCGCTCCAACACCGAGGTCTCGCTGGAGGGCCCGGGACCGCTGACCGAGGTGCCCGAGGTGGCTCATCACTACCTGACGCTGTTCGCCGAGGGCGGCAGGCACACCGACGTCGAGGCCGACACCATCGACGGCGAACGCGTGCTGCCATGGGCGGAACGCGTGCTGGACGAGGAGCTGCGCGTGACCGGCTTCTACTTCGGCTACCTGCGCGACCGCCCGGACGCCGTGGTCGCGGCCCTGCGCGCCCTGGCGCTGGACGACGGGGCGGCGCTGGTGCACTGCGCGGCGGGAAAGGACCGTACGGGGGTGCTGTCGGCGCTCGCGCTGGAGGTGGCGGGCGCGACCAGGGAGGCGATCGTCGAGGACTACGTGGCCACGGGGGAGCGGCTGGAGCTGATACTCAAGCGGCTGCGGGGCAGCGACACGTACCGGGGGGACCTGGACGCGCGTCCTGCGGACGACCACATGCCCAGGGCCAGGTACATCGAGCAGTTCCTCGGCGTTCTCGACGACCGGTTCGACGGGCCGATGGGGTGGCTGTCGCGGCACGGCTGGACGGACGCGGACACCGCCACGCTGCGTTCCCGCCTGCGCGACTGAGGCCGGTCAGCTCAGGTGGACGACGATGCGCTGGGCGGCGGACAGGCGGGCGGCCTCGATGACGGTCAGCGCGTCGACCGCGCTCTCCGGATCCACGGGCGGCGCCGTGCCCTCCCGCACCGCCGCCTCCACCCCCCGGTAGAAGTCCAGGTACGCCCCGGGCTCGGTCCGGACGGCACGATGATCGTCCTGCGTGCCGAGCACGCCCCACCGTGCCTCCTCATCCTTCCCGAACCCGGCGGAGCCGGGCGCGACCCCCGCCCGCAGCCGCTCCTCCTGCACGTCCATCCCGTGCTTCACGAACGCCCCTGACGACCCCAGCACCCGGAACCGCGGCCCGAGCGTGGCGGCCACGGCGCTCATCCACAGATGCGACCTGGCCCCGCCTGCGTGCGTGAGCGCGACGAACGTGTCGTCGTCGGCGGCCACCCCGGCACGCCTGACGTCGCTCTCGCAGTAGACCTCCCGCACCGGACCGAGGAGCTGCAGAGCCTGATCGACGAGGTGACTTCCCAGGTCGTACAGGAGTCCAGCGGCCTCCTCCGGGCCGCCGGTCTCCCGCCAGCCGCCCTTGGGCACCGGCCGCCACCGCTCGAACCGGGACTCGAAGCGCAGCACGTCACCGAGCCCTCCCTCGCCGGCGAGCCGGCGTACGGTCAGGAAGTCGCCGTCCCAGCGCCGGTTCTGGAACACGGTCAGCATGAGCCCGCGCTCCTTGGCCAGGCGTACGAGCTCGCGTCCCTCCTCGGCGGTCCTGGCGAGGGGCTTGTCCACGACGACGGGCAGCCCCTGGGCGAGCGCCGCCGCGGCCGTGCTCACGTGCGTCCTGTTCGGGGAGGCCACCACGACGAGATCGCAGCGGCCCCACAACTCCCGCACGTCGGGCACTCCGGCCGCGCCGTACCGCTCGGCCACCTCGGCCTGCCTGGCCGGGTTCCCGGTGACGACGGCGGCCAGCGACAGGCCGGGGGTGGCGTGGATCAAGGGGGCGTGGAAGTAGGCCCCCGCGGTGCCGTAGCCGGCCAGCCCGACCTGGATATCGCTCATGGCGCCAGGCTATCCGGGCCGGGTGATGACCTATTCGTCGTCGCGCTCGGCGAGGAAGCGTTCGAACTGGGCGGCCAGTTCGTCGCCGGTGGGCATCGGGGTCGTCTCGGCCATGAGGTTCTCGCGCTCCGAGCCGCCCGCGAAGGCGTCGTACTGCTGCTCCAGACCGCTGATCGCGGTGGTCAGCTCGGCGGAGGCCTGGATCTGCTCCTGGATCTCCGTCGTCGTACGGCTGGCCGCGTCGCGCAGCGCGTCCATCGGGAACACCAGCCCCGTCCCCCTCGTCACGGCCTCGAGGGCCGTCACGGCGGCGGTCGGGTATTCGGCCTGCGACAGGTAGTGCGGCACGTGCACGGCGTACCCCAGCGCGTCGCGTCCCTGCGCCCCCAGGCGCAGTTCGAGCAGCGCGGCGACGCTGCCGGGCACCTGGACACGTCCGAACGCGCTGGTCTGGGAGTTGATCAGCTCCGGCCTGCTGGCGTGCATCGTGATGCCGAGCGGCCGGGTGTGCGGGACCGCCATGGGGACGCCGTGCAGCGTCACCAGCTTGCTCACCCGCAGCCGTGCCACGAGCTCCGCCACGGCCTTGGTGAACAACTCCCACTCGCGGTCGGGCTCGGGCCCGCTCATCAGCAGGAACTGCGTCCCCGTCGAGTCTTTCGCGACATGTACGGCCAGCTCAGGGCTCTCGCACTCCACCCAGCGGTCGGTGTCGAACGTCATGATGGGCCGCCGGGACCGGTAGTCGAGCAGCCGGTCCACGTCGAATGTCGCGACGACCCGGTGCTCCAGCTCGGCCAGCAGGTGGCCCAGTGCGAGGCGTCCGGCACCGCCCGCGTCGACGAAACCGTCGAAGTGGTACAGCAACACCGGATCGGGCAGCTCGGGCGCGTCGTCTGCGAGCCTGTAGAGATCCTTCGGGTCGAACACGGTTGGACAGCCTTTCCCTAGGTACTCTTCAACAGAACCTACGGCGGGACGGAACGATTCCGTGCAGGGCACCCTATCGAGGCACAATGGGTGCATGGACGGGGACCCGGAGCTGGAAGAGTTCGCCACCAGGTTGTTCGACCTGGCCAGGGCGGGTGACACAGAGACTTTGCGCTCGTATGTCGAGGCGGGGGTGCCGGCCAACCTGACCAACGGCAAAGGTGACACTTTGCTGATGCTGGCGGCCTACCACGGTCACGCCGAGACCGTACGCATGCTCGCCACCCACGGCGCCGACCCCGACCGCGCCAACGACCGGGGCCAGACGCCACTCGCCGGCGCCGTCTTCAAGAAGGAGCCGGACGTGGTCCGGGCGTTGCTCGAAGCCGGCGCCGACCCGAACGCGGGGACCCCTTCCGCGGTGGAAACCGCGACGATGTTCAACCTGCGGGACTGGCTGGACAAGGGTGAATTCCAGTAGTAACGAAGAGGTTACATCGCGCTATATAGCCAATATTCGCTGAGCCATCGACTATGCCCTTATGGCTATTATCTCTGCGCATGCCACACCCCCCAGAATCCCCGCGTTACGATGTCCGTTCGCGAGCCAGGTAAACCCGCATGTCAGCGAGGCCAGCGAGGACAGTTTCGGCTGGCTGCTCGAGTCGGGCATGCTCCAGGACCCGGAGATGCTGGAGCGCTACCGGGGCGCCCGGTTCGGCTGGCTCACCGCCCGCGCCTACCCGCTCGTCGACCGGGACATGCTCAAGCTCCTCATGGACTGGTGCATCTGGCTCTTCGCCTTCGACGACGGCTTCTGCGAGTCGGAGGACCTCAGTAAGCACACGGCTCTCATCGCCCGGGCGCTGCCGGAGATGTTCCGGGTCCTGCACGACATCGAGTCCGACCAGCCTGTGACGAACGTCTTCGCCAGGTCCCTGCGGGAGCTCAAGGGCCGCATCTCCGTCCACGCCGAACGCGACCAGCTCGACCGCTGGTGCACCGCGACCAAGGAGTACATCTTCGCCCAGGTGTGGGAGGCCGCCAACAGGGAGTCGGACGTGGTCCCCACGCCCGAGGACTACGTCTTCATGCGCCGGCGCACCGGCGCCATGTACCCCGTGTACGCCCTCATCGACATTGCGGGCCGGCAGCGACTCACCCCCGAGGAATGGCACCACCCCGACATCCGGGCCCTCACCGAGCACGCCAACGACCTGGTGGTGTGGGACAACGACCTCTTCTCCTACGCCAAGGAACGCAAGCACGACCAGGCCCGGCACAATTTGGTGAACGTGCTGGTGACCCACCGGGGCTACTCCCTGCAGGAGGCACTCGACGAGGTGGCGCTGATGCACGACGGCGCCGTCGCGGAGATGGTGCGGCTACGCGCCTCCGTCGAGACCTGGGGCTCACCCGCGGCGCTCGCCTACGTCCAGGGCCTCGAACACTGGGTGCGGGGCCACATCGTGTATTCGCTCAGCAGCGCGCGCTACGTGCATGCATGGCCGAGTGGCACCCAGTGGCTCCAGGCCTCCTGACCCCCGTCCGCCCGAGCACCTACGACGAGGCGTCCAGGTCGCCCAGCGCGAGCGTGGTCGCCTCGTCGAGGTCGAGATCCGCCCCCAGCACGAACGCCTGCTTGTAGCCCTCGATGCCCAGCTGCCGCTCACACTCCTTGACGCACTTCTCGTGGTCGACCGTGAGGAACGGCGCGCCCAGCATCGGCAGGCCGGCCGAGCGCCAGTTCTGGTGCAGCGCGCCGAGCAGCCGGCTCGCGAGATCCACCTGCTCCTGCGCCGCGTAGATCCGAGCGGCCGTCTCCAGCGTGATGAGTGTGCCCAGCGTGTCGTGGAAGTGCCGCTTGATCCGCAGGCTCTCCTGGGCGCTCTCCAGCGCGAGGTCCGCCCGCTTCGACTGCAGCCTGGTCGCCGACAGCGCCCAGTGCGCGTAGGAGCTGACCCAAAGCTCGCCGCGCTCCCTGCACACCTGCAGGCAGTCCTCCAGCAGCGACCCGGCTTCGTACAGCTCGCCCTGCGAGGTGAGCACGATCGCCAGCTCGACGATGGCGGGCAGCAGGCCGGGATTGAGCTCCTTGTTGTCGGTGTTGAATTCGATGGCCACGCCCAGCAGCGCGCTGGCCTTCTGCAGATCTCCTTGGAGCAGCGCGGCGGTGCCCTGCATCTTGGAGGCGAGGATCACCGCTCGCGAGTCGCCGACCTGGACGGCCTCGGTGCTGCACTGCTCGGCCGCGTTCTGCGCTCCCGTGCTGTCGCCCTGGGCGCTGCGCACGTAGGAGAGCACCCACAGCGCCTTGCAGCGCTCCTTGCTCACGCTGGGGTTGGCCTCCAGCGCGCGTTCGAGATAGAGGCGGCCCTCCCGGACGAACCCGCAGCACACCCACATGAACCACAGCGACGACAGCAGGGTCAGCGCGAGTCCGCTGCGACCGGGTGACCTGAGCGCGTATTCCAGCGCCGTCCGGACGTTGTCGTGCTCCTGGCGCATCCGGACGAACCAGTAGATCTGCCGCGGGCCGGACCAGGCGTCCTCGCTGCGCCGGGCCATGCTCAGGTAGTAGTCGAGATGCCGCTCCCGAATCTGCTCCTTCTGGCCGAGCTTGTCGAGCCACTCGTCGCCGTAGTCGGCCAGGGTGTCGATCAGCTTGTAGCGGACGCCCGCGTGGTTGCTCCTGATCAGCAGGATGGACTTCTCGACCAGTCCCGTGACCAGATCGGTGATCTCATCGGCGGGCAGCCGGGCGTCCGAGCACACGAACCTGGCCGCGTCGAGCTCGAAGTCGCCCGCGAAGACCGACAACCGCGCCCACAGCAGCCGCTCGGCCGGCTCGCACAGCTCATGGCTCCAGCCGATGGCCGCGCGCAGGGTCTGATGCCGCGGCAGCGCCGTCCGGCTCGCGCCCGCCAGCAGGCTGAAGCGGTCGGTCAGCAGCCCGAGGATCTGCTCCACCGACAGCGCCCGCAGCCGCACCGCGGCCAGCTCGATCGCGAGCGGGATCCCGTCGAGCCGCCTGCACAGCTCGGCGACGGCGCCGATGTTCTGCTCGTCGAGCACGAAGTCGGGCGCGCCGGCCCCCGCGCGGGCGGCGAACAGCTGGACGGACTCGTTGGTGAACAGGTTTTCCGCGACGTCGTCGCCAGGCACCTGCAGCGGCGGGACGGGCACCACGTGCTCGTACGGCAGGTGCATCGACTGCCGGCTCGTGGCCAGCACCTTCAGGTTGGGCGCGGCCTCCAGCAACTCCTGGACCAGCTCCGCGCACCCCTGCACGACGTGCTCGCACGTGTCGATGATGAGCAGCATGTCGCGCTCGCCCACCCACTCCGCGAGCGACTCGGACTCCGCGCGCGAGGACTGGTCGGCGATGCGCAGCGAGGAGGCGATGCTGTGCCTGACCATGCCGGCGTCCTGCAACCGCCCGAGATCGGCGAACCACACCCCGTCGGGATAGTGGGCCTGCACCTGGTGCGCCAGCCTCAGCACGGTGCGGGACTTGCCCACGCCGCCGATCCCGGTGACGGTCACCAGCCGGGACTCGTTGAGATGCCGCTTGAGGTTGGCGAGGAGGCGCGTCCGGCCGACGAAGCTGGTCAGCTCCGCCGGCAGATTGCCCTCTCGCCGCCAGCCGGTCGGGGTGGCCATGCGCAGCCTCACGGGGGATAGGCGACACCTGCCTACGCATCGTACAGCCGAGCATCGTGCCTGTCCCTGGACCTGCCGATGCGCCGGGTGTCGGTTTGTCCTCCCGGGTAGCATGTCGGGCGTGGAAGATTTTCTACCTGAGCAGACGGCGGACGACACGGACCTCGGCTGGGGCGACTGGCGCGAGGACGACCAGGACTCCTTCTACCTGGACAACAGGCCGCCGCACTGGGGCTAGCCGTGGCCGGTCGCGAAGGAAGGATCGCGGCGCGGTTGTCAAGGGCGAACGTTCGTTCTACGTTGTGATCCCATGGCACGCATGCCCAAAGAGCACCTGGAAGCCCGCCGTCGCCAGATCCTGGACGCCGCCCGGCGTTGCTTCATCGGCAACGGCTTCCACGCCACCTCCATGCAGGACATCCTCGCCGAGGCCGAGTTGTCGGCGGGCGCCGTCTACCGCTACTTCAAGAGCAAGGACGACATCATCGCGGCGACCGCCGCCGAGGCGCTGGCCGAGGTCGCGGCGGTGTTCGAGGCGCAGGGTGAGGAACGGCCGCCCGACCTGGACAACATGGTCGACCTGGTGCTGGGGGTCGAGCGCCCACCGCTGTCCGGATCGACGGAGTCGGCCCAACTGCTGATCCAGGTCTGGTCGGAGGCGCTCCGCTCGCCCGCGTTGTCCGCGAAGCTGAAGGAGGTCATGGAGGAGGCCCGCGGCGTCGTCCGGGGTCTCGTGGTCCGGCACCAGCGCCGCGGCCTGCTTCCCGCAGACGTCCCCGCCGAGCACGTGGCCGACGTCCTGATGGCTGTGGTGGATGGGTTCATGGTGCTTCGGGCGGTTTATGGCCACGCCGATTCGGCGGCGTTCCGTGACGGCCTGCGCGCCCTGATGTCGGCGCACGCGACCAAATGAGAGAATGAACGTTCGTTCTTGACGCAGTGGCTGTGGCCGTGCTCTCATAAAAGAACGATCATTCGTTCTAAGGTGGGCATGTGAGCGTACTCATCGTGGGCGCGGGGCCGGCCGGCCTGGTGCTGGCCATCGAGCTGGCACGGCGCGGGGTGATCCCGCGCGTCATCGACGCCGGAGCCGCGGAGCACCGGGAGAGCCGGGCCGTGTCCATCGTGGCCAGGTCGCTGGAACTGCTGGACGACCTGGGCCTGGCGCAGGCCGCCATCGAACGCGGCGTCCCGCTGCACGCGCTGAACTTCTACCAGGGCACGACGACCCTGGCCGAGATGGACGTGACAGCGGTGGACTCCCCGTTCCCGCTGGACCTGTGCATCCCGCAGTGGCAGACGGTCGCACTGCTCAGGGACCGAGCCGAGGAGCTCGGGGTCACCGTCGAGTGGAACACCCGCCTCGTCGGCCAGCGGGCCAGAGCGCACGGCGTCAACGTGGAGATCGTCCATGGGGACGGCCGCGCCGAACGGTGCGACACCCACTGGCTGATCGGCGCGGACGGCGCCCACAGCACCGTGCGCGAGTCGGCGGGGATCACCCGGGAGCGAGCCGATCTCAGGCGCGGTTTCATCCTGGGCGACGTCGCCACGGACTGGACGCTCACACGGGACCGCTTCCACGTCTACTTCGGCAGGACCGGCGTTCTGGCCGTCTTCCCCATGGTGGAGGGCTACTGGCGCATCCTTGCCAGTACCCCCGGCGACCAGCCGCCGGAAGACCCCGGCCTGGCCGACTTCGCCACCTACGTCACCCAACGCACTCCGCTGGACTCCCGCGTCCGCGACCTGCGGTGGAGCTCGTCGTTCGTGGCCCGCGAGAGCCTGGCCGACCGGCTGCGCAGCGGCCGGGTCCTGCTGATCGGAGACGCCGCGCACAGCCACAGCCCGGTGGGCGGCCAGGGCATGAACACGGGCATGCAGGACGCCCTCAACCTGGGCTGGAAGCTCGCGCTCGTCGTGACAGGACGCGCCGGCGAGTCCCTCCTGGACAGCTACCAGGCCGAACGGTGGCCCGTGGTCAAGGCCGTGGTCGACGCGACATCGACCACCACCCACCTCGCCACGGAGACCACACTGCTCGCCCGCCGGGTCAGGCGGCACGCGCTGCGCCTGTTCGGCCGGCTCAACCCCGTGCAGCAGCGGCTGTCGAACGCCTTCGGCGAGCACCTCGTCCACTACCGCGGCAGCGCCCTCGTCTTCGAACGCTGGCACGAGTCACCGGCCAGGGCGTGGAGCGACGTCGCCGGCGCCGGGCCGGAGGCCGGTGAGCTGGTGCGGGACACCTACGTCGAGACCCGCTCCGGGTCCGTGGTGGCGCTCCGGCACCTCCTGCGGCCGCCGGGCCACCATCTCGTCCTCTTCGGGGCCGACACGACGGACCCCGGCATCCTGGCCGTCTGGCAGGCCGCCGCCCGCGAGGTGATGGACGGGCACGGCGACGTCCACCTCGTCACGCGCGGCCATCTGCCGCCCGGGCCCGCCGAGGGGATCTACGCCGACCCGCGCAGCGAGGCCCACAACCGCTACGGCGTGCGCCGTCCCAGCCTGTACGTGATCCGCCCGGACAAGTACGTCGGCTACCGCGGTGACCAGGTCGACTTCGCACCCGTGACCGACTACTTCCGCGTCCTGGCCGCGTGAGACCCACCGGCCAGACCATTCGCCGTCCAAGACAGAGAGCAGGACACCCGTGACACCCGAACCGACGGTCCCCGAGAGCCTGACCGGAATCAGCGCCACCGCCTTCGCGGTCGCCCTCCTGCGCGCCCAGGAGAGCGACCGCTCGGACCGGCTGTTCGCCGACCCGTATGCGCGGCACTTCCTCAGGGCCGTCGATCCGGCCGTCTCCCCCTGGGCCGCCCAGTCGTCGCCGGAGACGCGGAGCTTCGTGCGGATGATGGCCGGGCAGGTCGCCGTACGCACGCGATTTCTCGACCGGGCGCTGCTGGAAGCGGTGGAGCAGGGCTGCGAGCAGGTTGTCCTGCTGGCCGCCGGCATGGACGCCCGCGCGTACCGGCTCGCCTGGCCCGCGGGCGCCACGGTCTTCGAACTGGACTTCGCCGACGTGCTGTCGTTCAAGAGCGCCGTTCTGGGCGGTGCGGGCGCGGAGCCCGCGTGCCACCGCGTCGAGGTGGCCACCGACCTGCGCGAGGACTGGCCGCGCGCGCTGGCGGAGTCGGGCTTCGACCCGGGGCGTCCGGCCGCCTGGCTCGCCGAGGGCATCCTGTACGCACTGCCACCCGAGGCCGCCGACCGGCTCCTCGACCGGATCACCGCCGTGTCCGCGCCCGGCAGCGTCCTCGCCCTCGACCACGGTACGGACTCCGCCCTGTTCCGCGAGGCCCGTGCGGCCATATCCGCTGAACTCGTCGCCCTGTGGCGAGGCGGTCCCGCCGAGCGTCTGGACACCTGGCTCGCCCGGCGCGGCTGGCGTCCGGCCGTGTGCGACGTCGTCGAGGTCGCGGCCGGTTACGGACGGCCGGCCCCACCCGCGTTCGACCCCGCCGACCCCCGCGCCGGTCACGGCTGGCTGGCGACGGCACGCCTCCCAAGCGGACACTGACGGCGGCCCGCTTCCGGGGGTTTCCTGAGGCGGCCCCGTCCCGGCGGGACTTTCGGGGGTGGCCCGCGGCGGGCCGGCCACCCCGCACGTTCGCCGTGGGCGTGCCCCTCACTACGATCGGCGGGAACGAGATCTCCACACCTCCAGAGCAGGCCATGACACCTACGCCTACCGCGTACCCGCTGCGCACCGCCACCCCGGCCGACTACGACGCCATCGCCGCCGTGGTCGACGACTGGTGGGGCCGTCCCATCCTGCCCTCACTGCCCAGGCTGTTCCTTGACCATTTCCACCGCACGAGCCTCGTCGCGGAGGGTCCGGAGGGAATGGCCGGCTTCCTGATCGGCTTCGTCTCGCCGTCCGAGCCGGACGAGGCGTACATCCACTTCGTCGGCGTCGCCCCCGCCGCCAGGACGAGCGGCCTCGCCAGGACGATGTACGAGCGCTTCTTCGACCTCGCCCGCCACCACGACCGGCAGGTCGTCAAGGCCATCACCGCGCCGGTCAACCAGACCTCCATCGCCTTCCACCGGCGGATGGGCTTCCAGGTCGGCGACCCCGTCCCCGGCTACAACGGCCCGGGCACGAGCCTGGTCACCTTCGTCCGGCCCCTCTGACCCCCCGCCGCCGGCGTCAAGCCGTCCGGGGCGTCGAAGCCCGCGCATCACTTACTTTCCGCAACGTATAGCGCACAGTCCGTATGCATGCCCGGGAATCGGGAATGGCACACAACGCTCACGCGGAACACGAGGGGGCGGGTTGTGGCCGGACGTCTCAACCGGATGGGGCTGGCCGGCGAGTTGATCGCCGAGTCCGCCGGGACGATGGTGCTCGTCCTGTTCGGAGCGGGCGTGGTGGCACAGGTCGTCGCCGGCGGACTCGGCGACCACGACAGCATCTCCTGGGCGTGGGGGATCGGCGTCGCGCTCGGCATCTACGTCGCGGGCCGGACCTCGGGCGCGCACCTCAATCCTGCGGTCACGCTGGGGTTCGCCCTCTTCCGCGGCTTCGCTTGGAACAAGGTCGTGCCGTTCGCGCTCGCGCAGACGGCAGGCGCGTTCGTCGCGGCGCTGCTGGTGCGCTGGAACTACACCGAGATCCTGGCCATGGCCGACCCAGGGCACACGGTGAAGACGCAGATCGTGTTCTCCACCCTGCCCGGCAACGGCACCCTGCCGGTGGGCCTGTGGGGCGGACTGCGCGACCAGATCCTCGGCACCGCCATCCTGCTCTTCGTCATCTTCGCCCTGTCCGACACGCTCAACATGGCTCCCAGCGCGAACATGGGCCCCTTCGTCATCGGTCTCCTCGTGGTCGGGATCGGCATGTCCTTCGGCGCCGACGCCGGGTACGCGATCAACCCCGCCCGCGACTTCGGCCCGCGCCTGGCCAGCTTCCTGACGGGGTACGACGGCGCGTGGCGAGACCAGTACGGCGACCTGTACTTCTGGGTCCCGATCGTCGGCCCGCTGATCGGCGGGGCCATCGGCGCCGGCCTGTACCAGGTGTGCGTCGCCCGGTTCCTGCCACCAGGAGAGGACCGCGACGCCGTGAAGCCATCCGACACCTGAAACCCGTGGAGCCGGGCAGCCATCGAACGCCTGAAACCCGTGGAGCCGGGCAGCCATCCGACACCTGAAACCCGGAAAGCCGTGCGGCCATCGGACGCCTGAGACACGCAGAGGAGAACGCCATGCCTGATTTCGTGGGCGCCGTCGACCAGGGCACCACGAGCACGCGCTTCATGATCTTCGATCACGACGGCGCCGAGGTGGCCAAGTTCCAGCTCGAGCACGAGCAGATCCTGCCCAGGGCGGGCTGGGTGGAGCACAACCCGATCGAGATCTGGACCAGGGCCGGCGCCGTGATCCAGACCACCCTCCAGCGCGCCGGGCTGCACGACAGCGACCTGGCCGCGCTGGGCGTCACGAACCAGCGCGAGACGACCGTGGTGTGGAACCCGCGCACCGGGCGCCCGTACTACAACGCGATCGTGTGGCAGGACACGCGTACCGACCGGATCGCCGCGGCGCTGGAGCGGGACGGCCGGGGGGACGTCATCCGCGCCAGGACGGGCCTGCGGCCGGACGCGTACTTCTCCGGCGGGAAGATCCAGTGGATCCTGGAGAACGTGGACGGCGTCCGCGAGGCCGTGGACCGTGGCGAGGCCGTCTTCGGCAACACCGACACCTGGACCGTGTGGAACCTCACCGGCGGCACCAACGGCGGCGTCCACGTCACCGACGTGACGAACGCCAGCCGCACGATGCTCATGAACCTGGAGACGCTCGACTGGGACGACGAGCTGCTGTCCTTCTTCGGCATCCCGCGCGCGATGCTGCCCGAGATCAGGCCCTCCTCCGACCCCGCCTCCTACGGGAGCACGATCCCGTACGGGCCGGTCGGCGGGAAGGTGCCGATCACCGGGATCCTCGGCGACCAGCAGGCGGCCACCGTGGGCCAGGTCTGCTTCTCGCCCGGGGAGGCCAAGAACACCTACGGCACCGGCAACTTCATGCTGCTCAACACCGGCACCAACCTCGTGCGCTCCCGGAGCGGGCTGCTGACCACGGTCGCGTACAAGTTCGGGAGCGAGCCGCCCGTCTTCGCGCTCGAAGGCTCGATCGCGGTGACCGGGTCGGCGGTGCAGTGGCTGCGCGACCAGCTTCACCTCATCACCTCCGCGCCCCAGAGCGAGACGCTGGCCCGGCAGGTGGCGGACAGCGGCGGGATGTACTTCGTGCCGGCGTTCTCCGGGCTGTTCGCCCCGTACTGGCGGGCCGACGCCCGCGGGGCGATCGTCGGCCTGTCGCGCTTCAACAACGACGCCCACCTGGCCAGGGCCACCCTGGAGGCGATCTGCTACCAGAGCCGCGACGTCGTCGAGGCCATGCAGCAGGACTCCGGCGTGGTCCTGGACGTGCTGAAGGTGGACGGCGGCGTCACCTCGAACGACCTGTGCATGCAATTCCAGTCCGACATCCTCGGCGTCCCGGTCAGCCGCCCGGTCGTCGCCGAGACCACCGCGCTCGGCGCGGCCTACGCCGCCGGGCTCGCCGTCGGCTTCTGGCGGGACGCCGGCGAACTGCGCGCCCACTGGGCTGAGGATCGCCGCTGGGAGCCCGTCTGGGGCGAGGAGGAGCGCGAACGGGCGTACGCGGGCTGGAAGAAGGCCGTGACCAGAACGTTCGGCTGGACAGAAACCGACTGACCGCGCCCCCTGACTGCGGCTCCCGTGGGCGGGGTTGACCAGGTCCGCGTGGCCTAACTGACCACGTCCTTGCGGCGGAACCGGCGGAAGGCCACGGCGATGAGGATGGCCGCGTACGTGATCGACACCGACGCCCCCTTCGCCATCCCGCTCCAGTCCAGCTCGGGCACCAGCGCATCGGTCCAGGCGTTGTTCCAGAACGTCGGCAGGAACTCCCGCAGCACCCCCAGCGCCTCGACGGCCTGCAGGATGTTGCAGACGATCCAGAGCCCGACGGCACCGCCCACCGCGCCGAGCGGGGAGTCGGTCATCGTGGAGACGAGGAAGGCCAGGGCCGCCACGACGAGCTGGCTGACCAGGGCGTACGCGATCACGATGCCGAACCGGGGCAGCACGTCGACGGCCGGCATCACCTCGCCCGTGCCTGGCACCTGGATGTCGTTCCAGCCGAACGCCACCGTGCCCGCGAGCAGCGCCATCACCGGCAGGCAGATCACGGCCGACGCCGAGAAGCCGAGCGCCACGATCAGCTTCTGCCGCAGCAGCCGGTCGCGCGGGACCGGGGCGGCCAGCAGGTAACGCAGCGACGACCAGTTGGCCTCGCTGGCCACGGTGTCGCCGCAGAACAGCGCGACCGCCACCACCAGCAGGAAGCTCGCCGACACCGACAGGGCGAACGCGGCGAAGTTGAGGCCGCTCGCCGTCGCCAGGTCCGACATACGCAGGGACGTCTGTCCCTGCCCGCTGCTGGACTGTGGCCCGAACTGGAACGCGATCACCAGGATCCACGGCAGCGCCAGCAGCAGCCCGAACATGACGAGCGTCCTGCGCCGCTTGAACTGCCTGACGATCTCCACCCGCAGCGGCAGCGTGCGGCGGGGCGCGTAGCCCGGCGCGGCGGTCATGCCTTGTCTCCGATGAGGTCGAGGAACACGTCTTCCAGTCGAGGCCCGTGCCCGTTGCCGACGGTGGCCGAGCTGAGCAGCCGCGACACCGTGCCGGTCGAGACCAGCCGCCCCCGGTGCATGACCACGACGTGGCTACAGGTCTGCTCGACCTCGGCCAGCATGTGACTGGAGACGATCACGGTACGGCCGTCGCGCGCGTAGCGCTTGAGCACCTCGCGCATCTCCCGGATCTGGGGTGGGTCGAGACCGTTCGTGGGCTCGTCGAGCACGAGGAGGTCCGGCAGGCCGAGCATGGCCTGGGCGATGGCCAGCCGCTGCCGCATGCCCTGGGAGTAGGTGCGTACGGCCCGCTCCAGCGCCTTGCCCAGGTTGGCGATCTCCAGCGCCTCCTCGAAGTGGGCATCGGCTCTGGGGCGTCCGGTGGCGGCCCAGTAGAGCTCGATGTTGTCCCGGCCGGACAGGTGCGGCAGGAATCCGGGGCCTTCCACGAACGACCCGAGCCTGGACAGCACGGGCGCCCCCGGCGTGACGCGTTCACCGAAGATCCGGATCTCGCCGTCGTCCGGCCGGATGAGGCCCATCATCATCCGCATCGTGGTCGTCTTCCCTGCGCCGTTCGGTCCGAGCAGGCCCAGCACCTGCCCCTGCTCGACCCGGAAGGACAATCCATCGACGGCCAGCTCACCGTTCCGATACGCCTTGGTCAACCCACTGATCTCCAACGGCACCTTCGCCCCGTCCGCGACCCCGCCGAGCCCATCCGCCTCAGCGCCCGGTGCGGGCACGTCGTGCGGGTCAGTCCCCGAGAGGGATGCATGGTGCGGATCGGCGCCCGGGACTGGCGCACCGTGGAAGCCAGGGGCCGGGAGGGTTCCGTCACGCGGATCAGTGTCCGAGGCCGGGTGCGGCTGGGCGTTGACGTCGGGGCGGGGCGGTGTGTCGGGCGCCTGACCGTTCGGCGTGGGGGCTGGCGATCGCCCGTTCGAGGTGGCGCCGGACATGTCGTGCAGTCCGGCGGACGTTACGCGTGGCTCGGCACCCAGCGCGGGAGTGGGCCGGCGGAGGCGGGTGCGGGCGAGGGACTGGGTGCGGCCCGTGGCCATGAGGGCGGCGGCGATCAGTACGGCGGCCAGGGGCATCGCCCACACCCACCACGCGACCCCGGTCGGGGGAGCGGCCAGGGTGCGGACCGTTGGGACGGCGAGAGCGGGGGAGGCCAGCGACACCTGGTACGTGGCCGGCTCGGCAGGCGTGGCGAAGCCCATGTCGGTCGTCGTCACGACCAGGCGGAGCCGGTGACCGACGGCGAACTGGTGATCGACGGCGGGCAGGCTGATCGTGGCTTCGGTGCTGCCCGCGCCCTCGGGGATCGTCACCCGGACCGGCGCCACCAGCCCGGCGGGCAAAGTGGGCAACTGCGCGCTGTCGGCCACGTCGTAGAGCTTCGCGAACAGCGTCGCCTCGCCCTTGCCCGACACCCTGACCTTGGCGGTGCTGCTGCCGGTGAGCTGGAGTGGGGCGGCGAGCGGCCGGGACTCGAACGTGGCGCTCTGGCCAGGCATGTCGATCGACACGCCGCCGTTGGTCTGGCCGCCCAGCAGGCCGCCGATGCCGGGCACCGTCGAGATCGAGGCGGGTGCGCCGCCGGGCGGGTTGGCGATGCTCTGCTCGGGGCCGCTCAGCTGCACCGTGGTGGTGTCCGTGCCCGCGAGTCCCGGGTACGAGCCCGCCTCCGGGTGCAGCCGGATGCGCTGGCGGGTGCCCGGGTCGCGGCCGCCGTCACGCGTCACCGTGAACGTGCTGACCGGCGGCGCCGCCTGGGCCGCGTCGTCACCCTTCAGATAGCGGGCGAACCAGGCCGAGGACTGTTCGAAGAGCCAGTCGGCCTCGCCGTCGCCGCCGTCGTGCCCGCCGTCGAACCAGGCCAGGCTGACCGGGGTGCCCGTGGCGGCGATCGCCCTGGCGTTGGCATCGGCGTGGCTCAGCGGGAACAGCGAGTCGCGCTGCCCCTGGATGAGCAGGGTCGGCGCCTTGATCCGGCTGGCCACGGTGATCGGGCTCGACTTGCGGAGCAGGTCGACGGCCTCCGGGGTGGCCCTGCCGTCCTTGGCCACCTGCTGGTAGATGTCACAGATCGCGGGCAGGAACCTGCCGCACCGCGCCTGCTCGGGAGTCAGCGGACCGGCGGCCTGCCCGCGTTCCGGACCCTGCATCGCGAAGCTGTCCAGCGAGACACCCTGGCCGAAGAAGATGCCCGCCCACATGCGCTTGAAGACACCGCCCTCCGCGCCCTGAGCGGCGCCGGAACCCCCGGAGCCGGTCTGGTCGGTGGTGCCGGTGCCGCTCTCGGGCGTGGTGCCGGCGGCGGCGTCGCTCTGGGGGGCCGTGTCCGGGTTTCCGGTGCTCTCGGGTGCGGTGGCGGTGTTTCCCGTGCTCTGGGTGGCCGCGTTGGGGAAGAGCGCGTCGGCCAGGTCGGACCAGGTGATCTGTGGCACGATCGCGTCGACCCGCTGGTCGTGGGCCGCCGTCATCAGCGCGATGGCGCCGCCGTACGAGCCGCCCGCGATGCCGACGCGTGGGTCGCCCGAGGCGTCGAGCTGGACCTCTGGCCGCTTGGCCAGCCAGTCGATCAGCTGCTTGACGTCCTTGACCTCGTAGTCCGGCGAGTTGAGCGCGATCTCACCGGTCGAGCGGCCGAAACCGCGCGCCGACCAGGTGAGCACGGCGTAGCCGTCCTGGGCGACGCGGATCGCCTGCTCGCGCACGCTCTGCTTGCTGCCCCCGAAACCGTGGGCGATGAGTACGGCAGGCGCCTTCCCGCCATCAGGCGGCGGGAAGAACGTCGCGTCGAGTTCCACCCGCTGGTCGTCGGCCGGTCCGTCGACGACGCTGATCCTCTGGTCCTGGGCCCGCACCTCCGGTGCCGACGGCCACACGAGCCACGTCGTCACCCCGATGAGGGCGAGTGCCGCTACCAGCGCGGCCACACGCTTCATGCGGTGAGCCTACTTTCCGCACCTGAGAGATCCCTGAGACGGCGCTAACGCCGGGATCGCTCTGTGGTGCTCGGTGCCGTTGAGCTGCGGGATCTTGATCGCTCCAGCATGGGCAGGGCGCGCCCGGCCGTCGGTGGGGAGGCCGGTGTCAGGCGGATGGTGTGTGGTCCGCGGTGGTCTCGTCAGCGAGGGCACGGGCGATGGTGAGGCTGTCCTCGTAAATGTGGTAGCGCGTGACCAGGCCGTTTTCGACGGTGAGGTGCAGGGCGAAAGCAGAGGTGTACGCCTCACCGGTCGCTCTGACGGTCTGCGCGATCTCGCCCAGCACAACGGCGTCGTCCCCGTCCACCAGGATCCTCGTCACCGACGTGCCGTTCTTCTCCGGCACGTGACAGGCGTCCAGCATGCGGAAATGCTCCGCCATGTCCCCACGCCCGGCACGGGGCCGGATCCACGGCACCGACGGGTGCCCCTGAGCAGGCCAGTTGAGCTGCCAGTCGATCCGGTCGGCGAACAACTCGGCGGTCCGGTCGTGGTCGCCCGCGCCGATCCGGCGCAGCAGTTCTTCTACGGTTTCGCGAGTCATGATCTGTCCTCAAGCCGCTGTCTCGGGGGTCAGGTGGAATCATTGTCCGGATCGTGCGTCATGACGATTACCTGCCAGGTAAGCGAAGGTGCTCAGGCCAGCAGGGCGTAGGCCGTCGTGGCCTGGGCCGCCGGTTCCGTGCTGCCCGCCGCCGAGAGGGTGATCTCGGAGAAGGCCAGGGTGCGGCCGAGCTTCGTGATGCGGACATCGATCAGGACGTCTTTGCCCGTACGCCGACCTCCTCCACCCGTAAGCCGAGCTGCCGGACCCAGGGGGCGAAGTATTCCTGGAGGATCGTCTCTGCTTCTGCTGGAGTCACGCGCTCATCATGCACGCCGGACCGGGCACGCGAGACGCCGCGCGGGCGACCTGTGGACAAGGCGACGCCACCAGAAAACGCCTGTGGAAAACCCACCGCCGTCCCCTACGCTCGACGCCATGGAGTATCTGGAGGTCAACAGGGCCAACTGGAACGCGAGAGTCCCCGTCCACGTCGGCAGCGACTTCTACGACGTCACGGGTTTCGTGGCGGGCAGGTCCCGGTTGCGGCCGTTCGAACGGGAGGAGGTCGGCGACGTCTCCGGCCGCCGCCTGGCTCACCTGCAGTGCCACTTCGGCCTCGACACGCTCTCCTGGGCCAGGCTGGGTGCCGAGGTGACCGGCCTCGACTTCTCGGACGCCGCCATCGAGCAGGCCGCAGCCATCGCCGCCAAGTGCGGCGTCCCTGCGGCGTTCGTCACCGCCGACGTGTACGACGCCGTCGAGGCACTCGGCGCGGCCACCTTCGACATCGTGTACACGGGTTTCGGGGCGCTGGTATGGCTCCCCGACCTCGCGCGCTGGGCCGAGACGGTCGCCGCGCTGCTGAAGCCCGGCGGATTCCTCTACCTCGCCGAGTTCCACCCGTTCGCCGACATCATGGACGACGCCACGGGCACCACCGTCGCGTACGACTACTTCAACCACGGCCCCCACGTCTGGGAGGAGCCGCACACCTACACCGGCGGCGAGATCCTCGACCACCAGACCTCCGTGCAGTTCCAGCACGGCATCGGGGACGTCGTCACCGCCGTGTCGGGGGCGGGGCTGCGGGTGGAGTTCCTTCACGAGCACGATCACACGCTCTTCCAGCGTTACCCCACCCTGGTCGCCGACGAGGGCGAATACCGCTTCCCCGAGGGCAGCCCCAAGATCCCGCTCATGTACTCGCTGCGAGCCTCAGCCGGCGGCGCCGGCCCGGCGGGGAGCGCAGGGGGCATGACCTCGCGGTAGGCGGTGCGCCAGGTTGAGGTCGGCCAGGCCGACGAGCACCGGCTCGCCCACGAGATGGAGACGGTCGTCCGGCAGCGCGGTCCTGATCTCGGACGACTCCCGGATCGGGGCATCGCGGGCCGGTGTTCCACGGGACCGTAAGATTCACTCCCGTGAAGTCTCGAGCATCGTTCAAGAAGGCCGCCGCGTGGGCCCTGCCGTACTGGACCCGGGGACCGGCGGGGCGTGAGACGCCGCAGGACCTGTTCAGGGTCCTCTATTTCGGCTGGCTGCTGGCGTTCGCGTTCAAGGTGCTCGGCTCGGCCTGGGACGTCTCGTGGCACTTCATGTGGCTGCGTGACGACCTCGCCCCGCCCCACCTGCTCAACTCCGTCGGAACAGCCCTGGCCGTCGCGCTCACCGTGATCCACGGCTACACCGGCTACGGCGTGGACAAGTCCGCGCTCAGGCTCATCCAGTGGGGCACGGGCATCTTCCTCGTCGCGGTCCCGCTCGACCTGATCAACCACCGCGTCAACGGGCTCGACATCACCTCGTGGAGCCCGTCGCACATGATGCTCTACGTCGGAACGCTGTTCATGATCGCGGGCGTGATCCGCGGCTGGTTCATGGGCGCGCCGCCCGGCCGCGAGCGCGTGGTCGTGCTGGGCGCGTTCATGGCGTTCCTCCTGGAGAACGTCCACTTCCCCGAGCAGCACCAGGAGTACGGCATCCTGTCGATCGGCGCCTGGGACAACCACACCGTCTACGCGGAGCCGATCCTGCTCCAGTTCGCCGCCGACCAGATGGGGCGGCCGGTGGACCGGACGATGATGACCGAGTTCACCTTGCCCGTGCCGGACTTCCTCTACCCGGTCTACGCGGTGGTCGCCGGGCTGTCGGTGCTGGTCGTGGCGCGGCTGCTGATCGGCAGGTTCGGCGCCGCGACCCTGGTGGCCGCCGGTTACGTGGGCTTCAGGACGGTGGCCTGGCCGCTGCTGACGTTCACCGGGTTCCCGCCGTCGGCGCTGCCGTTCTTCCTGGTGCTGGCCGGGCTCCTGGTGGACGTCGCCTTCCTGGTACGCCTGCCGGTGGTGCGCGCGGTGCTCGGGTCGATCGGTGCGACAGCCGTCGCGTACGCCGCGCTGGCGGCGCAGAGCGCCCTCATGGGCCCGGTGTACGGCGCTCTGAAGGGGCAGGAAGGGCTGCTGGGCGCACCGCCCCTCGTCACGTCGTCAGCCGTCTGGGCCGGCCTCGGCCTCCTGGCCGCCTGGCTCGCCGTCGAGTGGCTCGCCGCCAGGCGCGGCACCCCCCAGCCCATCGAGCCACCACCGGCGATCGCGACCGCCACGCCCTGATCACGCGATCACGAAAGGCACACCCTGATCGTCTGACGGCCACACCCTGATCGCGCGATGTCGACCGCCCGCGCCAGGAACTGCGGGCGGGTTCAGGCGATCGAGGCTCGCGTGAGCGCCACGGCCACGCCGTACGCCAGTCCCATGACGGACACCTCGGCCACCGCCCATCCCACCAGGGCGGTGGCCCGGCCGTCGCGTACGGCGGGCAGCAGGCGGAAGCGGATGTGCGCGGCCAGCGGCACCAGCAACGCCACCAGCACCGTCTTGACCACCAGCAGCAGTCCGTAGTGGCTGGTCACGATCGCGCCGAGCAGCGTCACGCCGGGCGTGAGCGCCATCGTGCCGAGCCCGTTGACCAACCCCGAGAGCCCCACGAGCAGCAGGCAGACCGCGGCGATCCTGGAGAACCTGGGCAGCGCCACGGCCAGCAACTCCCGGTGCGGTGCCACGAACACGGCCGTCGCCACCAGCCCGCCGGTCCAGGCCGCCGCGCCCATCACGTGGATCTCCATCGAGACCATGATCGGGTCGTGCCAGACCGAGTTGACCGCGTGCCCGGTGACCGGGATGGGCAGCAGCCCGAACAACGCCACGATCACCCGTAGCTCGGCCGGCACCTTCTCGCCGAACCGCACCGCCATCAGCCCGATGCCCGCCGCCGCCAGCGCGCACGCCGCGCTGAACAGCAAACCCTGACCTGTGCCGACATCGCCGACGTATGCCGCGATCATCCCGAACGTCGGGACGCCGCCGGGGTTCAGCTCGGCCGTCTGGAACACGATGGTGAGCAACGCGCAGATCGCCCACGCCCAGGCGGCGATCACGGCGAGCGGCCGCACCCTGCGCAGAACCGGCTCGGTACGTTCGGGGGCGTCGAACCCGAGCAGCTTCGGCACCAGGCTCAGCCCGACCACGGCCACCGCCGCGACGTCGAGCAGCACCCGCACCACCGGCAGCCCGACCGCCACCAGCGGGCCAGGCATGGGAATGCCCGGCACGGCCTCCTGCGCGCTGAACGTGCTCGCCGCCACGGCCGCGACGACCGCACACACGCCGAACGCACCCGCCACGAGCCGCCCGCCGACGCGCTGACGCGGAAGGACGGGGCTGGCGGCCGGTGCGGTGACGCTCACGCCCGTCCCCCTTCGCCCCGACCGGACGCCTCATCAACCGACCCCGGCAACCCGCGCACTGAGGCGGTCGGCGCGTCGGGGGAGAGGGCGGAGGG
>NZ_JADOGI010000449.1 GCF_015645445.1 Nonomuraea cypriaca | reverse complement strand
CCCCTAGCACCACTCACCGCCCACGCTTCCGGACCTCCCCCCGGTCACCGGCCGCTTCCGAGGCCCCCGCGCCCGGCCACCGCTCACGTGCTTGTTCGTGTGAGTCTTGATGCCGGGAGGCGGGGGTCAGCGGGCGGTGGCGAGGATGATGCCGGATCCGTGGGTCAGTTCGACGGCGACGAGCCGGTGGTCGGTGAGGAGGGTTCGCCGGACGTCGTCATCTTTCTACCGCCGCGGCCAGCCGATGTCCGCCGAGTTTCCGGCGCGGTTTGAACACCGACAGCGTCGTCGCCGTCATGAGCAGGGCGATCTGCGTGCCCAGCGCGGCGACCTGACCCCACTGACGACCGGGCCCGGCCGCGATGCCGCCCTCGGTCGCGGCCGCCATTCCCTCGGGGTCGAACAGCAGCATGCCCACGCAGATCACGACCACCAACAGGACGAGCTTGGCCGTCACCCAGTAATAGCGAAACAGCCCCCAATGGCTGGTCAGCCCCAGCGTGATGCCGGTGGCCAATGCCGTGAGGCTCAGCGGTATCCCACCCCCGAACACCAGCGCGGGCATCAACCGATAGGCGGCGTGCGCCAGCTCCGGATCATTTGCCAGGGCCGCCGTCGTATTCAGCACGACCAGCCCCCACACCTCACCGAGCAGCGCGACGGACGCGATGACGTGGATAACCACGACTGTCTTGCGGATGGTGGGTCGCATCGCTCTCACCTGACCTCCGGATTCGGGAACTCGCGGCCATCCTCGCCGCTTTGTTCGCTCCGGACGTCACCCTGTGGGTGGCGCTCCAGGTACGCCGATCGGCGTACGACGATGCTCAAGTTTCGGGCGATCGTTGCCTAAACAGTGGTGAACGATTATGCCATCGTTCGCGCGGCAGGCCAAAGTGAATGTCGTTTGCCGGCCTACCGGCACGCCATATAAGCCGCATGTCGTCGATGAGCCGGAAAACTGAGCGCCAAGAAATCGAGGTGCCGCCTTGACCTCGATGTGGGCTTTCCGAGTTGCGGTTTCCGCTGCCTGCCGCGATGGTTATGGGCGGCACCTCACAGCCCTGCACAAACGACTATGGCGTCGGGAATTCCGCGCCGATCCATGGAGGAAATCAAACATGATCCGTCGCATTCTGGTCGGTGCCGCGATCGCGGCCACCGCGTTCGGCTTCTCCGCCACCGGAGCATCGGCCGACGTCGGCCCCAACGCGCACAACGGCGGGCAGAGCATCCTGAGCCAATTCAGCATCCTCGACGACGTGACCGCACTCAACGACGTCCTCAACGACTCGGTGAAGTACATCGACATCCTGACCCTGCTGCACCTGCAGGACATCGACGCCGACATCCTCAACAACGAGAAGAACACGGGCGACGACCACTGACGACTCCTCGCTTGGCGTAGGCAGGAAGTCGATCGGCGGCTCCCGTGGGAGACCCGGAGCCCGCCCGGCCAAGGTCGGCTTCCTGGTGCCTTGAGGTGAACCGGTAGAACCGCGCCGTGGAAAGTCGCGAAGCCACGGCACGGGCTTGGTGCGCACCGAGCTCTCAGCACCGCGCGGCCCAGGTCGATCACTGCAGGACGACCAGGGCCGCGCGGTCGCGCGTCAGAGGCCGGCCCCGTCGAGCCTGCCGACGTTTGCCGCGCTCGCGCTCGGTCTGACGACCCCCAGGAACGTCGGCCGGTCCAGCGGATCCACCCGTACGAACGCACCCGTGTAAGGGGCGTGCACCATCCGCGTCGCGTCAATGGCCACGGCGACGTGCTCGGGCCCCGTCCGGCGTGGATCGCTTTCGTAGAAGACCAGATCCCCCGGCTCTATCGCCTCCTTCGGAATGCGGATCCCCGAACGCCACTGTTCGTTCGTGGTCGTTCCGATCAGCACCCCGGCCCGCGCCCACGCGTATTCGGTGAGCCCGGAGCAGTCGAACCCGCTGATCTTGGCCCCTTTTCCGATCCCGAATCCGGGCCCGTGCGCTCCGCCGCCGCCCCATGAGTACGGGACCCCGATCATCTCCATCGCCGCCCGCACCGCCATGGTCCCGCCCGATGACCGGGCGGCCAGGACAGGGCGTGCGGACTCGCCGCAAATCACGCCGCAGCCATTGGCGGCCGGCGCCGGAGCGGATTCCGCGACGCCCAGGATCAGTGCTATTACCAATAGTCGCCGTAGTCCATTCATGGCATATTCAGCGCCCCCGTGACCATATCGCGCCGGGACCGGCCACGGCGCGTGCTCGTTAGCATTCCTCCTTCTCTATGTGGATAAAACGCGCTTTGGTCATGCGAGGCATACGTATGGCCATAACATGAAAAATCAGCCAAGGGCCCAAATCCGGCAAATCTGGATCGCTCTGACATTTCAGGACGAGATATGATAAACGGCCAAGGAATTGGGGCGGGTATTTGACCCCGGCTTAGCAGGGCCGGGTTGCGGAACGCCGAAGCCCGCGACATTGTTATTCGCGAAATCTCGCGACCCTGTGCGAGCGATTTACGATGACGCGCATTCCGCGCCGATTCCGCGAAAGGAGAGGTAACAAATGATGCGTCGCATTCTTGCCGGTGCAGCCATCGCGGGGAGCTTCCTGTTCGGGTTCTCGGCCATGAGCGCCTCGGCCGACATCGGCCCCAACCCGCTCAACAAGGACAAGGAGATCCTGAGCCAGCTGAGCGTGCTCGACGACCTCACCGTGCTCAACCACGTACTGAACGATTCGGTGAAGTACGTCGACCTCCTCACCGCCCTGCACCTGCAGGACATCAACCTCGACGTCCTCAACAACGAGACGGGCACGGGCGACGACAGCTGAGGCCGTTCCCGCGCGTGTACGGCGGCTGACGTGACGGCGTTCCTGTGGCCATGACCCCCTCGTGGCGGCACCTCACAGGAACCCCAGGTCAGGCCGGCTACTGGACGCGCGCGAGACGAGCCATACGACGGTGCCTTTGCCGGTTCGCCGCCACGGGCGCGCGACCGGCCTCAGTCGCCGGGCTCGACCACAGGGCCAGGCCGGCGCCCGCGTCGTGCCCGCAGCAG
>NZ_JADOGI010000448.1 GCF_015645445.1 Nonomuraea cypriaca | reverse complement strand
ACCCACCCCGACGCCACCACCACCCAGCCGCGGACACCACTCCCCCGGGCTCGGTTCACCGCCCGCGGGCATAGGCGCCACCGCCGCTCAGGCGCCGACACATCCCTGCGCTGCTCGGAGACCACCACCCACGCGCGACGCACCACCGCCGCTAAGACGCGAGCACCGCTCCCTCGGGCTGGGTTCACCACCGCTCGGGCATGGCGTCATCACATGGGCGCGGGCGACTGCGCCACTCGGGTGCGGGTTTGCCACAAATGTGGGGCGTGGCGCTTGGGAACGGGGGCGCTCACTTTCCCGCGCGTTCCTCGGCCAGGTGGAGGCCCGCCTCGATGACGGCGTTCATGATGGGTGCGAGCCGCGCCTCACCGAGCGACGGCGCCCGCACCGCCATCTTGGCCACCAGGGCCTGCTCCCGCGCGAAGTCGCGCCCGGCGAACCCGCCGACCGGCTTGATCCGCTGGACGATGCCCGCCAGCGCGGCCCGGCGTTCGAGCAGCGTGGCAAGCGCGGCGTCCACCCGGTCGATCGCCTCCCGGCACTCGGGCAACGTCGCAGGCGACTCGTCCCGGAGCAACGCGCCGACGACTGTCACTGCCTCCTCGGCCATCCGCAGCGCCACCTCACCGTCCTCGCCGCCTGGATCCACCCCGGCCCACACCCCCGAGCCCAAAACCCCACCACCGGCACCGCCGGCCCCGCCACCGGCACCACTACCGGACCCGTCACCGTTCCCACCGCCGGCCACGCCGCCAGCCCCACCACCGGCATCGCCGTGTCTCCCGCCACCGGCATCGCCGTGCGTCGCATCACCAGCCTCGCCGTGAGCCAGATCGCCGGTTCCAGCGCTGGGGGTGGCCTCTCTCGTGGGGGCCACGCTCATAGGGCGCGTCAGGTGGCCGGCCGCGACGATGGTGAGGTCGCGGCCGCCCGCGAGGCGTCTGTCGCCCGTGAGTCCGCCGCCCGTGGCGAGGCCGCCCGCGACGACGCCCGCGTAAGGGGCCGCCGTGCCGTGGCCAGGACCCCCGACGACCAGACCGTCGGCGCCGGCGGCCACGGCGGCGGCGGACAGGCCGATGTTCCTGGAGACGTCGGCGAGCACCGGCCGCCCGGACGCGGCCCGCGCGGCCCGCATGAGCGCCAGGTCGAGGTGGCCGGACTCGCAGAGGATCACCCGCCCGTCCCCCTCGGCCGCGCAGTAGTCGGCCAGCCCCAGCCACTCCTCCAGAGACGCCGCGACCCGCCGCTCGACGACCACCGGCAGCGCCAGCCCCGCCGCCGCCCGCACCAGCGGGATGTCCCGCGTCCACGACGCCCCCACCACCACGGCGTCGGCCAGTTCGGCGATCGCGGGCAGGTCCGCCGCCGACGACGGCTCCACCAGCGTGGCGCGATCCCGCAGCACCTCGTACGCGTCCACCCGTCCGCGCTGCGCCCGCAGGCTGACCCGGCGCCCGATCACGACGGCGGGCCCGTCCCCCACGAGCAGCTCACCCACGGCGACCGCATGCCGTTCCAAGGTCGATGACATTCGACGACTCCCCACTCGGGCCGGCCCTCAGGAGCCGGCGGAAAAACCAAAAAGGCAGAGACGGGCGTCTCTGCCTCGTGCCGACTCCAGGAGGTCGCTAGCGAACGACCGGCTCTCCCAGAGCCGGCTCGATAAACGCGTGGCGACAAGTCATGTCTAAAACCCTACACCCACCCCTCCACCTGCTGGACAGCCCTTCTCACATGGCGGACTGGCCCTCCGGTGAGTCGCCGTTGATCCCTCGCTATGGGAGTATTTCTTGGCCTAGAGGAGGGGTTTGAGGCCGTTGATGTCGGATCGGAAGCAGGACGGACGTCGCATCGCCGGCCGCTACCAGCTGCAGGAACCCATCGGCAGGGGCGGTATGGGCATTGTGTGGCGTGCCCACGACGAGCTCCTCGACCGCACGGTCGCGGTCAAGGAGGTCAGGTACGCCGCCGCCCTGGGCGAAGAGGTACAGCTGCTGAACCGGCGGACCATGCGTGAGGCGCGAGCGGCGGCCAGGTTCGAGCATCCCAACGTGATCGTCGTCCACGACGTGATCGAGGAGGATGGCCGGCCCTGGATCGTCATGCAGCTCGTTCAGTCGCGCTCCCTGGGCGCCGTGATCAAGCAGGAGGGGCCGCTGCCGCCCAAGCGGGTGGCCGAGATCGGGCTGGCCATGCTCGACGCGTTGCACCGGGCGCACGAGTCGGGTGTGCTGCATCGGGACGTCAAACCCGAGAACGTGCTGCTCGCCGACGACGGCCGGGTGGTGCTCACCGACTTCGGCATCGCCACGCTGGAGACCGAGACGCAGCTCACCATGACGGGCCTGGCGGGCACACCGGCGTTCATCGCGCCCGAGCGGCTCAAGGGGCTGCCCGCGCGGCGCGAGTCCGACCTGTGGGCGCTCGGCGCGACGCTCTACACGGCCGTGGAGGGCCGCTCGCCGCACGAGCGCGGCATGGCGCTCGCCACGATGCACGCCGTGCTGACCGACGAGCCCGATCCCGCCTCGCACGCCGGCCCGCTCACGGAGGTGATCAGCGGGCTGCTGGTCAAGGAGCCGGTGCAGCGGACCACGTACGAGGAGGCGCAGCGTCTGCTGCGCCAGGCCATCGCACAGTCGAACCCGCCCCCTACGGCGCAGTTCCCCGCCGCGCAGGAGCTGGAGGTGCCGGCCCCCACCACGCCGCGCAGGTCGCCCGGCCTCGGCAGGCTGCGCCAGGCCCCCGCACAGGGAAAGTCGCGCGAGGCGCCCCCTCCGGCCGTGGACGAAACCCCGACCGACCCCAACCTGCTACTGAACCTGGCCCCGGAGGTCCCCCAGACCGGCGCGCGGATCACGCCGGCCACCGGCGGTCCGTTGCCGCCGGCCGAGTCCACGATGGACGCGGGTCGGCCCGACCAGCGGCAGGTGCAGGTCAGGACGGTCGTCGCGGCGGCCGCGGCGGTCGTGCTCGTCGCCGGTCTCGGCGCGTACCTCGGCCTGCGTTCGGCCCCCGCCGACAACACGGCGAGCGAGGACGGCCCGCCGGGCTCTTCGGCGGTCGTCGCGTCCCCGTCGCAGAGCCCGCCCTCGGCGGCGTCGCCGAGCGCGTCCCAGCCGTCGGCCACCCCCACCGCCACGCCCACGCCC
>NZ_JADOGI010000447.1 GCF_015645445.1 Nonomuraea cypriaca | reverse complement strand
GACCCCACCCCCTGACGATCCGCCCGGCACCGACCGAACCTCCCCACCGCCGAGCCACCGGCACCCACCGCTGAAACCACCGGCGCCACAGGTGCCCGCCGTTACGACACCGGCGCCGCAGGTTCCCGGCACTGAGGCACCGGCGCCGCAGGTTCCCGGCGCTGAGACCGGCGCCGCAGGTTCCCGGCGCTGGGACGACAGGTGTCGCAGGCATTGGCCGCTGGGACACGGGTGCCACATGTGCCGGTGCTGAGACGCCGACATCACAGGAACCCGGCCCTGAGACGCAGGCGCCACGGGCGCCCGGTGGTGGGACACCGGGGTCGGCAGGTGTCCGGTGCTGGGACGCGGGGCTCAGAGCCGGCCGCTGACTCCTCGGATCAGTTTCTCGATCAGCCAGGTCGCCAGGCGGTCGGGCATGGCGACGGCCCCGCACAGCGCTGCCTCGCTCTGGAACAGGGTCTGCGGTCCGGCGGTCGCGACGCCCTGGGTGGCCGCTCGGGCGGCCAGCACGGCCTGCCGCCGACGGCTCTGCCCGTACGCGTGCAGCACCGTGGCCGGATCCGAATCGGCGCCCCGACCATCGCCGCCCCAGCCAACGGTGCCCCGGCCATCGGCGCCCCGGCCATCGGCGCCCCGGCCGTAGGCGCCCGCGAGGCCGTGCAGCAGCGCCGCGACGTCTTCCAGCGCTTGGCCGGAGCCCTGGGCCAGGATGGGGGGCATCGCGTGCACCGCGTCGCCGATCAGGAAACTCCGGCCGCGTCCAAATCGGAGTGGGGCGGGGTGGCGGCGGTGCGGGAAGAGTTCGAGGTCCTTGTCCGACAGGGCGGCCAGCAGTTCGGGGACGGGCGAGCCCCACTCCCCGTACTGCGTCCTGAGTGCGGCGAGCGCGTGCTCAGGGCGGGGGAAGCCGTCGCCCGGCCGCCACCGGAAATCGATGAGCCACTGCAGCAGGCCGTCGCCGGAGGGGTTCAGCCCGACAGTCCCTCTCCGCCCGAGGAACAGCAGAGCGCGACTGCCGATGTCGAAAGGCGCTCTGATCAGGCCCTGCCAGGTGGCCGCCCCGGTCGGCAGCGCGCCGGTGTCGGCATCGGGTCCCTCGCCGAAGAGCGCCGCGCGCACCGGGGAGTTCACGCCGTCGGCGCCGATGAGCAGGTCGCCCGAGTACTCCGCGCCGTCCTCGGTCTCGACCCGTACGGACCGGCCGTCGTCGTGGAGCCGGGCGAAGCGGGCGCCGAACCGAAAGGTCTCCTCCGGCAACCCCTCGGCGAGCCTGGCGAGCAGCGACGGGCGCGGAATCACCACCACCGGAGCGCCCAACCTCGCCTCGAGCCGTCCGGTGTCCACCACCATCACCGGACGCCCTCGCGCGCTGCGGACCTCGATGGCGTCGATGCGCTGCCCCGCCCCGTCCATCCGTACGCCGAGATCATCCAGGATCGCCGTGCCGTTGCTCCACAGCGTCAGCGCGCAACCGGTGTCCCGCAGCGCGGGCGCCCGTTCGAGCACGGTCACCGAATGCCCGGCGGCTCGTAATCCCCTGGCCGCCGCCAGCCCCGCGATGCCGGCTCCCACAATGAGAACATGCATGCCCAAATTCCTCTACCCCTAGTAGTACTACTACCAGTAGAGCAGAGAGGGGGTGGCGCACAAAGATCCGACCCATGCGAAGGAACTCCGGCCCCTTCACCTCAGGGCCGGCAGGAATCGCAGCGCGCGGTGCAGCGGGCTGGGCAGTGAGTCACGCTGCCGACGACGCGGCCTGAACCGTACCCGCCAGGTACGTCCCAGAGCTGTAAGCTCGGTCCTTCAGTTCAGGGCCGAGAAGCTGACACGGGATCACGCTTAAGGACGGGCGGTGGGGCAGGCCGATTGTCGCTGTGACGTGACGCTGGTCTCGCACGGGTGTCCTGTCACGCCGCCAGGGCTGGTGCCGGCTCTGAGGTGTGGGGGTCGATCGAGGTCGGTACGGCTTGGCCGACTCCCTGGGTTACGCACAGCCAGTCGTTCAGGGAACCGGTGAAGCCCGAGGGTGGGCCGACCTTGAGGCAGGTGACGTCGCGGCCCGTGCCGGGGGCCGGGCCGACCTTCAGGCGGCGGATGCTGCCTGTGCGGCCCAACTCTCCCGCCCCCACGTCATACGGGGTCAGGTGCACGGCGAAGGGCGCACCTGTGCCGTCGGGCTGGTCTGACGGTTGGATGTGGAGGACGTCGTCGATCTGGCGCTCGACGGCGTCCGGGTGGGTGGTGAGGTAGGCCAGATGGTCCGCGACCAGGCGATTGGCGACCGTGCGGAGGAGGTTGGTCGCGCACAGGTTGTGGGCGCAGGCGGCGCCGTCGAGGGTGATCTCGGGCAGGGCGAAGCGGCGCAGGCCGCGTGAGGTCACCCGCAGGCAGTCGCACACGCTCGTGTCCGCCGGGTACCACGGTGGGCAGGTGGCGGCATCGTGGACCTGCACGTCCCAGGCCAGCCAGTCGTCGTTGAGGCGGAAATCCGGGGGCTCGCCCACGCATCTCCCGCGGGTGAGGATGGTGGCGCCGGTCAGGGGGTCGATCAGGAGGCCGTCGGATTCGCGGGCCAGCGCTCTGGCCACGGCGCGGGCCACCTGTGCGTTGCCGGGCAGGTGGTGCGGCGGCGCGGTCGAGGACACGACGACGTGGTGTTTGGTCCGCCGGAGGCGGCGTCTCTCGTCGTCCGTGAGGTTGATGCCGGTCGGTTTCCACGGGCTGGCGTGGCGGGTCACGGTCAGGGCTCCGGTGCTCACGGCGCTGATCGTGGCCTTCTTGTACGGCCCGCCGATGCGCCAGGGCACATACGACTCGACATCGAGGAGCACATCCTCCATCGCGATGACGAACAGGGATGCCAGCGTGCCTGGCAACGGGAGAGCGATCTTCATGGGTGGCCTCCGTGGATCGGATCGGATCGAGTCTGGAGGCGTACAGGATCGATGAAGGGGTGTGGGCGGCGTCGGGCAGAGCGGGATTCTGGGGATAACGCCGCCGCCTCCGGCCGCGCCTGTGGATAAACAAGCATGGATAAGCAAGCGGCCAACCAGCGACCGTATGCACGACGGAGCCACAGGAAGGATGCCAACCGATCAGGGGCGGATGCACGGGGAAGGGCCGGTCAGGGTGGAAGGCGCGGCAGGGCGTGCAAACCGGTCAGGGGCGGAGGCACGGTGAGGGGC
>NZ_JADOGI010000446.1 GCF_015645445.1 Nonomuraea cypriaca | reverse complement strand
CTCGCGCGACATCTCCTCCAGGCCGGACACCGGATGATCTCACCACGACCCGCACACCAGATCAAAGTGACGCAACGTGAGGACTGCAACCTACTCGTCACTCATCGCGCGCGGGATGAATGTTTACCTTGCGGGCTGTTCACCGGCTCGGCTACAAGGCCATCGCCGACCGGCTCAACCTCCACCCGGCCGATTATCCGCCGCCGATGCCGGTGGATCCACGCAGGGCGGTAGGGCGGTGGAGCGGATCTGCGGTGCGCGACATTTTGGCTAATCCGAAGTACACCGGCTACATGGTGTGGAATCGCCGGGCCACCAAGAAGGGTGGCAAGAACAACCCGCCCAGTGAGTGGGTATGGTCGCATCGCCCCACACATGAGCCGTTGGTGACCAAGGAGTTGTTTCAGGCGGTTACCCCGATTGGTCGAACGCGGCAGGGGTCGCGTAGCGCCCCGGGAGTGGGCGCCAATCCCCAGGCGCTGCGCAGCTACCGGTTGCGCTCGTATGTGTCCTGTGAGATCTGCGACCGACGGATGCACGGCAAGAGCCGTCACGCTGTGCCTTACTACGCCTGCGAACCGGACATGCGCCACCACAAGGACCGGCGCGATTGGTACTCGAGCCACCCTAAGAGTCTGTGGGTGCGTGAGGACGACCTGCTCGACGTCGTCTACGAGTTCTTCGCCGAACGTGTCTTCGGCCCGCACCGGATCGCCGCCCTGGGCTCCCAGCTGGCCCCGTCGGCTCCGTCGGATGAGACGAAGCTGGTCAAGGAAGAGCTACTCGACCTGGACCAGCGGCTTGACAACGTGCTCGCGCAGATCGAAGCCCAGGTCCCGACCGGGGACGACGAGATCGACCGGGCCTTCCGCGAACGGCTGCAACGCCGCTACGCCGACCTGGCCCGTACCCGAAGGGCCAAGAGCGAGCAGCTCAAGGCGCTGGCGCGGACCCAGGCGCCTGTCGAGGACCAGACGCTCCTGGACGAACTTCCCAACCTGGGCGCCAGTCTCGCCTCTGTCGGTGAGGATCTTCAGCGCAGGCTCTTCGAGGCTTTCCATCTGGAGTTGCGCTATCGCCAAGCGTCTCATGAGGTTCTGATCAAGATCACCATTAAGGAGGACAACGTGCCCGCCCTCACAGCCCTCACAAACGAAATCGCCGACCCTCCCGAAGGAGGATCGGCGATTCGAACAAGTTCCCTTGTTCTGGGTGCCCCCTGTAGGATTCGAACCTACGCACCCGGCTCCGGAGGCCGGTGCTCTATCCCCTGAGCTAAGGGGGCTCGATGCGTGATAAGGCTACCAGCATCGAGGTACCACTCGGCACCGGATAACGCTCACGCCACGCATCCTGTGAAAACCACCCGTGACCACCCCGCTACAGGTTAGCTTGGCGCCCGTGGGCGAGGTTCTTGGCAAAGTACTGGTTGTGGACGATGACGAGGTCATCCGTCAACTCATCGCGGTCAACCTGAACCTGGAGGGGTTCGAGGTCGAGACCGCCACCGATGGGCAGGACTGCCTCGAGCGGGTGCTCGACGTGATGCCCGATGTCATCACGCTCGACGTGATGATGCCGTTCCTGGACGGGTGGGCGACGGCGGAGAAGTTGCGTACGGACGAGGCGACCAGTCACATCAAGGTCGTGCTGATCACGGCGCGGGCGCAGGATGACGACCGGCGGCGGGGGGTGGGGATCGGCGTCGACGCCTATCTGACCAAGCCGTTCGATCCGGCGGAGCTCATTCAGGTGGTACGCGATCTGGCGGCGGGCGCTCGGCGTTGATCAAGCGCCCTGAGCGGCTGGTTCCGGGGTCTTGGGGACACTAGACTCGCGGCTCCGATTGGGGTTGCGGGGTGTCGATGGACGAGCGGATCGAACGGCTCAAGGGCTGTACGACCAGGCCGTTTTCGGCGGTGACGCCGACGGGCTGGATGCCGCAGAGCGGGAGCTGAACGCGGTCGAGGCCGATCTCGCGCTCGTTCGCGGGCGGGTGCTGCACGCGCGATTTCTCAGCGGGCTCGGCGGCGAAGGCGCGGACCCGGAGGAGTGGGTGCTGTTCGAGCGGGCCGCGGAGCTCTACCGGAGCCTCGGGGACGTGCGCGGCGAAGGTGAGGCGCTGTTCTGGGTGGGAGCCTTCCATCAGGTCGTCAGGAAGGACGAGAATGCCGCGGCGCCGCTCTTCGAACGCGCTCACGAGCACGCGAGCCAGGCCGGCGACAAGCTGACGCTCTCGTACGTGCTCCGCCCCCTCGGCATCGCCGAGCACCTGGCCGGGCGGCTGGCCGGGGCGCGGGAGCGGTTGGAGGAGTCCGTACGCCTCCGCCGAGAGATCGGTTTCCCGGCAGGCGTGGCGGCCAACCTGGTGGGCCTGGCCCACGTCGCCGTGGATGACGGGCGGCGTGATGACGCGGCGGCGCTGCTGGACGAGGCCGGTACGCTCGCCGAGACGGCCGGCGCCAAGGGCGTCACACGATGGGTCGAGGAAGTCCGCAAACGTCTGTAGGTCAGGTAGCGGGTCAGGTAGCGGGTAAACGTCTGTAGGTCACGAAGCGGGTAAACGCCTGTAGGTCAGGACGCGCGCCGATGTCCGTGGTTCGCGAAGCGCGCGCGGCTGTAGGTGCGGAAGCGCATACGGGGCTGTAGTTCCGTACGCTGGCGGCATCACCGTCTGCGAAAGGTCCCCCAACGTGCGTAGCTCGATCTTCGGCAACCTCGACGCCCAGAAGCTGCCCCCCGGTTTCGCGCTGGAGAACGGTAAGATGCTCCGCGTGCAGCTCCCTCACGAGGTGCTGGCCAAGCAGGGCTCGATGGTCGCCTTCCAGGGTCAGATGGACTTCGATTACGAGGGCTCCGGAGGCATCGGCAAGCTGTTCAAAAAGGCGATGACGGGCGAGGGCGCCTCGCTGATGCGCGTACGCGGTGACGGGTTGCTCTATCTCGCCGACAACGCCGACGACATCCACCTGTTCTTCCTGGAGAACGAGGGGCTGACCGTCAACGGGCGCAACCTGCTGGCCTTCCAGCCGCAGCTCACCTGGGACATCCAGCGCGTGCAGGGGGCCGGGGTGGCGGCTGGCGGGCTGTTCAACACCACGGTCACAGGGACGGGGTGGGTCGCGGTCACGACGCACGGCACGCCGGTGTTGCTCGATGCCGCCCGCATGCCGACGTACGCCGACGGGCAGTCCGCGGTCTGCTGGAGCACGGGGTTGCGGGTCGGGGTCAACCGGACGATGAAGGCGGGGGCGTTGATCGGGCG
>NZ_JADOGI010000445.1 GCF_015645445.1 Nonomuraea cypriaca | reverse complement strand
CGCGGGACATCTCCTCCAAGCCGGACACCGGAAGATCACATCATCATCCAGACAATCGATCAAAGTGACGGACAGTCACGCATCCAGCCGTATCGTCACCCGGTGCGCATGGCGTGAATGCTTACGATCAAGGCCGTAGAGCAGAGCCACCACCGCATCCAACTCCGCGATCAGCGCCTTCTTTTCCTCTGGGGCATCCACCGATCCAACCGGCACCTCGACCTCGGCTGCCCAGTCCGCGTACCGGTCATCGACCGCTGCGAGCCGCCCCGCGATCTGTACTACCCGTCCGCGGAGCGGGCTCTCAGTCTCCGGCCGGGGCACTGGAAAGGCATTCAACAGCGTGTAAGAAAGCTTGAGTTCCACGAAGCGGCGCGCGTACCAGTCCAGTGGGAGAGCGGAGAGCACTCCGAGCATATAGGCCTCATCCCGAGCATCCCCTTTTCGTCGGAAGAGGTAGGGAGCCTTCTCAACAAGTGCATTTCCAGCTGGGACCAGTGCGCAGATGACGGTCCGAGAGTCTGTCGCTCGAGCGACGTCACGAAACGCGATCCGGGGTTTCCTGTAGCCAAGTGTTGCTGGGTCGTCGGCCCAGCGCTTAGGCATTCCATGAAATGCGCTTCGGGTGAGCTTGATCTGGCGCCTCCGTCGGCGTTGAGCCCAGTCTTCGAACTCACCAAGGTCTGCAAAGGCATACGGAGCGCCAAAATCAGGTGACCAGAGATTGAACGACGCGCCGGTGAGCACCGGCAGGTCCTTCGAGGGGTTCGCCAGGTTGAAGTCGTACAACGCCTTGTCGTCGGTGGTGTGCAGCTCCCGCAGCGGGGTGAACACCCACTCGCCACCTTCGGCGTCCAACCTAGGGTGGGCTCTGAGTCGGGCGAAAACGCGGAGACTGTCGGTATGTGGGAGGAGCGGGAAGACCGCGCCATCCGACCAGGTGGCGAATTCCTGGGCAGGGAGCGCCTGACCCGGGAGGGCCATGCCTTCGTGATAGTTGGTCAGGGAGAAGAACGGGCCTCGCAGTGTGACGCTCCCGGCGTAGCGGACGCCCCGAACGGCAGTGATCAACCCAATCGTGTACTGCGGGTGCACCTCGTCGAAGATCCACTGGCGGTTGTTGACCAGCATGGCCACATCCGCGAATCCGCCCTCGACCAGGATCGTCTCGCGGAACTGGCTCCCAGCCCTGCCGCTGAGTACCGTTCGGGGGAGAACCACCCCAGACCGGCCACCATCGCGGAGCAGGTGCCAGAAACGCCAGGAGAAGGCCAGTGACAGGTCGGTGTCGGTCGCGGCGCGCAACCCCGGGAAGGGCCCCTTACCCAATACATTCTTCAGCGCCTCGACTCGGGCGACCTCCGCCTCGTACTCGGCGAGTAGGTCGGGCCGCTCGCTTTGGTATCGGGCGATAGCCTGGTTCTTGTCCTTCTGTGGTAGGGAACGCAGTCCGGGGAAGCGCAGCCCCCACCACTGGTGCTCCTCCACCTTGATCTTCTCCCACGGCGGATTGCCGATAAGCACGTCGAAGCCGGGACGCTCCCGTAGGAAGACCTCGGGGAAGCGGAGTGGGAAGTGGGCCACGTTCAACTCGGTCATGCGCTCTTGGACGGCGGTGGAGTGACCGGCTTCGATGGCATGCTCCGGGGTGACAACTCCCGGGATCAGCCCGAGACGTACGGCGGTCGCGGCGTCGAACAGCGCCCGCGCGTCCGTGGCGGCCTCATTCGCTGCGGCGTAGGCCAAGGCGGCGTCCCGCACCTCCTGCTTGGTTGCCTCCGAGGTGCGGGCCACCCGGACGAGCACCTCCCGGGCCCGTCCAAGTGCCTCCTGGATCGGTTCGTCAAACAGGGTGGCTGTGCCTTTGACTCCGGGAGCCAAGATCTGAAGAACTTCCTCGACGGTTCCGATGCCGGTAAGGCTGTTGCCGACGGTTAACCCATGGTCGAGGGAGGACATCGGCAAGCCCGGGACGAAGGTATGGATCCAGATCCCGAGGCGGGCGAGCTCAACCGCCATGATGTTGAGGTCCAAGCCGTAGATGCAACGGCGGGCGATCTGGCGACGCAGCAGGGCGGACGTTTCGATCTCCACTTGGGCGGCATGCCCGCCAAGAGCGGCACGAGCTGCATGGGAGAGCCGAGTCAGTTCGTCACTGACGGCGGCGATCGGCCGTTGGGCAAGCAACGCAGTAAAGCGGGCCTCGATCCGGTCGATCGCGGCGACTAAGAAGTGGCCGGAGCCCATGGAGAGGTCGGCGACTCGGAAGTCGAAGAACAGATCGGCCGCCCCTGCCTCATCGCCGGCCTCTAGCAGTGCGCTGACCATGTCGATGTGGTTGGCTAGCGCCGGCTCCAGCGCGCTGTCCAGTAGATGCTCTACGGCGAACGACTTGGTGAAGTACGAGCCAGTGGACTTGCGCGCACCGGATTTGTTGTGGAAGTAGACCTGACCGTTGGGCACCTCGATGAGGTCCCCGCCCCGGGCGGGAACGAAGGCACCTTCCTTGTCGACCGTGAGCGGGCCCGGCGCGATCGACAGTGACGACTCCAGCAGCCCTTCGTAGATGGTGCCGAACTCGCGGACGCTCAGCGACCGGAAGTCCACCGGCCCCTGGGTGCCGTCCGGACCTATGTCCACCAGCAGGGCACGAAGCGCGGGACCGAATTCGGCATCCCTCAGGCGCATGGCGGCCAAGGCCGCGCCGGATGGGCTGGAATCCGGGTCATGGGAGAACAGGCCACCGTTGTAGGGGGGCACGTCCCAGTTACTGTTGCCGTCGTTTACAGCGTTCCAAACGCTGAGCATGTCGTCCCAGAGGGCGGTAGCCGCATCGTCGAATGATTGGCTGAGATCAGCGGCGAAGTCCTTGGCCAGCGTCTTGATCGCGTGCCGGTCGTAGCGGGAGTTTCGCCCATACGGAAGCAAGGCGCGGTCCTCGGCATAGGCGACGAAGAGCAGTCTAAAAAGGATCATCAACGTGCGGTGGTAGGCCTCCTGGAGATCCTCTTCGGTGGAGACATCCATCTGCTTGGCGATCGCGACGGCAAGACTGGGCACGACATCGCGATAGACGCGCTCGCGGAGCCGACCTCCGAGGTCAGCGGCGAAGTTCGCGGATGCGCGCAGGATCTCAGTAACCGTTCCCTCCGGGGCGAGCGCCTCGGGCGAGAAGAGCAAGTGCAGGTAGGCCGCGTCGCTACACAGATTGAATGCGTAGAGTCTTAGCCTCGTGACGGATCGCTTCGGGTGAGGTACGACCGGAGCATGCGGTATGGGCAAAGGGGTGGGTACACGCCCGCGGAGCAGGAGCGGCGGGAGCGGGT
>NZ_JADOGI010000444.1 GCF_015645445.1 Nonomuraea cypriaca | reverse complement strand
CCCCTACGCCTCCCCCTCCCACGCCCGCGTCAGCTTCCCCGGCCCGCCCGGCGGCTACGGCGCGGACGTCGACGGCCTGGAGGGCTTCGCGCGCACGTTCCTCGCGGCCGGTTTCCGCGTCGCGGGGGAGGACGGGCGCGACCCGCTCAACCTCATGGAGTGGTACGCCGCCGGCCTCGCCGCGGGCGTCGACCCGCACTCCCCCGAGCGCTGGGTACGCCTCGACGAGCACGGCCAGGCCAAGGTGGAGGCCGCCTCCATCGCCCTGATCCTGCACCTGACCCGCCCCTGGCTGTGGGACCGGCTGCCGCCGCTGGTGCGGGAGCAGGTGGTGGACTACCTGGCGCCGGCGGTCGGGGCGGACTACCCGCCGATCAACTGGGTGTGGTTCCAGATCGTCGTGGAGCAGTTCCTGGCCTCGGTCGGGGGGCCGTACGCGCAGGAGGACATCGACAGAGGGCTGGCCCTGGCGGAGGGGTTCGAGCGGGAGGACGGCTGGTACGCCGACGGCTCGGAACGCTCGTACGACCACTACACCGGGTGGGCGCTGCACCTCTACCCGGTGCTGTGGCGTGAGATGGCCGGCCTGGGCCCGGACCCCCGCCACCTCGCGCGCCTCGAACGGTTCCTCGACGACGCCGTCCACCTCGTCGGCGCCGACGGCTCGCCGCTCATCCAGGGGCGCAGCCTCACCTACCGCTTCGCCGCCGCCGCGCCGTTCTGGGCCGGCGCGAGGGCCGGGGTCGGCTCGCCGGGGCTGCTGCGCAGGGCGGCGTCCGGCATCGCGCGGCACTTCGTCGCGCACGGCGCCCCCGACGGCGACGGCGTGCTGACGCTGGGCTGGCACGGGAAGCGGCCGGCGATCGCGCAGGACTACTCCGGCCCCGGCTCGCCGTACTGGGCCTCGAAGGGCCTGCTGGGGCTCTCGCTGCCCGCCGGCCACCCGGTGTGGACGGCGGTGGAGGAGCCGCTGCCGGTGGAGGCCGACGACTTCACGCGGGTGGTGCGCGCGCCCGGCTGGCTGGTCAGCGGCACCCGCGCCGACGGCGTGGTCAGGGTCGTCAACCACGGGACCGATCACTCCCATCCCGGGTCCGATCTGGCGGACCCGCCGCTGTACGCGCGGCTGGGGTACTCGACGGCGACGTTCCCGCTGCTGTCGGGCGACCCGCTGGACCAGTCGGTCGTGGTGCTGGACGAGGGCGGGCGGGGCAGTCACAGGACCGGGTTCACGGCCGGTCCCCTCTCCGCGCTCGCGTCCGGCACGCTGGTCGGCTCGTCCCGCTGGCGGGCCCACTGGACCGAGCCGGGGCCCGGCCCCGACCACGGCCACCCGCGTCCCGGTGCCGAGGTGCGGCACGGGCCGCTGCTGGAGGTCGTGTCCGCCGTACGCGGGTCGTGGGAGGTGCGTTTCGTCCGCCTGTTGGAGCGGCCGGGCTGGCTGCGCGTCGGCGGCTGGCCGGCGCCGGAGTCCGGACCCGGCACGCGTGTCGTCGGCGGTCCAGGTCTGACGAAGTCGGGCGTCTCGGTGGCCGCCACCCCACTCGCCGACCGCACTCTGGTCCCGTGGTGCGCGACGCCGGGAGAGGCCGAGCCGGGCATCTGGTACGTGGCCGCGCTCCAGCTCGGGCACGGCGGCGAGGCACCGTCGATCGACGCCTGGAAGATCGTCTGGCCGGACGGGACGGCCGACGACATCCCCGCGCCAACACTTCCACGATCACGGAAGTGATCTCGATCCCTCCAGGCCCGCTGCTAGCTTGACCGGCGGCATTGGTTGCACATCGGAGGGAACAAGTACATGGCTCTGTCATTCGGCCGCATGACCCGGCCCGTCGGTGTCGGGCTCGCGATGGCGGTTGGCGCCACGATCACTCTCGGCGCCGCCACTCCCGCCTCGGCGGCCGCGGGGCAGCGGGTGAAGGTCCAGGAAATGGTGACGAAGGACGGCGGGTTCTTCTACACCACGAACGAGGCGGAGAAGCGGGACGCGATCACCAAGCACGGCTGGTCCACGACCCAGACTCCGCTCTACTACGTGTCCAAGACCCCGTTCGCCGGCGGCAAGCCGCTCTTCCGGCTGCGCTGGAGCAAGAAGGCGTCGTACCTCGTCACGGCGTCCGCGGCCGAGCGGCAGAAGCTCGTGTCCTCGGGCGCGTTCACGTACGAGGGGGTGCTCGGTTACGCGCCCGCCACGTCGCGCGCGGGCGGCGACGTGAAGGTGTTCCGCCTGGCCAACAACAACAAGTGGCGCCTCGCGATCGAGTCCCACACCGAGAAGATCCTGGCCGGCGAGCCGGGCTGGCGGCTCGACGGCCCGCTGCTCCGGCAGTTCAGCCAGGCGGGCTGACGGGACGTCCCTGGCGCGCGGAACTCGCTCCTGACGTTGATCGTTGAGGCCAGCGGCAGATCAACCGATCTTCGACAGGGAGAACAAGGCCGTGGTCTTCAAACGCATGCTGGGTGCTTTCGGCGTCGGCGCGCCCTCCGTGGACACCGTGCTGTCCACGGAGCGCACCCGTCCAGGCGGCACGCTGGACGGAGAGGTGCGGCTCAAGGGCGGCGACTTCGACGCCGAGATCGAGCACATCACGCTGGGCCTGGTGGCCCGGGTGGAGATCGAGCACGGCGGCGGCGAGGGGGCCGGGGTGGGCGAGTTCTCCCGCGCCAGGGTCTCCGGCCCGTTCACGCTGCGCCAGGGTGAGGAACGCACGATCGGCTTCCAGATCCCGGTGCCGTGGGAGACGCCGATCAGCGAGATCGGCGGGCAGCCGCTGACCGGCATGGCGCTCGGTGTGCGCACCGAGCTGGCCATCGCCAAGGCCGTCGACAAGGGCGACCTGGACATGATCGCCGTCGAGCCGTTGCCGTCGCAACTGCGGATCCTGGAGGCGTTCCTGCGGCTGGGGTTCCAGTTCAAGTCGGCCGACCTGGAGACCGGGCACCTCTACGGCGTGCGCCAGGAGCTCCCGTTCTACCAGGAGATCGAGTTCTACCCGCCCGGTCAGTACGCCGGCCTGATCGGCGAGGTCGAGGTGACCTTCGTCGCCGACCCCGCCGGACTGGAGGTGGTGCTGGAGGCCGACAAGCGTACCGGCCGCTACTCCTCGGGCGACGCCATCGGCCGCTTCCACGTCAGCCATGACGACGCCCTCGTCACGGACTGGCCGGGCGAGCTGGGCCGCTGGCTGGAGGGCCTGACCCAGTACGGCGGGCACAGCGGCCACGGCGGGCACCATGGTCACGGCGGCCACCACGGCGACCATGGGGAGCACCACGACGGGATGGGCATGGGGGCGGTGGTCGCCGCGGGTGCCGCCGGCGTCGTCGGCGGCCTCGTGGTGGGCGAGGTCGTCGAGGAGATCTTCGAGGG
>NZ_JADOGI010000443.1 GCF_015645445.1 Nonomuraea cypriaca | reverse complement strand
GAAGGTCGAGTATGTCCACCGCCAGCGCTTCCGTACCCGGGCCGAGGCCCGACTGAAGATCGCGACTTGGATCGTCGACTTCTACAACCTCCGACGCAGGCACAGTGCCAATGACGGACTGCCGCCCGTCACATTCGAGCAGCAGATGATCGCCAAGAGGCAAGCGTCGACGGCCCTGCTGAGGACCGCTGTGGCATAGAACCGTCTCCACACTTCGGGGGGATTGACAAGCAGGCCACACCTGAGACATTCCAGATCATCCGCGCGTCCGGGTCGGAGTTCGAAGGTGAACTGCCGTTCGCGGCACTGCACCAGCTGTGCGTGCCGATGCTGGCGCATGTCGACGCGCTGGCGGCTCTCCACCGCGATGCACTCCTTGTCGCGTTCGGGCTTGCCGATGGCGCGTCGGACCCCGTTCCGCGTTGGCCTTGCCGCGCTCGAGTTGCTGGCGGCCACTGTGGCGGAACGTCCGCTGCTGTGCGTCGTTGACGACGCGCACTGGATGGACGCCGCCTCGGCGATGGCGTTGACGTTCCTGGCGAGGCGCATCGCGGCGGAGCCGATCGCGATGGTGTTCGCGGCCCGCGACTCCGACGCCGTCCGTGGGCTGGACGAGCTGCCCGGGCTGACGGTCGGCGGCCTGAGCGACTCGCACGCGCGCGCGTTGCTGGCCGAGGAAAAGACCGTGACGCTCGACGAGCGGGTGCGTGATCGCCTTCTCGCCGAGGCACGGGGAAACCCGCTGGCCCTGATCGAGTTGCCGAAGGCCGGTGGTTTCGCGCTGCCGACGCCGTCACCGGTCGCGAGCCGGATCGAGCGGAGCTTCCGGTCGAGGTTGGCGGAACTATCCGAGGACGCGCGGCTGCTCCTGATCCTCGCCAGCGCCGATCCCACCGGCGACCCGAGTCTGCTGTGGACGGCAGCTCAGCGGTTGGACATCGACGTGCCCACCGCGAGCGCCACCGCCGAGGCGTCCGGGCTGGTGCAGTTCGGCACGCGTGTGCGGTTCTGCCACCCGCTGGCGCGCTCGGCCGTATACCGTGCTGCCGAGCCGCAGCGGCGCCACGCGGCGCATCGGGCGCTGGCCGATGCCATCGACCCGGTCGCCGCACCGGACCGGCAGGCCTGGCATCGCGCTCAGGCCACCACCGGGCCGGACGAACGGGTCGCGGCAGAGCTGGAGTCGTCGGCGTCGCGTGCGCAGGCGCGCGGAGGTGTCGCGGCCGCCGCCGCGTTCCTCGAGCGCGCTGCTGCGCTGTCGCTCGACCCAGGTAAGCAGATCGAGCGGACGCTCGGGGCCGCGCGGGCCACGGTCGAGGCGGGCGGGCCGGACGCGGCGATGGAGCTGCTGGCCAGCATCGACACCGAGACGCTGGATGACCTCCAGCACGCGTCCGTCGACCTGTTGCGCGGGCAGATCGCGCTCGTCGCGGGTGCGGACGGGGCCGCCAGCGGACCGGACCACATCCTGCGGGCGGCGCAGCGGCTTGCCGCCAGCGATCCGGAACGGTCGCGCGAGTGCTTCGTGTCGGCGCTGGAAATGGGCCTCGTCGTCAGCAGGGCGGCCGGGGTGCTGGACCGGGTGATCGAGGCGGCCCGCTCGGCGCCGCCGGCGGCGGGACCGGATCTGCTCGACGCGCTGGTGCTGTTGATCACCGAGGGGCACCACGCCGGTGTGCCGGCGCTGCGGCGGGTGCTCACCGGCGACGGTGCCGGCTGGACCCGAGTGCCGGCGTTGGCCACGATGGTCGCGGGCGAACTGTGGGACATGGACCTGCACACGACGATCATCGACTGGCTGGTGCGGACCGGGCGTGACACCGGATCACCGATCACCATCCGGCTCGGCCTGTCGCAGGTGGCGCTAGCCGCGACATTCACCGGTGACTTCGGAAAGGCGATGGCCGCGATCGCCGAGGAGGAAGCGATCGCCGACGCCCTCGGCGATGTGCCGCAGCTGTACCCGAGGGTTCAGCTGGCGGCGATGCGTGGGCGCCGCCAAGAGGCGCTCGACGTGTTCGCCGACGTGACGAACAAGGGCGCCGGTCAGCTGTCCGCGAGCGCCCCTTGGCCCGCGGCCCTGCTGTACAACGGCCTGGCCGACTATCCGGCCGCGCTGGACGCGGCCAAGCGCGCCGCGGCCGGCGGCGACGTCCTGCTTGCCGGCCTCGGACTGCCCGAGTTGGTGGAGGCAGCGGTCCGGTGTGGCGAGGACGCCGTCGCGGAGTCGGCGTTGGAGTCCCTACTTGAGCGCACGGAGCCCGCGGGAACCAGCGACGCCCAAGGCTTCGCGGCCGGTGCTCGGGCGCTGGTCAGCGGCGCTGAGGACGACTACCGGAAAGCAATCGAGCATCTGACGGGTAGCCCGTTGACGCCGCACCTCGCGCGGGCGCACCTGCGGTACGGGGAGTGGCTACGCCGGGCGGGCCGGCGCATCGACGCGCGTACGCACCTGCGTACCGCGCATGAACAACTGTCGGAGATCGGGATGGAAGGGTTCGCCCAGCGTGCCGCTGACGAGCTGCGCGCGACCAGGGAAGTGGCCCGCAGCCGCTCCGAACACACCTACGACCGTCTGACCATGCAGGAGATGAACATCGCGCGCCAGGTCGCGGCGGGCGCGACGACGAAGGAGGTGGCCGCGCGCCTGTTCCTCAGCCCGCGCACGATCGACGCCCATCTACGCAACATCTTCCGCAAGCTCGGTATCACCTCACGTAGGCAGCTGCGGGACATGCCTGATCTCGGGTAGGTGACGTCTACCGACGCGAACCCGACCGCGAGCCCGGACGCGAGCCCGGACGCGAGCCCGGACGCGAGCCCGGACGCGAGCCCGGACGCGAGCCCGGACGCGACCAATCGCAGAAGGGTAAGCGCTCTGTCGGCTCGCCAACCGGAGCGGGGTGTGCTGGTCGATTCGAGCGTGGGTTGTTCCGCCCAGGTGATCAGCCCGTATGCCAGAGTGGTCCCTAGCCAGACGAGGAGCCCGAACACGAACACGACATCGAAATTCTCGAAAAAGAACATGAACTCGACCGCCGGGGGGTCGTATACAAACCCGAACGCCGACACAAACCCGAACGTGAGCCCGGCCACGAGCCCGATCGTGAGCCCGGTTATGAGGCTGAGCACGAGCCCGGCCTCGAGCCCGAACACTAACCCGGCATCGGACTCGCTCGTGAGCTCGAACGCGAGCACGACCGGCCCGAACGTGAGTCAGAACGCGAGCCCGAACGTGAGCCCGGTCGCAATCCCGACTGTTGACCGGATGTGGGGTGTGGTGCGGGCGATGTGCCACCAGGTGATGTCGCGGGTCGTGGCCGGGGGAAGGCGTGGGCCAGGTAGGTCAGGTGGCGGCGAGTGGCGTCGGGGTCGAGCCGGTGGCGGGGCCGGAAGTGGTCGGCGGGGTCGGTGCTGGGCGGGCG
>NZ_JADOGI010000442.1 GCF_015645445.1 Nonomuraea cypriaca | reverse complement strand
TGGCGGACAAGCCGCCACCATCGGGGTACCGCACAGCAGAGTTTTACTGCCGAAACACGACGATGTAACTCACCCATAGCGCTATGTGTTCGTTCCATCGCCGATAGCTAGCCCTTCAAACTCTGTAGATTCCACATAATGTTCGAAGGCGTCGATGAGCAGCACCACACGCTCGTCGGTCAGCGCACACCCTGCCACGGCCTCGAACGAAGGCGGCGACGGGTCCAGCGTGCGCCCGTCCAGCATCGTCACCGGACGTCCCGCCGCGACCGCGTGCTGAGCGAAACGCTGCAGCAGTGCCGTCTTGCCCACCCCGCCCAGACCGTGCACGAACAGCACCCCGCCACCGCCGTTCAGAGCCGAGTCAAAGGCCGCCAGCTCCTCTTCCCGCCCGATGAAGGCGCGTTCTCTGGCGGCCTGGAGACGTCCCTCCAGCAAGGCCGCGTCGCCGCGGGTCACCGCACCTTTCACCTCGCTGGTCCCGATCTCGGGACAAATGTGCATTCCTACCTGGCCCCCCGCATGATGCCGCCGTCCTCGATCAGCATGCTGGCCTGGCCGAGAGGACGAGTCGCGGGTTCATGATGAGGACTGCGCCGCCACGCAGCGGAGTGTGGCAGGTCGGCGACGTGCTGGACGCGGCGCGCCGAGCCATGCGATGACCTCCTGATAGTCCTTGAGTCACTGCGACAGGACAGCACAAAGGCCCGCCCGGATCATCAGCCAAAACTGTTCTGAACCGTGCATGCGGAATGGCTGACGTGCTCAGCCACGACAGCGGGACGATCACGTCCCCGACTAGGCGACCCGAAGGTCAAGGAACTGGACCTGACCGGCTCCCACTGCCGGCCTGCTCCGCGAGCGAAGCGCGCCGCTCGCCGAAGGGCGGCGATGGTCGGCCGCTCGTCGTCGGCCCGGGTGACGACAGCCGTCAGCGCGGCATCTCCATCCAAAGAGACGAACCGCACGTCGGGGCGCGGATAGAAGTCGCGTGCCGGCGCCCCGTGCACGCCGATGTACCCGCTTGTAGCGACGGCGGTCGGAATGGCGGCAGGATGACGGACGACCGGTGCCCTCGGCCCCGGCTCGGCAGCGGGTCCAAGCCATTCGCGCAACACCCGTGGCAGACCCGCCGCCCCCAGCCACGGCACACCGTCGACATCGCCGAGGGTCAGCGAAGCGGCTTCGGCAAGCGGCGATTTGGCGGGGGCCACCACGACGCGGGGCATCGACAGGACAACGTCGGCGCGCAACCCGTCCACCGGACCGGCGTACCACGCGATGCCCGCGTCCACGGTGTGGTCGAGCACGGCGCGATATTGCGAGGCCCAGTCGAGGTCGAGGTAATCGATGCGCAAGCCGGGCACCTGAGCCTTCAGCGCCGTATGCAGGTCATCCCATACCTGTCCCGCTCCGAAGCCGAGCACCCCGAGGCGCAGCGCCTCCTCATCCCGTCCCGCACCATCCGACCTGGCGTGCTCGGCGAGCTGATCCACCGCCTCGAGCAGCAGCCGCGCCTCGGCCACGAATCGCGCACCCTCCGGAGTCACGGCCACTCGCCGGCTGGTCCGCTCGAACAGGCGGGTGCCGACCTCGCGCTCCAGTCGCCGGATGTATTGCCCGAAGGGCTGCTGCGAGATGTGGTTCCGTTCGGCTGCCCGCCCGAAGTGCAACTCCTCGGCCAGAGTCACCGCATAGCGCAGCAATCGTACTTCCATCGCTCCTCGGATTCGTTCTGACCCGGCTGGTTCGGTGGTGTCGCCATGGTTCGCGATGCCCGCCCGTACATGATCCACACCGCGCCGCACACGGCTCTGAAGAGCACAATAGTAGCGATTCCGCCAGAGTGTGTCTTTCCGGCGACTGGGGCCGGAGCGGAAATCCCGCCTTTGAGTGCCGTGGGACGGGATTCGCCGTTTCTCAGATGGACTTAGAGGATGGTGATCTTGTAGATCTTGTGCATCTTGCCGTGGACCCCTCTCGGGACGGCGGTGTGGTGCCACGCCTGAATTTTCCGAGCTTCAGGCGCTTGGGGGAGCCCCCCAGATCATCGATATACCCGATGACAACCTTGTTGTTCCCTGTCTCCAGGGCCCAAGCGCCGTAGATGGCCACGTTCTTCGAACCGCGGTTCGCGAAGCAGTGGTGCTTCACATTTTCGTTGGCGATACGCAGGAAGTCAGATTTGAGGTCCCGGTTGCAATCTGCGTGGTTGATGGCGAATGCGGGGGCAGCCGGGAGTGCCACCATGACCGCCACAGCGGTGGCGCAGGCGGCAAGAGTGTTGCGGAGATGCGACTTCATGGCCTCTTCTTCGGAGGGAGTGATCTTGGGCTGACAGATCCCTCATCAGCGGCCGTATCAGTGATCACCCGGAAGCTCATATGCAGCCCAGGAGGCCCACATTATGATCGAAATTTGCTCATTCTCCGGGCTCAGGGCGCCGATTATAAATCGTCGCGGTCGTCGCGGAGGAAGACATTCAGGGCGAAGCGCGGAGAACCACATGATGGTCCACGGGAGCTGACCGGGGCCCGGGTCGGCCAGGCGCACCGTCAGCGGCGCGCCCTCGGCTGCCAGGGCCCGCAGGTCACAGCACGGATGATCGCGGAGCACCCCGTACCTCGTCCAACGGTTTTGGCGTGGTCGATCTCCATCCCCAGGCGCTTAGCGAGAGGTCGGAACGCTGCACGAAGCTCGCTCGCGAACAAATCGGGCTCCTTCCAGGCGGCGAAGTGGCCGCCATGGTCCGGCTTGTTGTAGTACATGAGGGTCGGGTATGCGCTCAGAACCCAGCTGCGCGGTGCCTGGAAGTGCTCGCCCGGAAAGGCGCTGAACCCGACCGGGACAGTGACGGGCGGAGGGACCTTGCCTCCACCTGCGTTCCGGGCCCTTTGGCCCTCGCAGTAATAGCGACCGGCGGAGACGCCGGTGCCGGTCAGCCAATAGAGCATGATGTTGTCGAGGACGTGGTCGCGGGTGAGGTTGCCCGAGGGCGGTCCGCCGAGGAAGGCGCGGGAGATGTTGTAATAGCTGTCGGTGTCGTGATCGAGCGGCCAGGCCGCCAGCGCGACGGGTGAGTCCAACAGCGCGTAGCCGATCGTCTGCGGTCGTGTGGAATGCTCGCTCCGGTAGTCGCTCCCGTTGTCGAGGAAGTCCTTGACCGTTTGATATCCCTTGTCGGCGAAGGGCTTCACCCCTGCGGCGGTCAGCGCCTCGATCAGGCCGGTGGCGCGTGCCGCGGTCAGGTCATGCGTGGCGCTGGCAGCGCAGGTGAGGCCCTGTGCGGTGCCATAACTCATCATCTATCCTCAGCGCTCGTGTTCCTACGCCTCCTGTACCTGCTGATGGTCCGGCTGTTCGGCTGGCTGACGCCTCTCGCGCGGGACGACACCTTCAAGGAGGTGGAGATCTCGGGCAGTGATCCGG
>NZ_JADOGI010000441.1 GCF_015645445.1 Nonomuraea cypriaca | reverse complement strand
CTCCCGCCCCAGCCCCGGAACGACCGGTGCGGGAGGGTCAGAACGAGAGGATCTTCCGCAGGAACCGCCCGGTGTGGCTCTCGTCCACCAGCGCGATCTCCTCAGGCGTCCCGCTCGCGACCAGCGTGCCGCCACGGGACCCGCCCTCGGGCCCCATGTCGATGATCCAGTCGGCGGTCTTGATCACGTCGAGGTTGTGCTCGATGACGATCACGGTGTTGCCGCCGTCGACCAGCCGCCCGAGCACACCCAGCAACCTGCGGATGTCCTCGAAGTGCAGCCCCGTGGTCGGCTCGTCCAGCACGTAGATGGTCCGCCCGGTCTGCCGCCGCTGCAACTCCGAGGCGAGCTTGACCCGCTGCGCCTCGCCACCGGACAGCGTCGTGGCCGGCTGGCCCAGTCGCACGTAGCCCATCCCCACGTCGTTGAGCGTCTGCAGGTGACGCTTGATCGCGGGGATCGCGTCGAAGAACCCGAGGCCCTCCTCGATCGACATGTCGAGGACCTCGGCGATCGTCTTGCCCTTGTAGTGGACCTCCAGCGTCTCCCGGTTGTAGCGGGCTCCGTGGCAGACCTCGCAGGGGACGTAGACGTCCGGCAGGAAGTTCATCTCGATCTTGATGGTGCCGTCGCCTGAGCAGGCCTCGCAGCGCCCGCCCTTGACGTTGAAGCTGAACCGCCCGGGCTGGTAGCCGCGCACCTTCGCCTCGGCGGTGGCCGCGAACAGCTTGCGCACGTGGTCGAACACCCCGGTGTACGTGGCCGGGTTGGAGCGCGGCGTCCGCCCGATCGGCGACTGGTCGACGTGGACCACCTTGTCCACCTGGTCCATGCCGTTGATGCGCGAGTGCCGCCCCGCCACCGTGCGCGCCCCGTTGAGCTCCTTGGCCAGCGCGTTGTAGAGGATGTCGTTGACCAGCGTCGACTTCCCTGACCCCGACACCCCGGTCACGGCCGTGAACACGCCCAGCGGGAAGTCGATGTCGACGCCCTTGAGGTTGTGCTGGCGCGCTCCCTTGACCGTGATCTGCCGCTTCTTGTCGCGCTTGCGGCGCTTGGCCGGGATCGGAATGCGCCTGCGCCCGGACAGGTACTGGCCGGTGATGGACTCCTCGCTTTCGAGGAGCTCCTGAACGGTGCCGGACACGACGACCTGACCGCCGTGCTCGCCGGCGCCGGGCCCGATGTCGACCACCCAGTCGGCCGCCGCGATCGTGTCCTCGTCGTGCTCCACCACGATCAGCGTGTTGCCCATGTCGCGCAGCCTGACCAGGGTGTCGAGCAGGCGCATGTTGTCGCGCTGGTGCAGGCCGATGGACGGCTCGTCGAGGACGTACAGGACACCGACCAGGCCGGAGCCGATCTGCGTGGCCAGCCTGATGCGCTGCGCCTCGCCACCGGCGAGGGTGGCGGCGGCCCGGTCCATGGTGAGGTAGTCGAGCCCGACGTCGAGCAGGAACCCCATGCGGGCGTTGATCTCCTTGACCACCCGCTCGGCGATCTGCATGTCGCGGTCGGACAGCTTGAGCGCGGCCAGGAACTTCGCGCACTCGCCGATCGACATGGCCGCCACCTCGGCGATCGACTTCTCCGCCACCGTCACCGCCAGGGTGACCGGCTTGAGCCTGGCCCCCTTGCAGGCCGGGCACGGGATCTCGCGCATGTAGCCCTCGAACCGCTCGCGCGCCGAGTCGCTCTCCGCCTCGGCGTGCCTGCGCTGCACCCACGGGATGACGCCGTCGTAGGTGGTGTAGTAGGCGCGCTGGCGGCCGAACCGGTTGCTGTAGCGGACGTGCACCTGCTCGTCGTGGCCGAAGAGCAGCGACTTCTGCGCCTTCTTCGGCAACTTCTCCCACGGCGTGTCGATCGTGAACCCGACCGTGTGCCCCAGCGCCTCGATCAGCCTGGTGAAGTATTCGCTGGTGTGGCCGCCCGACCACGGGTGGAGCGCGCCCTCGCCGAGCGTCCGCTCGGGGTCGGGCACCACCAGGTCGGGGTCCACCTCCATCTTCGTCCCGAGGCCCGTGCACTCCGGGCAGGCGCCGAACGGCGAGTTGAACGAGAACGAGCGCGGCTCCAGCTCCTCGAACGACAGGTCGTCGTAGGGGCAGTAGAGGTGCTCGGAGTAGAAGCGCTCGCGGCCGGGGTCGTCTTCCTGCAGGTCGACGAACTCGAGCGTGATCGTGCCGCCGGACAGCTGCAACGCCGTCTCGACCGAGTCGTTGAGCCGGCGCCGCGCCGACTCCTTGACCGACAGCCGGTCGACGATGACCTCGATGTCGTGTTTCTCGTACTTCTTCAGCGTCGGCGGCTCCTCCAGTCGCACGACCGTGCCGTCGACCCTGGCCCGGGCGAAGCCCTTGGTCTGGAGCTCACGGAACAGCTCGGCGTATTCGCCCTTGCGGCCCCTGATGACCGGCGCGAGCACCTGGAACCTGGTGCCCTCGGCCAGGTCCATCACCCGGTCGACGATCTGCTGCGGCGTCTGCCTGGCGATCGGGCGCGCGCACACCGGGCAGTGGGGCTTGCCGATGCGCGCCCACAGCAGCCTCAGGTAGTCGTAGACCTCGGTGATCGTGCCGACCGTCGAGCGCGGGTTCTTGCTCGTGGCCTTCTGGTCGATCGACACCGCCGGCGACAGGCCCTCGATGAAGTCGACGTCGGGCTTGTCCATCTGGCCCAGGAACTGGCGGGCATAGGCCGACAGGGACTCGACGTAGCGGCGCTGACCCTCCGCGAAGATCGTGTCGAAGGCCAGGCTGGACTTGCCCGAACCGGACAGGCCGGTGAAGACGATCAGCGAGTCTCGCGGCAGGTCGAGCGAGACGTCCTTGAGGTTGTGTTCACGTGCACCACGCACGATCAGGCGGTCTGCCACGGCGATCCCGAAAGTCGAAAGGCGGATAGGTCCACGGGGGATGGTAGACGGGGGGTCCGACAATTTCGGCGACCCATACGCGGAGCCGACCGCGAGCCCCCGAAAATCCGTCCCCCACAGGGTACGGCCATCTCCCGCCCCGGCAGGAGGCCTTTGCTACTCAACTCGCTGACCTGCTGGTTTATGCCCGACTCCACTCCCGACACTTTAAATCACTAAAAATCCATACATGACCGTCCTACCCGCCTTGCAGGCCGAACTGACCTCGGCCACCGAGCGACTGCTGGCCACGGCCGCGTCCCTCAGCGACGCCGACATCGCCGCCCCCTCCCTCCTGCCCGGCTGGACCAGGGGCCACGTCCTCACCCACCTGGCCCAGAACGCCGCCTCCCACATCAACCTCCTGACCTGGGCGAAGACCGGCGTCAGAGTCCCCCAGTACGCCTCCATCGAGGCCAGGGCCGCCGCCATCGAGGCCGCCGCGGCCCAACCGGCCGGCCGCCACCTGGCCGGCCTGCGGGACGGCGCCGCCCGCCTGTCCGCCGCACTCCGCGACCACCCCGGGGAGGCGTGGGCCGCGCCGGTGGAGGG
>NZ_JADOGI010000440.1 GCF_015645445.1 Nonomuraea cypriaca | reverse complement strand
CCTCGCCCGAGAGCCGGTAGTCGATGGAGCGCCCCGCGACGCACACCTTCGCCTCACCCTCGACGTCGACGGAGCATCGGGAACACGTCTCCGCCCGCAGATGCATCACCACCGGCCGCGTGTCGCCTCGCCCGAATGACATCTCGCCGGACCAGTACCCGGGCAGCGTGGGCCGGCCGGTCAGCGACAGTGCCCACGGGTCGAACAGCGCCTGACTCAGATACGGCAGGGTGAGGGCGACGATGACCAGGACGCCGAAGGTTACCCAGCCGACCTTTTTCGACGTCCGGCGCCTCGGGGTGGCTTCGCGGCCGGTACAGCGGGGAATCTCGCGCATCAGGTTCCCTGACACGAGAGGCGATACCCGCACCACCCGTGACCGATCTGCACGCGCGCCTGACTGCTGTAACCACGCTTGTTCTCGCCGGGATAAAGCCACATCAGACCATTGCCGTCATCAACGGCCACGATGTCCTGGTGGCCGTCGCCGTCCCAGTCCACGAATCCTTCGAGCCAGTACCCGTCCCATCCATGACCGATCTGCACGCGCGGCTGGTTACTGAAGCCACGCTTGCTTTCCCCAGGATAGAGCCACATCAGATAAGGGGAGGGGAACGTCTTGGTCCCGGCCACGAGGTCCTGGTGACCGTCACCGTCCCAGTCGGCGGCCCCGAAGACGTTGAGCCCGGTGCCGATCTGCACCCGCTGCTGGCTGCTGTAGCCGCGCTTGCTCTCGCCTGGATAGAGCCACAACAGACCGGTATTGGCGGCGTAGGCCACGATGTCCTGGTGGCCGTCGCCGTCCCAGTCGGCCGCCCCTACTGTTCTGATCTCCTCGCGGGCGCTCGCCTGGGCGGGCGTCGATAATGGCAGGGCGGTGATCGCCGCGAGGAGGACCACCGCTGCGCAAGAGCGCGCCGACAGTCGGCGGATGGATTTCATGAAGAGGTTTGCCTTTCTGTTCTTGTCGTCTCTGAGCGGGCCTGGTGTCACCGCCACACGTCCCAGACGGCGGCGTAGATGCCGTTCTCACTGTTGACCTGGGACGGGTAGAAGCCCTTGGCCTTCAGTTCGTTGAACCGTTTCTGGTAACCGGCGGCCGACATTCCGCTGTAGGAGTGCCAGCTGGTGGTGGCGAGGCTGTCGTCGGTGAACCACACGGCGGTGTAGGTGCCCCATGGGCTCACCGCGATGCTGGTGAGGCGAAAACCCGAATCGACTCGCCTTTGGAACTCGGCGTTGTACTGGGTGGGGGTCATGTCGGTGGTGAGCTTCCAGATTCTGCCCTTGGGATTGGGGTTGACCGACCAGACGGCGACGTAGAGGGGGTCGGCCGCCGAGCCGTACACATCGATCGAGGTCGGCCACATGCCCTTGGCGCGCGCACGAATGTTGCGGACGCTGAGCTGGTTCGGCCTGAGTCCGTGCCTGACCTCGAAGGCGCCGCGCGCCTTGACGAAAAGCGCCGCGAAGGTTGCACTGGCCCCACTGCCGGTCGCCGTGACGACCTTCGGCTGATAGCCATGCGCCGTGTAATGGACGAAACGCCTCTGGTACTCCTTATCCGACATGTCCTGGTGTAATGCCTGGTACGGGCCGGGAGGGATCACCCACGGACTGTCAGCCCGGCCCTTCACCCACACGGCGGCGTAGCGGGGGCCGGCGGAGACGGAGAGGGTCCCGAGCGTGAAACCCTGAGCTCTCAGGGTGGTGGAGCGCTCCGCATGCTGGGCGGAGGAGATGTCGTGGTAGGCGACGTACGCCGACTTCGCCTGTGCGCCGGCAGCCCGTGCAGGGGCCGCCTGCGCGTCGGCCACCATCGGGGTGCCGGCCGCGATCAGTACGACCAGGACGGCTGCGGTCTTGTTGAGGATGTGCATGATTCTCCTTGCAGAGGGTCGTTCTCAGGCAGTCCGTTGCCGTCCGGCCGTGGGTGCGCGTCACTGCTCGGCTTCATGCCGAACGGTGCGGGGACAGGTAGATGCGCTTCCAGGCGGGGTTGTCGGCGGTGCACTGGATCGACGGCTCGCCGGCCCGGCGTTCGGCGCACACCTTCAGCTCGACCTGGTAGACGCGGTGGTTGGTGAAGGAGAACTTCTTCGGTGTGCGATGGGCGCAGGTGCGTTCGTGGTGCCGCTTCCAGGTCACCTTGTTGCCGGCCGGGTTGACCGTGGCGATGTTGAACACCGCCCATCCGCAGGGGGATGAGGCGCGGGTGAGGTCGGAGATGGTGCCGGACACGGTCAGTGTGGCGGCGGACGGGATCACCTCGTGGTCCTCGCCGGTCGCGGTGATGGTGCCGAGTGTCTTGGCGCGCTTGGCGCCGGGCGAGTAGTACGGTCCCCAGGCCGGCGGCGCGGCGGCGGCCTGGCCTGCACGCCCGGAACCGGCATCGAGCTCATCGGAGGCGGCGACTGGCTGGGCCGCGGCGGACGCGCCGGCCGCGGCGGAGGCGGCGGAGGCGGCGGAGGCGGCGGAGGCGGGGACCGCGGCCATCGTCAGCAGCGTCGCCGCGGTGATTCCGATCAGCGCACGTGAACTGGTGTTCATCTGGTTCTCCTTGCTGCGGATCGTCAGGGGCGTGGGGGTTGATCGCGATGACGTCGAGATCGGCCGGGGTCGTCCTCACTGAGGTTCCTTACGGACCCGAGCCTGAGCCGGGTGTTCGACTCGAAGCTCGACCAGACTTTTGTGCGAACACGGCGGTTTCCCGGCCTGGCTGCCCATTGAGCAGCGAGACCATGTCGAGGTCGTGTCGCCTACTCGTCGTTCGTCGTGGTGTCGCTGCCGGGGCCGCCGTTGCAGGAGTCGGTGTCGTTCCCGCCGTTCAGTTCGTCGCCGCCGGTCCCCCGATTCAGCTCGGCAGGGCTCAATTGACGGCGGCGAGGATCTGATCGAAGGCGGGGGTGAGCTTGGCGGCGGTGGCCTTGTCGGCGTTGCCCAGGTAGACGCTCACCACTCGGTCATCGCTGCCGATGACACCCTCCACGACGGAACCGTCTCGGTCGCACACCACGGCGCCCTCGGGTGAGGCGGAGCTGCGAACCTTGCCGCCGTATTCGGTGCATGTGTCGCTGAAGTCCTTCCGGACGGCGGCGGCATCCGCCCCGGTGACGACGTCTGCCCTCATGACAAGAGGATCCGAGCCTCGCTGAGGGGCGTCCGCGGCGGTGTAGAGGCAGACCGTCGCTTTGATCGATTCGGCGGTCTCCAGAGGGTGGTCTTCCTTCTTCTCCCTCAGCTCCCAGTTCAGTGCGGTTGCTTTGGTGAGTGCCTCCGCTGTGAGCGGGCAGTCGTCCGACGACCGGTCCTGGCCCCCACCAGCTTCATTGGACGCGGTCTGTGATCCACACCCGACCAGGCATAACCCGGCGATGGCGACCACCAGAACTCTGCTCATGGAAAGACGCATTGTTACGACACCATCCTTTTCCCGTTGCGGAAATGCCGTGCGCTCTTCGTAGGAAGT
>NZ_JADOGI010000044.1 GCF_015645445.1 Nonomuraea cypriaca | reverse complement strand
GTGTTCGGTATCGTTTTGAGGTTTGTTCACGGTACGGCGTGGCGTGACTTCAGGGGCGTTTTCGGAGGGCGGTAACAGGGGTCGGGCTCGTTGCGTTGAGGGCGACACGCCCAGAGCCGGTGAGGTGCGCGGGCTGATCAGCGACTTCAGGTCGATGGCGCCGTCCAACTTGCGTTCATGGTCGCACGCTTCTACGGTTGGACCACAACATCTAGTAGTTACACCGATGTAGTTCACCACACCTTGTGTTTCCGTGACCTCTCCATGGCAAGCCGTGGAGAGTGCGCGAGCGTCCCGGTACGACCGTTTCGGGCATGTGGTGTCCGTACGCCTAGGAGGGCGAAAGCGTGCACTGTCCGTTCTGTCGCCACCCTGACACCAGGGTCATCGACAGCCGGTCCACGGACGACGGCGCGGCCATCAGGCGTCGCCGGACCTGTCCGGAATGCGGGCGCCGATTCACCACGCAGGAGACCGTGCTCCTCATGGTGAGCAAGCGCAGCGGGGTGACAGAGCCGTTCTCGCGGGACAAGGTCGTCGCGGGCGTGCGGCGGGCGTGCCAGGGCAGGCCGGTCAGTGAGGATTCACTGGCGCAGCTCGGGCAGCGGGTGGAGGAGGCCATCAGGGCCAAGGGCGCGGCCGAGCTCCCGTCCAACGAGGTGGGCCTGGCGATCCTCGGCCCGCTGCGGGAGCTCGACGAGGTGGCCTACCTGCGGTTCGCATCGGTATATCGCGGCTTCGAGAGCCTGGCGGACTTCGAGGCCGAGATCACACAGTTGAAGGCGGAGAAGGGGGAGTCATGACGGAGACGGCCAGCGGTTCCGTGGCGCGCGGAGGCAAGCGCAAGGGACTGAAGATGAAGCGGATCTTCACCAAGCCCGGCGTGCACCCGTATGACGAGATCCAATGGGAGCGCCGCGATGTCGTCATGACGAACTGGCGCGACGGGTCGATCAACTTCGAACAGCGGGGTGTCGAGTTCCCCGAGTTCTGGTCGGTCAACGCGGCCAACATCGTGACGACCAAATACTTCCGCGGCGCGGTGAGCACACCGCAGCGTGAGTGGAGCCTGAAGCAGCTGGTCGACCGGGTCGTCGGGGTCTACACCAGGACGGGGATCGAGCACGGCTACTTCGCCACTGACGAGGACGCCGAGATCTTCGACCACGAGCTCAAGCACGCGCTGGTCCACCAGGTGTTCGCGTTCAACTCGCCGGTGTGGTTCAACGTGGGCACCCAGTCCCCACAGCAAGTAAGCGCTTGCTTCATCCTCTCCGTGGACGACCAGATGGAGTCGATCCTGGAGTGGTACAAGGAAGAGGGCGTGATCTTCAAGGGCGGCTCGGGGTCGGGTGTCAACCTGTCCAGGATCCGCTCGTCGAAGGAGCTGCTCAGCAGCGGCGGCACCGCCAGCGGCCCGGTGAGCTTCATGCGGGGCGCGGACGCGAGCGCGGGGACCATCAAGTCCGGTGGGGCGACCCGCAGGGCGGCGAAGATGGTCGTGCTCGACGTCGACCACCCCGACATCGAGGAGTTCATCGAGACCAAGGCGCGCGAAGAGGACAAGGTCCGCGCGCTGCGTGACGCCGGGTTCGACATGGACCTGGGCGGCAAGGACATCGTCAGCGTCCAGTACCAGAACGCCAACAACTCCGTGCGCGTCTCCGACGAGTTCATGCGCGCGGTGGAGAAGGGCGCCGACTTCGGCCTGCGTGCGCGGCTGACCGGCGAGGTCATCGAGACGGTCGACGCCAAGGACCTGTTCCGCAAGATGGCCAAGGCCGCCTGGGAGTGCGCCGACCCCGGCCTGCAGTACGACGACACGATCAACGACTGGCACACCACCCCGGAAACCGGCCGGATCACTGCGAGTAACCCATGTAGTGAATACGTCCATTTGGACAATTCGTCGTGCAACCTGGCCAGCATCAACCTGCTGAAGTTCCTGAAGGACGACAACTCCTTCAACGTGGCCGACTTCGTCAAGCTGACCGAGCTGATCATCACTGCGATGGACATCTCGATCACGTTCGCCGACTTCCCGACGGAGAAGATCGGCGAGACCACGCGCGCCTACCGTCAGCTCGGCATCGGTTACGCCAACCTGGGCGCGCTGCTGATGGCGACCGGCCACGCCTACGACTCCGACGGTGGCCGGGCGGTGGCGGGCGCGATCACCTCGCTGATGACCGGTGTGTCCTACCGGCGCAGCGCCGAGTTGGCCGGGGTCGTGGGGCCGTACGACGGATATGCGAGGAACGCGGAGCCGCACAAGCGCGTCATGCGCAAGCACACGGCGGCGAACGACGACCTGCGCACGATCGGCTCCATGGACGCCAAGATCCACGCCGAGGCGTCGCGCCAGTGGTCGGAGTGCCTCAAGCTCGGCGAGAAGAACGGCTACAGAAACGCCCAGGCGTCGTTGCTGGCGCCGACCGGTTGCCTCACCGGCGACACCCTGATCACCACCGACCGCGGTCTCGTCCGGCTGTCGGAGATCGCCGACGTGTACGGTGACCGCTGGCAGGACCTGGACCTGAAGGTGTCGACGGATGAGGGTCCCCGCCGGGCGAGCAAGTTCTTCGTCAACGGCGAGGAGCCGACCCGGCTCATCACGACCGAGGGCGGATACCAGATTCAGGGCACGCTTACCCATCGGGTCAAGGCGGTCGAGCAGACGACCGGCGAGTGGGTTTGGAAGCGCATGGCCGACCTGCGTGAGGGCGATGTGGTGCCCATGCAGCTGTCGACCCTGGTTGGCGAGCCGCGCGAGGTTCCGCTCCCGGTCCTCGACCAGGCCTACTACACGGGCGACAGAAATGTCCGGGTGCCCGGTGCCATTTCAGAAGAGCTTGCCGAGTTGGTCGGCTACTTCATGGGCGACGGCAGCCTGCACAGCAAGGGCATCAGGATGTGCGTCGCGGACACCGACCTCGACGTCGTGGAACGACTGCGAATCCTCTCCAAGAGCCTCTTCGGCCTGGAGCCCAGGGTCACCCAGCAGCAGGGTTACCAGGAGGTCGTTCTTCAGTCGGTACGGCTGGCTCGCTGGTGGGAGGCCTCGGGCCTCGCCAAGGAACTGCCGGGGGTCGACCATTCCGGTAAGGGCTGGACTCCCCGGATCCCCTCGGCGATCCTTGAGACCAATGATGTGGTCGTCTACGCGGCGTTCCTCCGTGGCCTGTTCGAGGCGGACGGCAGCGTCACTGCGGGTGTCCCCAGCATCAGCACGGCCTCGAAGTCCTTCGCCGGCGAGATCCGTACGCTCCTGCTGTCCCTTGGCCTCGTCACCACCACCAGGACGACGGTCAGTGGTTTCGGAGGCGACATTTATCAGGTACGCATGCGTAACCTCGACCACGCGCTCAACTACGACGAGATCGTCGGGTTCATCAGCGAGCGCAAGGCCAAGGCGCTGGCGTTCGCGGAGCCGGAGCGGTCGGCCAAGAAGGACTATGTCTACCTGCCGCGCGAGATCTGGGAGGAGCTCGTACCGCGCGGGCACCGGCTGCGCGACTCGATCATGCAGGCGGTCCGCAAGACCGGTGGTGTCGCCAGGATGACGGCGAGGCTGCTGCTCGAGGAGACCTGGAACACGCGCCTGGCGCACGCGCTCGGATACGCGTTCGAGGAGGTCATGGTCAACGAGGACGGCGGAGTGCAGCCGACCTACGATCTTTCGGTGCCGGACAACGTCACCTATGTTGCGAACGGCCTGGTCAGCCACAACACCATCGGCCTGATGATGGACTGCGACACGACCGGCATCGAGCCGGACCTGGCGCTGGCCAAGTTCAAGAAGCTCGTCGGCGGCGGGTCCATGCAGATCGTCAACCAGACGATCCCCAGGGCGCTCAGGCAGCTCGGCTACCAGCAGGAGCAGGTCGAGGCCATCGTCGAGTACATCGCCGAGCACAGCCACGTCGTCGGCGCCCCCGGCCTGCGCCAGGAGCACTACGAGGTGTTCGACTGCGCGATGGGCGAGCGGGCGATCGCGCCGATGGGGCACGTACGCATGATGGCGGCCACCCAGCCGTTCCTGTCCGGGGCCATCTCCAAGACGGTCAACCTGCCCGAGTCGGCCACGATCGACGACATCGAGCAGGTCTACATGGAGGGCTGGCAGCTCGGGCTGAAGGCACTGGCCGTGTACCGCGACAACTGCAAGGTCGGCCAGCCGCTGTCGGCCGGCAACGGCGCCAAGAAGGACGAGCCCAAGGAGCTCAAGGAGCCCGAGGTCAAGGTCATCGAGGTCAACCGGCCGACCCGGCGGCGCATGCCCAACCAGCGGCCGAGCATGACCACCCGGTTCACGGTGGGCGGCGCCAAGGGCTACATGACCGCTTCGTCCTACCCGGACGACGGGCTCGGCGAGGTCTTCCTCAAGATGTCCAAGCAGGGCTCGACGCTGGCGGGCGTCATGGACGCGTTCTCCGTCGCGATCTCCATCGGCCTCCAGTACGGCGTGCCGCTGGAGACGTACATGAGCAAGTTCGTCAACATGCGGTTCGAGCCCGCGGGGATGACGGACGATCCGGACATCCGGATGGCCACCTCGGTGATGGACTACATCTTCCGCCGCCTGGCCCTCGACCACCTGCCCTACGACGAGCGGGCGGCCCTGGGCATCTTCTCGGCGGCCGAGCGGGCCGCGCAGCAGCGCGGTGAGGACCCGGCGGCGCTGCAGGAGTCGGTCGACCGCGAGGCGCTGGCCCAGTCGGCGCCGATCGAGGAGCGGCCGAAGGCGTCGGCGGCCCCGGACGTCAAGGAGTTGACGCTGGAGAGCCACCAGCGCTTCACGGCCGACGCGCCGCTCTGCATGACCTGCGGCACCAAGATGCGCCCGGCCGGAAGCTGCTACGTCTGCGAGGGCTGCGGCTCCACCAGCGGCTGCAGCTGACATCGCGCCGGTTGGCACGAGAATGAGCGAGCTGATCGGCTAGACCGCGAAGAGTGCCTCCTTGCCCAGGTCAACGTGCTTTCAGGGCAAGGGGCACTCTTCGCGTGCAGACCATGGGAAGGGCGAGGGCCCCGGCACCAACAGGGCCGGCAGGTCGTAGCCGAGCTCTCCGTTCAGCACCTGCCTCGTGTAGGCGGGTACGCGTACGGCCACCACGTCCACGACCACACCAACCGGACGCGGCACCGGATCGGCCACCTTGATGACCGACCAGGGGCCGCCGATCTTTTCAAGCCAGACAGCACGCATCACACCACGCTAACCACGCCGCGGCCGCCTCAGATCGCAGGGGTGTTTCACCAGGCGTCAGGAGCGGAGAAGGTCGTGGAGGATGTCTGGTTTGTTGGTGATGATGCCGTCGACGCCGTAGGAGAGCATGCGGCGCATGCTGTCCGGGTCGTCGACCGTCCAGGTGAGGACGTCCATGCCGAGGCGATGCACGCTGGTCACGTAAGCCTGTGTGAGGGTGCCGTACGGCGGGTTGATCTGGTCGGCGAACGACGCCAATTCCGGCAACTCGGTCGTCGACGGCGTGCCGAGCAGCCCGATCGGCACCCTCGACACCAGTCCGTCGAACGTGCGCATCGAGTCCCAGTCGAACGACTGCACCGTGAGGCGCCCCGGCGCGAGCCAGCCGGGATGCCGGCGCAGCTCCGTGGCGATGCGGCCCTCTATGCCCGGATACAGCTCCGGCGACTTGATCTCCAGCAGCAGGCCCATGCGCGATCCTGTCATCGCGCGCAGCGCCTCGCCGAAGGTGGGCACCGGCTCGCCGGCGTACTCGGAGGAGAACCACGAGCCGGCGTCCAGCTTGCGGATCTGAGCGAGCGTGAGGTCGCGGACGTTCCACGGGGCCAGGTCGGGGAAGACCTGTTCGGCGTCGGTGGTACGGGACAGGGTCGTGTCGTGCATGAGGATCAGCTCGTGATCCTTGGTCTCCTGGACGTCGAGCTCGAACATGTCGGCGCGCTGGGCGCCGGCGAGTTCGAAGGCGGCGACGGTGTTCTCGGGGGCGTACGCGGACGCGCCCCGGTGGGCGACGTTGACGGGGGTCGCGGCGGTGGCCGCGGTGACCGGTCCCGCCATGAGGGTGAGGGCGGTCGAGAGGACGACGACGAGTCGCCGGAACATGGATCTCCTCGGGTGGGGGGAGAAGGCTGCGTCCCGACGATGACAGGATCTTGTGACCGGCGGTTGAGTGCAGGGTAGCCCGCAGGTGCCCGCCCGATGAGCATTCGACACGCCCCGGCGCGCAGGGCGAAAGCTGCGGGAGCGCGCGGGGTGGGGAGGGACCCCGCGCGCCGGTGGTCACCGCAGGCCCGTGTCCAGGGCGTTGGTGAGTACGCCCGCGTCGCCGGACATCTCCCAGATCATCGCGCCGAGCAGGCCCTTGCTCCGCAACCAGGCCGTCTTCCTGCCGATCGACCAGGCGTCGTCGAACGACCACCACTGCCCGCCGTCACCCGTGTGACAGTACGTGGCCACCGCCCGCGGATGGTAAGCCGGTGCCACAGAACTTGCAAGGGTGGTGCTGCTGACCGCGCTATCCGGACAGCGCGGACAAGGCGGTCCCGTAGAGCCGTGACACCCGGAGCCTGATCACCAGCCGCCGGTCCGCCACCATCTGCCGCAGGAAGGCGTCGGCGTCGGCGACGCCCTGGCTCATGTCCAGCAGTTCCTTGCCTACCTCGTCACCCGGTTCGGCGCTCACCGGCGACAGCTCCGCCTCGCCCTCGGCCACGGCGTAGGACCAGAAGTCGCCGCTGGCCACGTAGAGCGCGCAGCGCGGGTCCTGGTGCAGCTGGCGCACCTTGAGCCGGTCGGCGATCGTGGAGATGCGCACCACCCGCCGGCCGGGGTCCCAGGAATAGAGCACGGTGGACAGATGGGGGTGGCCGCTGCTCTTGCTCGTCGCCAGCGCGCCGAACCGCTGCCCGGCCAGGAGCTGAGAGAGCTCCCCGTCGCTCAGCGAGCGAGGGCCGGGAGCCTGCTCCAGTGACACCTGTCCCCCCTCCCCGTGGAAGGTGTCAGCCTATCCCTAGTTGCCGGTTGAATGTCTGGGCGTCGGAGATCACCCAGTATTCGGCGAATTTGCCGCTTTCGGCCCGCAGGATGTCGTGCCCGCTGAAGGCGATCCTGGTCCCCGCGGCCGCACTCGCGCCGGGGATGCCGCCCCGGTAGACGCCGCCGAACGTCCACCTGGCCGCCACCCGGTCACCGTCAACGATCGGCCCCACGTCCAGCGTGACGGTGACGTCGTCGAACGGCTGGTGCCCCTGCTTCAGTGCCTCGATCAGCCCGTCGGGGCCGTGTACGTCCATGCCCGGCCAGTGGCCGACGAAGCCTGGGGTGACGAGGTCGCGGGCGAGCTCGAAGTCGCCGTTCCACATGTCCAGCAGCCAGCGTTCGTACCGAGGCGCGATCGCACTACCCATGTAACGATAGGTTACCAGTCGTGAATCTTGCTATTACCAGCGGATATGTCGTACCAGTTGTTGGCGATCCCATCGACGGCGGCACCGTGCTCATCCAGAACGGAAAGATCGTCGAAGTCGGCGCGGACGTACGCGTGCCCGAGGGCACCCCCGTCGTCGACGCCCGCGGCGGCTGGGTGTTGCCCGGTTTCGTGGAAGCTCACGGCCACCTCGGCGTCTACGAGGAGGCCGAAGGGTGGGCCGGTCAGGACACCAACGAGATGACGGATCCGAACGGCGCCCGCCTGCGCGCGCTCGACGCCATCAACCCCGCTGACCTGGCCTTCGCCGACGCGCTGTCCGGTGGGGTCACCTCTGCGGTGATCAAGCCAGGCTCCGGCAACCCCATCGGCGGCCAGACCGTCGCGGTCAAGTGCTGGGGCAGGTCAGTGGACGAGATGCTGATCAAGGAGCCGGTGAGCGTCAAGAGCGCGCTCGGCGAGAACCCCAAGCGCGTCTACGGCGACCAGAAGAAGCTGCCCTCCACCCGGCAGGGCGTGGCCGCGGTGATCCGCGACGCGTTCATGAAGGCGCAGGACTACAAGGCGCGGCGGGCCGCCGCCGCGGCCGAGGACAAGCCGTTCGACCGGGACGGCACGCTGGAGATCCTGGCCCGCGTGCTGGACGGCGAGCTGCCCTGGTGCCAGCACACGCACCGGGCCGACGACATCGCCACCGCGCTGCGGCTGGCCGACGAGTTCGGCTACCGCGTGGTGATCAACCACGGCACCGAAGGACACCTGCTGGCCGACACGCTGGCGGCCAAGGACGTGCCCGTCATCATCGGCCCGCTCTTCACCAGCCGGTCCAAGGTGGAGCTGCGGCAGCGCTCGCTGCGCAACCCGGGCATCCTGGCGCGGGCGGGCGTCCGGCTGGCCATCACCACCGACCACCCCGTCGTGCCGATCCACTTCCTGGTCCACCAGGCCACGCTGGCGGTCAAGGAAGGGCTGGACCCGGCCACGGCGCTGCGGTCGATCACGCACGACCCGGCCGCCATCATGGGGATCGACGACCGCGTCGGCTCCCTGCGGCCGGGGCTCGACGGTGACGTGGTCATCTGGGACGGCGACCCGCTGGACGTCATGAGCCGGGCGCTGCGGGTGTTCATCTCCGGCCAGGAGGTGTATTCGTACACGGAAGGCGAGCCCGTCGTGGCGGATCCGTACTACCGGGAATCAACCAACCGTTAAGCGCCTGTAGAGGCGCGGGGGCCATAGTGGCCGGACCAGCGGGAAGAGAGGCGCCCCCATGACAACTCCGTCGCTCGCTCAGCGGCCCAGCAAGGCCCTCCTGATCGGCCTGGTCGTCTCGGGGATCCTCGCCCTCGCCGTCCTGGCGGTCATGCTGGCGTCCGGCGGCCCGATCGGATTCGGGCTGTCGGCGCTGCTGGCCGTCGCGCCGCTGCCCGTGCTGCTCGCCGCGGTGCTCTCCCTCGACAGGCTGGAGCCCGAGCCCAAGCTGCACCTGGCGTTCGCGTTCGCGTGGGGCGCCGGGGTGGCGGTCGTGCTGGCCATCGCGCTGACCGTCCTGGGCCAGACGCTGTTCCTCAGAGCCGGGTACGGCACCCAGGTCGTCGACGCCATAGGCGCCGTCTTCCTGGCCCCGGTGATCGAGGAGGCGCTCAAGGGGTCGGCGCTGCTGCTGCTTCTGCGCAGGAGACGCGAGATCGACGGTCTGACCGACGGCATCGTGTACGCCTCCATGGCCGGCCTCGGCTTCGCCGCCGTGGAGAACGTCGGCTACTACCTGCTCGCGTTCGGCGAGGACGGCCCGGGCGGCGCGGTCCAGCTCTTCGTCCTGAGAGGGCTGATCGACCCGCTCGGCCACCCCGTCTACACCTCCATGATCGGACTCGGCGTCGCGTACGCGCTCACCCGCCGCACCACGGCCAGGTTCGCCGCGATCCCGATCGGTTACCTGGCCGCGGTCTTCCTGCACGGCCTCTGGAACGGCGCCGCCACCACGGGCTCGCTGGCCTGGCTCGGCGTGGCGTACCTCGTCATCATGGCGGCGCTCGTCCTGCTCATCGTCGTGACCGTGGCCGAGCGCCGCGGCCTCGTCTCGCGGATGGCCTTCTACCTGCCCGGATACGAGCAGACCGGACTCGTGACCGCGGCCGACGTCAGGATGCTCAGCACGTTGCCCGCGCGCAAGGCGGCCCGCAAGCAGGCCAGGGGAGCGGGGCTCGGCCGGGCCATGAGCGACTACCAGCAGGCGGCGACCGAGCTGACCATGCTGCATCTGAGGGCCGAGCGGCAGGGCATGGACCCCGCCAGGTTCGCCCTGGAACGCGACGCGTTCCTGGGGGCGATGGCGCAGGCCCGCCGCTGGTAAAGCCGGGCCCGCTCCCCGGCTCCTCCTCGGCCAGAACAGCCGGGGAACAGGACAGGCCGGCCGGAACAGTCGGGGAGCGGATCAGGACCGGGGTCAGGAACGCACAGCCAGGGCGGCGATCGCGGTGACGCCCGTCAGCCCGATGCAGGCGGCCACCGCGACCACGGTCCCCTGGCCGAGCCCGAACCCGCCGATGACCGCCGCCACCCCGGCCGCGCCCAGGGAGGAGCCGACGTACCTGGCGGTGTTGTTGGCCCCCGACCCCATGCTCACCCGGTGCGCGGGCACGCTCTCGATCGCCAGATGCGTGATCGAGGAGTTGATCAGCCCTGACCCGGCCCCGCTCACCGCCAGCCCGGCGACGACCAGCGCAAGCGGCAGTTCGACCCCCACGCCCAGCAACCCGGTGAACCCGGCCGCGCTCAGTCCCATGCCGAGGGCCAGCCGCCCGGCCGCCCGGAGCCGTACGTACCGGGTGAGCAGCGACGACACGAACGACACCCCCGACCAGACGCCGAGCAGCAGCGCCGTGACCAGCGGAGTAAGCCCGTGCGCGGCCTGCAACACCGTCGGCAGGTAGCCCAGCAGCCCCACCACCGCGGCCCCCACGACCAGCGCACCGCCCGTCGCCACGAGGAACACCGGCCGCCGGAACAGCTCCAGGTCGAGCAGCGGCGCCGATCGCCGCCGCTCCACCGCGACGAACGCGACCAGCAAGACCACCGCCGCGGCGAACGCGACCAGGACGATCGGCCGCGACCACCCCACTCGCCCCTGGGTCACACCCACGACCAGCGCGGCCACGCCCAGGCTGAGCAGCAGCACCCCCGGCACGTCCAGCCTGCGCGGCGTCGCCGAACGCGACTCCTCCAGCATCCGGGCCGACACCACGGCCAGCGCCAGCGCGCAGGCCGCGATCAGCCAGTACATCGCCCGCCAGCCCATCACCGTGGCCGTCAACCCGCTCGCCAGCGGCCCGACGGCGGTGCCGAGCCCCATCATGGCGCCGTACCGGCCCGCGGCCCGAACCCGTTCCGCGCCGGTCGGGTAGGCGTGCCCGACGATGCCCAGACTCGACGCCAGCATGGCCGCGCTCGCCGCGCCCTGCACGATCCTGGCCAGCACGAAGACGGGCAGCGTCGTGCTCACCGCGGCCACCACGCCGGCGACGGCGAGCACGCCCGTGCCCGCCACCAGCACCCGCCTGCGCCCGTAGTCGTCGGCCAGTCCCCCCGAGACCAGCAGCAACGCGGACAATCCCAGCGCGATCGACCCCAGGATCCACACCGGACCGGTCGGCCCGGCCCCGAGTGCCCGCACGGTCTGCGGCACCGTCACCATCGGCACCGTGTAGTTCGTCAGCACGAGCAGCGGCGCCGCCGACGCCACAGCGAGCGTCTTCCGCCCCCAAGTCAGTTCGGTCATTGAACTCATGCTGCCGGACGTTATCACGGTTCAATGAATGAACTATCCTGGGCCCATGGCACTCGGCAAGAACTACGACGGCCAGGACTGCTCCCTGGCCAGGGCCCTGGAGTTGATCGGCGAGCGGTGGACGCTGCTCGTGGTCCGTGACGCGATGTACGGCGTACGCCGCTACGGCGACTTCCTGGCCCATCTCGACATCCCCAGGGCGGTCCTGTCGCAGCGGCTGTCCACGCTGGTCGACGCCGGAATCCTCGACCGGCGCCGCTACCAGGACGCGCCACCGCGCGACGAGTACGTCCTGACCGCCACGGGCCGCGAGCTCTGGCTGCCCGTGCTCGCCATCTCACAGTGGGGTGAGCGCCACCTGACGAAGACCGGCCCCCGGCGCCTGTTCCACCACGTGACCTGCGGCGCCAGGATCGACGCGACCACGCTCTGCGCCACCTGCGGGAGGACCGTCCCGATCGAGGAGGCCGAGGTGCGCCCGGGTCCCGGGCTCTCGGAAACACGGGAGGACCAGGTCAGTCTCGCCCTGCGGTCACCCCGCCGGATGCTGGATCCGATCCCCTGAGAAAATAGCGGAAACCCTCGAAGGGAGATCACATGAGCTGGGCGGAGATCGGGTCCGAGGCGGAGTTGCGCGATTTACTCGGCGAAGTCATGCCGAGGGCGGCGACCAAGGAACGCGTACGCCTGCACGAGCGTGACCGCGACTGGCTGGCGGCCTCGCCGTTCTGCCTTATCGCGACCTCCGACGATCGGGGGAGCTGCGACGTCTCGCCCAAGGGCGACCCGGCCGGGTTCGTCCACGTCATCGACGACACCAGGATCGCCATCCCCGACCGTCCGGGAAACCGTCGGGCGGACGGATTCCTCAATATCCTGAAAAATCCGCATGTGGGGTTGATCTTTCTCGTCCCCGGCCGCAACGAGACCCTGCGCGTCAACGGCCGGGCCCGGCTCGTCCGCGAGGCCCCGTTCTTCGACGAGATGATCGTCAAGGGCCACCGCCCGCACCTCGCGCTCGTCGTGGAGATCGAGCAGATCTTCTTCCACTGCGCCAAGTCGTTCCTGCGCTCCGCGCTGTGGAAGCCGGAGAGCTGGGGCGAGGACGGCCTGCCCTCGCACGCGAGGCTGGTCAAGGACGTGCAGAAGGTCGAAGAGAGCCTGGAAGAGCTCGAGAGCTACTACGGCGAGTCCTACGCCAAGAAGCTCTACGGCTGAGCCCGGCCGCCGGTCGATCAGGCGGCCGAGGTGGGGCCGGGGAAGAGGATCACGTTCTTGCCCGTGTAGGCCCGCAGATCGATCACCTTGGGATCGGCCGGCGGCTTGGGATGGTCCGCCGATCGGATGTCGCGGATCTTGTGCCTGGCGACGTGCGGCGGCACTGCCACAAGCCTCTTCATCGTGAGCCCCCCGTGATATTTCTGTTACCGATGTTATCTACAGAAACACACGTAAGTTCGGTGTAAGAAGTAAATCAATAGGGAAGCTTGCGGCCCGCGGGCGACCGCAGGTCCAGCTCGATGACCGGCCGGGGACGCTGCTTGGGTGTCGACTTCGTGACTCTGACGCGTTTCATGGTCTCCCCTTCCGAACCGTGTCCGCTCTCTCCTCCTGCCACAGTGCGCCGCCGATCTCGAGGGCGGCTTGACGGGCGCTCGTCGCCCGCCATGCGCGACAACCTAATCCGGGGAGACCGGCTCGCTCAATGCATTTCCACGGAGTGAGCCGGTCTTCCCCGGCCGGCGTCAGGTCCCCGGGGTCAGCCGGGCGGTCACGCCGATCCGGTTCCACGCGTTGATCATGGCGATCGCCACGACGAGCAGCGCGAGCCGCCGCTCGCTGTAGTGCTCGCTCGCCTGCTGCCACACCGCGTCCGGCACGGCCTCGCGATCGGCCAGCCGGGTCGCCTCCTCCGTCAGGGCCAGCGCGGCCCGCTCGGCCGGGGTGTAGACCGTGGCCTCGCGCCAGGCCGCCACCGACCACAGGCGCTCGTCGCTCTCGCCCTCTTTCTTCAGGTCCCGGCTGTGCATGTCGACGCAGTAGCCGCAACCGTTGATCTGGCTGGCGCGCAGCTTGACCAGGTCGATCGTGCTCCGCGGCAGCTCGCTCTCGCGCAGCAGCTCCTCCACCTGCAGGAGGTGGTGGTACGCCTGGGGCACCTGCTTGGCGATGTTGATCCGCTGGGTCATGTCAATCTCCGTAACTCGTCCTTCCACTACAAAGACACGACAGCCCGCCCCGATGTGACAGCCGCCGTACATCAGGGACGAAAACGGACCCGTCACTGCCCGGGATATCAAGGAAGCTTTACCGCAAGGGGGATATGGATGCCGCTCATCGCGGTTTGCGCGGCCTGGGCCGTGTTCTGGGGCTCCTGGTCGGCCCTCCTGCCCGCCATCAAGCTGGAGCTGGGGATCTCGGCTGGCGATCTGGGGCTGGCGCTGAGCGCCGTACCGGTCGGGGCGCTGCCCGCGATGGCCCTGGCGGGACGGCTGGCGCGGGGACGGGAGCGGCTCGCCCTGACGGTGAGCACGGTCGCGTTCGCGCTCGCCGTCGCCGGGATCGGCCTGGTCGCCACGCCGTGGCAGCTCGCCCTGGCGCTGCTGGTGGTCGGCGCCGCCAGCGGAGCGCTGGACGTCGTCCTGAACCTCGCCACGGGCCGCGTCGAGCGCGAGAGCGGCCGCAGGCTCTTCCAGGCGGTACACGCCGCCTTCCCCGTCGCGGTCATCGTGGCCGCCCCGGCCACCGGGCTGGCACGCTCGCTCGGCCTCGGCGTCGGCGTCGTGCTGCTGGTGGTGGCCCTGATCGTGATCGCCGCGGCATTGCCGCTGATCGCCCTGCCCGTGGGACGCGGTGCCCCGGTCGCCGCCTCGGGGCACGACAGGCACGGGTTGTGGGGCGCGGCCGTCGTGCTCGGGACGCTCGCGGCCTGCGTACTCGTCATCGAGAACTCGGTGGAGCAGTGGTCGGTGCTGCTTCTCGAGGAGCATCGGGACGCCACGCCCCTCGTGTCGAGCGCCGCGCCGTCGGTCTACATGGCGGCGCTCACGGCCGGCCGGCTCATCATGCAGGCGCTGCCCCTGGTGCCCCTCAGGGCGTTGTACCTGGTCGGCGGCGTGGGCGGGGGCGCGGGTATCGCGCTGGCCGGGCTGGGCGGCAGCGTGCCGGCGTCCATGGCCGGGTTCGCGGTGACGGGGCTGGCGCTCGGCCCGCTGGTGCCCGCCCTGCTCAGCCGGTCGGCCGCCGACGATCCGAGCGGGACGCTGGTGTGGGGGGTGTCGACGATCTCGTACACGGGGTTCGTCGTCAGCCCGCTCCTGGTGGCGTGGCTGAGCGGGTGGCTCGGCCTGCCCGCCGCGCTGGCCGCCCTCGGGTTCCTGGGGCTGCCACTGGTGGCCCGGTTCCTGCTGCGCCGATCGTGACCCGGGGCGAATATGGGGTGCCGTTGGGGAAAGGAGACCACGGAACCGGGTATCCCCCGGGCGGAATGGACTTCGAAGGGGATCACCATGGCTGTCTGCGAATCCTGCGGCAACGACTACGACATGGCGTTCGAGGTGCACGCGCAGGGAGCGGTGCACACGTTCGACTGCTTCCAGTGCGCGATCGAGGCGATGGCGCCGATGTGCGAGCACTGCGGCACCAAGGTCATCGGGCACGGGGTCCAGTCGGGCGACCACTGGTACTGCTGCGCCCACTGCGCTCGTGAGGAGGGCACCAGGGGAATCGTCGACCGCGTCATGGCAGACACATCCGCCTAGTCCGTCTAGGCAGCGAGTGACGGCCAGACGCCGGCGACGGGTCAGCCCGTGAATCCGATGTCCTCGTAGCGGAGGTTGTAGAAGCCGCGCGCTCCCACGTTGGCCAGCGTCTCACGGGTCGCGACGTTCTGCGGGCGCTGGTAGAGCGGGAGCACGTTGACCTGCTGCCAGAGCAGCCTGTCGGCCTTGTTCGCCTGTGTACCGGCCCGCGCCGGGTTCAGCGTCTGGGCGGCCCTGCTCATGGCCTGGTCGATGGCCGCCGATCCGGTACGCCCGAAGTTGGCGTTCCAGGTTCGCCCGTCAGGCGAGTTCGCATAGATCCCATAGCTACTGGAAACCGGAAAAGGCGTCCCGATGTAGGCGAAGGGCGTTATGTCGAAATTGCCGGGAATGACGTACTTGCTGAAGAAGTCGTCGCTGGGCACCGCCTGGATCGTGAGCTTCACCCCGATCTGCGCGAGCATGCTCTGCGCCAGCTCCCCCTCCGACTTGCTGAGCTGGACCCCGGACGGCACCACGAACCGCAGCTCGAGCGTCTTGCCGTCCTTCTGCCTGACCGCGCCGCTCAGCTTCCACCCGGCCGCGTCCAGCAGTTGCCGCGCCCTGCCGGGGTCGTGCACGCCGAGACTCCCGGCGTTGTCCTGGTAACCCTCCTGCGTGTTCATGAAGAAGTGGTTGTTCAGCAGCGCGATCGGCCAGTCCAGACCCTGGAGGTCGGAGCGCGCGATGACCTGGCGGTCGATGCCGAGCTGGACGGCCTGCCGTACGTTCTGGTCCTTGAGCAGCTCGCTCGACCCGTTGAAGGTGAAGTGCCGGAAGTCGGGGCCGGCCGCCTGGCGTACGTGGGCGCCCGACGTCGCCTTGGCGCGCGCGTAGTCGGGAGCCGACGGCCCGACGTCGATGATGTCGAGCTCGCCGTTGCTGAACGCGCCGATCAGCGAGTCCTGCTCCGAGGACCGGTAGATGATCCGGTCGAGCTTGGCCCGGTTGCCCCACCAGCCGTCGTCGCGCAAAAGCGTGATCGTCTTGGCGGTCTGGTCGAACCCGCCGAACTTGAACGGCCCGGCCGTCACCGGGATCTTGTTCAGCCAGGCGGTGTTGAACGCCTGGGGCGACCCGTTCGTGGAGGCGGGCAGCAGCGGCGCGAAGAGCGCCTGCCAGTCCCCGAACGGCCGCGCGAACGTCACCACCACCTCGTGGTCGTCCTTGCCCCGCGCCACCTTCTCGATGTCCTGGTAGCCGGTGGACGAGACGATGTGATAGTCGGAGTCCTTGCCGTTGAGCGCCTGCCACTGCGCCTGGTAGTCCGCCCACGTGATGGGCTTGCCGTCGGACCACCTCGCCTTCGGATTCAGTGTGTACGTCACCACCTGCTTGGGCCGCTGCGCCGTGACCGAGGCGGCGAGCACGTAGTCTCGGTCCACCGAGATCTCCGCCTTCTCGTTGGACCAGAACGGCCCGGGGAGCAGCGCGTTGCTGATCACGGCGGCCATGGCCAGGTTGCCGTCGACGTGGTTACGGTTCCACTGGGCGGGGAACTCGTTGATGCCCCAGCGCAGCGTCCCGCCGTCCTTGACCTTGTCACGCGGCTGCGGGTTGATGTCGAAGGCCCTGATCGTCCGCTCGTCCCCGGTGGCGCCCGGGCTCCCCGGGCCGCCCTGCGGGCCGCCCCCGCAGCCCGTCAGGCACAGCGAGCCGGCCACGGCGACGGCCATGACAAGGCGTGATGCTTTCATCGAGGCAATTCCTCCTGATTGAGCGACATCTATATGACTTCGCGCCTCTCTGCGTAATGACAGGCGGCTCCCTGGTCCTCGCCCAGCGACCGCACCTCGGGCTCGACGGTCACGCAGGCCGTGCGCTCCTGGTCGGTGAGCTCGGCGCGGAACTTCGGGCACCTGGTGCGGAACCGGCAGCCCGACGGCGGGTGGGCCGGGCTGGGCAGGTCGCCTTCGAGCAGGATCCGCTCCCGCGAGCGCTCGCGTACCGGGTCGGGCAGCGGGATCGCCGACAGCAGAGCCTGCGTGTACGGGTGCGCCGGGGCGTCGTAGACGGCGTCCACCTGGCCGATCTCGGCGATCCTGCCGAGATACATGACGGCGACGCGGTCGGCGATGTGGCGCACCACGGCCAGGTCGTGCGCCACGAACAGATACGACAGTCCGAGCCGGGCCTTCAGCGAACCCAGCAGGTTGATCACACCGGCCTGGATCGACACGTCGAGCGCGGAGACCGGCTCGTCCAGCACCAGCAGCCGGGGCTCCAGCGCGAGCGCCCTGGCGATGCCGATGCGCTGCCGCTGGCCGCCGGAGAAGTCCTGCGGGTAGCGGGCCGCGTGCGGCGGATCCAGTCCGACCAGGGCGAGCAACTCGCCGACCCGCCGCCCCGGCCGGCGCTCCCCGTGCGTACGCAGCGGCTCGGCCAGGATGTCGTAGACGGTCATGCGGGGGTCGAGTGAGGCCAGCGGATCCTGGAAGACGACCTGCATGTCGCGCCTGATCCGCGTGCGCTCCCCGCCGGAGAGCCGCGCCGTGTCGCGCCCCAGCACGACGATCCTGCCCTCCTGCGGCGCGGCCAGCTCCAGGATCTGCGTCAGCGTCGTCGTCTTGCCGCTGCCGGACTCGCCGACCAGCCCCAGCGTCTCGCCCTGCCGGATGTCGAAGTCGACCCCGGCCACCGCGTGCACCGTGCCGACCCTGCGCTTGAACACCGCGCCTTTCAGCAGCGGATATTCCTTGACCAGATCGTGGACCTCCAGGACCGTCCGCTCCTCGCGTGCCCGGCGCGCGGGAGGGCCCGCGGGCGCGGCGTGCCGGCCGCGGGTGTACGGGCGCACCTCCTCCCAGCGGATGCAGGCCGCCCGGTGCCCGGCTCCGACGTCGAACAGCGGCGGCTCCCGCTCGTCGCACGCGTCGATCCGCAGCGGGCAGCGCGGCGCGAACGGGCACCCGGGCGGCAGCGCCGCCGGCGACGGCGGGTTGCCCTCGATCGGCGTCAGCGCCCGCCGCCCGCCCCTGTCCACCCGTGGGACGGACCCGAGCAGGCCCACGGTGTACGGCATGCGCGGCCGGTAGAAGATGTCGTCCACGTCGCCCACCTCGACGGGGCGGCCGGCGTACATCACCAGGACGCGGTCGGCGAAGCCGGCCACCACCCCGAGATCATGCGTGATCAGGACGATCGCGGCGCCGGTCTTCTGCTGGGCCCTCTTCAGCACCTCAAGCACCTGTGCCTGGATGGTGACGTCGAGCGCCGTGGTCGGCTCGTCGCAGATGATCACATCGGGGTCGTTGGCGATGGCCATCGCGATCACCACGCGCTGCCGCATCCCGCCGGAGAACTCGTGCGGGAAGGCCAGCGCCCGCTCGGCGGGATGCGGGATGCCGACGAGCTCAAGCAGTTCGACGGCCTTGACCATGGCCGTCTCCTTGCTGACCCGCTGGTGGACGCGTACGGCCTCGGCGATCTGGTCGCCCACGCGGTAGACGGGGGTCAGCGCGGACAGCGGGTCCTGGAACACCATGGACATGCTCTTGCCGCGGAAGGACGTCAGCTCCCGCTCAGGGGCTCCGATCAGCTCCCTGCCCCGCAGGCGTACGGACCCGGTGACGCGCGCCCCCGGCGGCAGCAGCCCCATCACGGCGGCCGAGGTGACGGACTTGCCTGAGCCGGACTCGCCGACGATGCCGAGGACCTCGCCCGGGCGTACGGCGTAGCTGACACCGCGTACGGCGGCCACCTCGCCGAACGACACGCTGAGGTCGCCGACCTCCAGAACCGCGCTCATCGCGCCCTCTTCGCCGACGGGTCGAACGCGTCACGCAGCGCGTCGCCGATGAGGTTGACCGCGAGCACGGTGACCACCAGCAGCCCCGCCACGAACCAGAACGTCCACGGCGCGTACAACGCGGTCCTGGAACCGTCGGCGATGAGCGTCCCGAACGACACGTCGGGCGGCTGGATCCCGAACCCGAAGTACGACAGCGAGGTCTCGGTGAGGATCGCGGAGCTGACGTTGAGCGTGGCGTCCACGATGAGCAGCGACGACAGGTTGGGGATCACGTGGCGGAAGATGATCCGCACCGGCGGCACCCCCATGTAGCGGGCCGCCTGGATGAACTCGCGCTCCTTCAGCGAGATCGCCATCCCCCTCACGATCTTCGAGGTGACCATCCACAGGAACAGTGCCAGCATGATCACGAACAGCGGCCACTGACCCGCCCCGAACAGCGGCGACATGATCGCCAGGATCAGGAACCCGGGCAACACGAGCAGCAGATCGGTCAGCCAGCTCAACCCCCGATCGGTCCAGCCGAGGAAGTAGCCGGCGAACGCCCCGACCACGGCCGCCAGCGCCGTCGACACCAGCGCCGCCAGCAGCCCCACGATCAGCGACTTCTGCATCCCGCGCAGCGTCACCGCGTAGACGTCGGCGCCGGTCTGGAGCGTTCCGAACCAGTGGGCGGCCGACGGCGGCTGCAGGAAGGCCATGAAGTCCTTGTCGGTGTAGCTCCACTTGCTGAAGTAGGGTCCGGCGAACGCCAGCAGGAACATCAGCACCAGCGTCACGAACCCGATCCACCCCTGCACCGAGCCGAAGAAGCGCCCGGCGACCACCCGCGTCCGCGACGGCGCCCTGCTCGTGACGCCTTCGGTCAGCTCCTCCGCCAGCTCCTCGTCGGAAAGCGTCATCGGGCGCGTACCCTCGGGTCGAGCGCGGCGTGCAGCAGGTCGGCGGCCAGCGAGGCGCACAGCACGGAGACCGCCGCGAGCAGGGAGATGGCCGCGACGGTGTTGACGTCGTTGGTGAAGATGGAGTTGATCAGCTGCTCGCCCAGGCCGTGCCAGCCGAAGATCTTCTCCGTGAACGTCGCCCCGGTCAGCAGCGCGCCGAACATGAACGCGAAGTAGGTCACCACGGGGATCAGCGCCGTCCGCAGCGCGTGCCTGGTGAGCGCCCTGCGCCTGCTCAGCCCCTTGGCCCTGGCCGTGCGTACGAAGTCGGCCCCGAGCACGTCGAGCATCATGTTGCGCTGGTAGCGGCTGAAGACCGCGATGAGCCCGACGGACAACGAGACCGTGGGCAGGATCAGGTGCTGCAGCCGGTCGATCACGTGCCCCCAGAACCCGGCGTCGTGCCCGTCGCTGTACTCGCCGCTGACCAGGAACACCTGGTGGCCGAACACGCGGTCGTTGGCCCAGATCGCCACCAGGATGAGCATGTTGGCCAGCACGACCACGGGGACGGCGAGCACCACGAAGGACACGCCGGTCGAGAGCCGGTCGAACCAGCCGTACTGGCGGACCGCCGCGAGGGCGCCCACGAGGACCCCGAGCAGGCTCCCGCACACCAGCCCGAGCACGACCAGCCGGAACGTGACGCCCATGCGGCGCTTGAGATCGTCGTTGACCGGCGAGCCCGCGACGGCCTTGCCGAAGTCGCCGTGCAGCACGCCGCCCGCCCAGGTGGCGTAGCGCTGCAGCAGCGGCGTCTTGTCGTTGAGGTTGAGCTCGGTGAGCTGGGCGTCGACCACGGCGGGCGGCGGCTTGGGGGTGCGGTCGGCGTAGTTGGAGCGCGGGTCGAGTGCCGTGGCCGCCAGCAGGTAGGCGAGGCTGGCGGCCACCACGACGAGCACGGCGTAGTTGAGCAGCCTGCGGGCCAGGAACCCCGCCATCGCTCCCCTTCCGACGCGCACGGCATGCAGGCGTGAGCCCCGCGACGCGCCCGTGGACCACCCCAAGCCGTCCACGGCGGGTGCGGACTCCGCCACCGGGCGGTGGACCGCTGAGCGCGGCTCACCGTAGTCATAGTGCTACACCATGTGAGCGTCGCGCCGCACGCAACCTTCAAAGATGGTTAACGTCCGGAAATCTCATCCACCGCGGTGCGGACGTCCTCGCTCGTGATCGTGGTGAGGTCGGCCGAGGTGGCCGCGCCGCCACGCGCGGCGTGGGCGGCCAGCCGCACGTCGCGGCGCATGGCGGCCCGCTCGAACAGCGACCTGGCGAAACGGCCGTTGCCGAGCCCGTCGATCAGCCGCTCCTCGCACACCCAGTCGAACACCTCGTCGAGGTCGCGCAGCGCCTCCTCGTCGAAGGTGTCGCCGGACTTCTCCGCCAGCAGCACCGCGATCTCCGACAGCTCGCGCGGTGAGTAGCTGGGGAAGGCGACCCGCTGGTTGAACCGGCTGGCCAGGCCCGGGTTGGTGGCGAGGAACGCGTCCATCTCGCGCTGGTAGCCGGCCAGCACGACGACCAGCCGGTCACGGTCGTCCTCGGCGCGCTTGAGCAGGGTCTGCACGGCCTCCGAGCCGAACGCGTCGCCGCCCTGGTAGCCGGGGTTGACCAGGCTGTAGGCCTCGTCGATGAACAGCACCCCGCCCAGCGCCCTGTCGACCAGCTCGTTGGTCTTGATCGCGGTGGCGCCGAGGTGCTGGCCGACCAGGTCGGCCCGATGGGCCTCGACCACGTCGGGTCTGGACAGCAGGCCGAGCGCGGCGAAGATGCGGGCCACGACCCGGGCGACCGTGGTCTTGCCGGTGCCGGGCGGGCCGGCGAACACGAAGTGCCGCATCTGCGGCGGCGTGGGCAGCCCGCGCTCCTGCCGCATCCGCGCCACCTGGAGCTGGGCGGCGATCGCGTGCACCTGCCGCTTGACCGGCGCGAGGCCCGCCATCGCGTCGAGGTCGGCCAGCGCCTCCTCCAGGGTGGGCGTGGCCACGTAGCCGCGGAAGCGCGCGGTCAGCTCGTCGAACGCCTTGGTGACGTCGGGCGTCGTGGTGGTCACCAGGTCCTGCGTGGTCGGCGTGCCGCCGGCGCCCACCACGCGTACGTCGCGGGCCTGCGCGGCGGCCTCGGCCAGGCTGCGCGCGAACCTGGCGTTGCCCAGCTCGTCGACCAGGCCACGCCGGTGGACGTCCTCGAACAGGCCGAGCAGCGCCCGCCCGGTCTCGTCGTCCATCGTGTCGCCCCGGCGCTTCTGGAGCAGCTCGGTGACCTCGACCAGCTCGGCGGGGGAGTAGCCGGGGAAGCGCACCCGGGTGGCGAACCTGCTGGCCAGGCCGGGGTTGCTGGACAAGAACGCGCTCATCTCCTGCTCGTAGCCGGCCAGGATGATGATGACCCGCTCGCGGTCGTCCTCGGCCCGTTTGAGCAGCGTCTGCACGGCCTCGGCGCCGAACCTGTCGGGCTGCCCGTCGGAGGAGTTGACCAGGCCGTACGCCTCGTCGATGAACAGCACCCCGCCTAGCGCCCTGTCGACCAGCTCGTTGGTCTTGATCGCGGTCGCGCCCAGGAACTCGCCCACCAGGTCGGCCCGCTGCGCCTCGACGACGTAGGGGGTCTGCAGCAGGCCAAAGGCGTAGAAGATCTTGGCGAGCGCGCGCGCCACGCTGGTCTTGCCGGTGCCGGGCGGGCCGACGAAGACGAAGTGCCTGGTCGGCCGGTCGGTGGTGTAGCCGGCCTCGGCCCGCAGCCTGGACGCCTCGATGGAGGCGGCGATCGAGCGCACCTGCTCCTTGACCGGCGCCAGGCCGACCATGCTCTCCAGCTCGCTGAGCGCCTCCTCGACGGAGATCTGCGGCGGCGCGGCGCTCCTGTCGTGCGGCTGCTCCGGCCTGCCCTCGCGGACCCTCACCCGGACCTGCTCCTCGACCGCGGCGCCGGCCGCCTTGGCCCGGCGGGCCTGCAGGAGCCGGTGGACGAGCACGGCGCAGGCGGCGGCGTAGGCGGTCCAGAGCGCGCCGACGTCGGAGATCGGGGAGACGGCGGCGCCGAGCACGCCGGCCGGGACGAGCGCCATGAGGGTGGTCATCCACGGCGTCACCCAGCGGATGAGGTGCGCGGCGGCGGCGACGGGCAGGGCCAGCGCGACCATGAGGTGCAGGGAGAAGGCCCCGGGCGGGAACAGCGTCCCGAACACCGGCACGGCCAGGACGACCCAGCCGGCGACCACCAGGGCGGTGGCGGCGGCGCGGGGGAAGCGCATGGTCAGCGCCACGAACGCGAGCAGCAGGACCACGAGGGGGAAGGTCTTGAGCAGATCCCAGCCGAGCGCCGCGCCGATCGCCATGACGGCGACGAGCACGACCACGTAGATCACCCGGCGCGCGGCGGGGGGAATGCGGAAATAACGCTCTCGCACCTTCTCGAACAGATCCCGCGCCGTGGCCCGCCCCGCGGTCTGGGCACTGCCGGACTCACGCATCACGCCTCCCCGGTCCGCCCCCGGTTATACCGCACCGGACCGACTATTGGGCGGGCCTGACACGCTAGGTGGAGGTCACGAAAACGGCGATCTGACGCCCCAGCTCCGCCCCGGCGTCCTCCTGGAGGAAGTGCCCGGCGCCCTTGATCACGGGATGTGCCAGGCCAGAGGCGCCCGAGATCGATTTGCGGAGAATGGGCGCCATGCCGCCGGTGATCGGATCACGGTCGGAGAACGCCACCAGGAACGGCCGGTCGAGCGTCGTGAGAATCCGCCAGGCAGCGCGGTTGGCGGGCGCGGCGGGGTCGTCAGGCGTGATCGGCACGAGCCCGGGCATGGCGCGGGGACCCGCCTTGTACGACTCGTCCGGGAACGGCGCGTCGTACGCGGCCCGTACCTCCTCCGGCAGCGCGCTCGTGCAGCCCGACTGGACCAGCCGGGCGATGTCGAGCACCGGCGCCTTGGCCACCGTGTCCTTGAACCGGTGCCACACGTCAGGCATGGGAATGTCACCCGAGGGCAACCCCGTGTTGGCCGCCACGATCCTGGCGACGCTCCCGGGGTGCTCGGCCGCGATCCGCAGCCCGATGAGCCCGCCCCAGTCCTGGCCGACGATGGTGATGCCGCGCAGGCCGAGCGCGTCGAGCAACAGGGCGCGGGTCCACTCCACGTGCCTGGCGTAGGTGTGGTCGGCGACGTCGGCCGGCTTGTCCGAGCGGCCGAACCCCACCAGGTCGACGGCGATCGCGCGCAGCCCGGCCGCGGCCAGCTCGGGCATGACGTGCCGGTAGAGGAACGACCAGGTCGGCTCGCCGTGCAGCAGCACGACCGGCTCACCGCCTTCGGGGCCCGCCTCGACGTACGCCATGCGAAGCCCGCCGGGCACCTCGGCGTAGCGTGGCTCGTAGGGGAAGCCGGGCAGGTTCGCGAAGCGCTCCTCGGGAGTGCGGAGAGTACGCATAGAACAAGATTCTAGCTAGCGGCGCTGATGCCGGCCCGGGAATTCGCCCACGAGTAGTTCCTTGGGTGTGACGCGCAGGATGTCCGAGTCGGCCTGGGCGATGCCGCGCACCTCCACCCAGAACCGGCGCTGCAGCGGGTCCGCCGCGAACACCGCCACCCTCGGGTCGGCCTCGATCGCCTCCCACGCCTCCGTCCCCGCGATCAGCCGCAGTTCGCCGGACGAGGTGACGGACGCCGCCGCGCCCACGACCCTGGGCCCGAGCGGGCCGCCGTAGGACAGGACGACGCTGCGGGCGTACGAGAAGGCCTGGCGTACCTCGGGGGTCATCGCGACGGACGGCGCGGCGCCCATGGGCAGGTCGCACATGATCAGGGAGGACCGCCACGGCCCCGGCGCGCCCCGCCACCAGGCGCGCGCCGCGCACGCCACGAACACGACCGTCGCCGCGCCGAGCGCGCCGAGTCCGATCCGCCAGCCCCACGCCGACCCCAGCAGCCCGCCCGCCGCGCAGGCCGCGGCGGCCAGCACGACCAGGCAGGTCGCGGTGAACAGCCACCGGTCACGGTGGCGGGCGCGCAGGTAACCGCGCAGCATCGGGTACGGCACCGCCACCGCGGCCACGGCGGCCCTGGGCTCCACCGCGAGCGCCACGCCCGCCAGCGGCACCAGTACCGACCAGGTCCTGCCGAGCAGGATCCAGAGCGTGACGCCGGTGTTCCGCCTGGCGGTGCGCTCGGCCGAGCCCGGCCCGGCCCGCGCCGTCTCGGCCAGCGCCCGGAGCGGACGGCCGCGCCACGCCTCCGCCAGCGCGCGCACCGCCGCCAGCGCGGGCCAGCCCAGCACCACGATGCCCGCCAGCCCCGCCCATACCGGGTCGAACGCGGCGGGCACGGCGGGCACCGCGCTCAGCAGCAGCCAGGCGGCGAACGCGGCCACCGCCAGCGCCGCCGACACGACGGCCGCCCCCAGCCAGGGATCCCTGCTGAGCATCGCGGGCACGTACGGCCAGACGCCGACCCGCCGCGCCTGCCTCACCGTGAGCGGCACCAGCAGGACCAGTACGGCGAAGCCGCCGAGCCTGGCCTGCGCGCCCCAGTCGAAGAGGAGCGCGCACACGGCGACGGCGACCGTGGCCACGGCGACCAGCAGGCGGACCTGCCGGGACCAGACCTCCAGGGCGCGCCTGGCCCGGCCCGTCTCGCGCGGGTCCACAGGCCAGGCCGGGTCGTGGTGCGGGCGGGGGTGATCCCAGTGCAGCAGGGACAGGCCCAGGTTCACGTGGGCCTGCGGGTGCCCGGGGTCGATGGCGAGCGCGGCACGGTACGCCTGACCGGCACGGGCGTGGTCCCCGCTCGACAGGGCGAGGTCGCCCAGCATGACCTGGGGATCGGCCTCCTCCGGCGCGAATTTCCCGGCCAGCTCGGCCTGCGCCGCCGCCTCCCGCCAGCGTCCGGGCAGGCGGCGCAGGATCGCGGCCAGGCGCAGGCGGGCCGCCCAGGAGCCGCGCGCCAGCTCCACCGCCCGTTCCGCAGGCCGCGCCGCGTCGGCGTCCCGGCCCAGCCGCTCGTGGGCGAGGCTGATGAGCCGGTGCGCCCATTCCGCGGTGGGATCCAGGTCGGCCGCCCGGCGCGCGGCGTCGAGCGCGGACTCGGGGCGGCCGGCGTTCAGCCTGTTCAGGGCCTCTTCACACCATTCACGTGAGGACCTATCCGGAATGTGGTCATTTCTGGTGTTTGGATCGGTCCCCACGGAACCCATGATCGACTGCCGAACGAATCTTGGATAGATCCCGACATATGGCTGTATCTCTCTAGAGAGGTACGGCGGACGGCGGATCATCCGATACCGCTATGACAAGTGCCTGACATGGCCTAAGCTGCCACGCAAGCCGGGAGCCGAGGAGCCAGGTCAAGGAGCTCGGCCGGAAAGAGCAGCCGAGTGCGCGGCTCCGAGGTCTGTCGACCAACAGCACGAGCGGGCCCTGTGACACGGATCGGCCTGCGAGGAGACCCATGACCGTCACACAGGCCGCACCCCCCGTACGGACTGCCGACCGGGAGTGCCACGACCGCCGCTGGTCCATCCTCGTCCTGCTCTGCGCGAGCCTGCTGCTGATCACCGTCGACGCCACGGTCCTGCACATCGCGGTGCCCGCGCTCACCGCCGCCCTCGAACCTTCCGCGGTGCAGCTGCTGTGGATCATCGACATCTACTCGCTCGTGGTGGCGCCGCTGCTGATCATGTTCGGCACGCTCGGCGACAGGTACGGCCGCAAGCGGCTGGTCCTGTACGGGTTCGTGCTGTTCGGCGTGGCCTCGGCGGCGGCCGCGTTCGCCCCGACCCCGCTGACCCTGGTCCTGGCCAGGGCGTTGCTCGGCGTCGGCGGCGCGATGATCATGCCGGCCACGCTCTCGCTCATCCGCCAGGTGTTCACCGACCGGCGAGAGCGCGCCATCGCCCTGGGCGTCTGGAGCGCGGTCGCCGCCGCCGGCGCGGCCGTGGGGCCGCTCATCGGCGGGATCCTCGTCGGCGTCTGGTGGGGCGCCGTCTTCCTCATCAACGTGCCGATCCTGCTCGTGCTGCTGCCCGCCGCCGTACGCCTGCTGCCCGAGTCGCGCGAGCGCCAACGGGGCTCCTGGGACGCCGTCAGCGCGGTGTTGTCGGTGGCCGGCATCCTCGCGCTGGCCTTCGGGCTGAAGGAGGCGGGTTCAGGCAGTCTCATGCCGCTGTGGGCGTCCCTGCTGGTGTTCCTGGGCGGTCTCGGGCTTCTTGTCGTGTTCGTCCGGCGGCAGACGCGGCTGCGAACGCCGTTGCTGGAGGTCGGGCTGTTCCGCAGGCGCGACTTCACCACCGGCGTCGCGGGCGTGTTGCTCGGCGTTTTCGCGCTGGTGGGGCTGCAGCTCATGCTCGCCCAATACCTTCAACTCGTGCTCGGTGACAGCCCGCTGCGCGCCGCGATCCGGATGCTGCCGCTGGTGGTGTCGGCCGTGCTCGGCGGGCTCGCCGCGGCCCACATCCTGTCGCGGATCGGCATGCGGGCCACGATGAGCGGCGGGCTCGGCCTCGTCGCGCTCGCCCTGACCCCCACGCTGGGCTGGGGCGTCGAGGGCCATCCCGTGATGCTGGCGATCTGCTTCGTCGGCATCGGGTTCGGGGTGCAGGTGGCGCTGCTCGCCGCCTCCGACACGATCATGTCCTCCGCGTCGGAGTCCCAGGCGGGCGGCGCCGCGGCGATCGAGGAGACGGCGTACGAACTGGGCGCCGGCCTGGGCGTGGCCGTGCTCGGCACGGTCACCACGATCGTGTACGCGCCAGGTCTGCCCCCGGTGCCCGGGGTCTCCGACGGAGGCATGGACCAGGCCAGGCAGTCGCTCGCCTCGGCCGCGCACGTCGCGGACCAGGTCGGCGGCAGCGCGGGCGGGGCGCTGCTCGACGCCGCCCGGTGGGCCTTCGTCAACGCCCTGCACACGACCGTGGTCGTCAGTGTCGTCCTGCTCAGTTTGACGGCCGTTGTGGTCGCCATGCTGCTCAGCCGTGATTGAGGTGTGCTATGTCCCGCTTAGGGCAGACAATAACCGTGAAACAGGCCCTTCGTGATCTTGCTGCTTTAGTCGCCCGCGTAGGCGTGGGCGGCATCTTCTTCGCCAACGGCTGGGCCAAGCTCGAGGACGGCCTGAAGATCACCGGGGCGAGGTTTCTCGAGCAGGGCGCCCCCGCGCCCGGCGCCTGGGCGACGGTCACCATGCTCGCCGAGCTCATCGGCGGCGCGCTGCTGATCGCCGGGCTGGCGGTGTCGACCACCGGCCTGATCCTGTTCGCCGAGGCCCTGGCCGTCTTCGTGGTGGCGCCGCCGCTCAATCCGATCAGCATGAACGAGCTGATCCTCCTGGGCGCCGCCTCCCTCCTTCTCGCCGTCGTCGGCGCCGGGCGGGTCTCCGTGGATCACATGGTCGTGATCCGGCGCAGGGAGTCCGAGGCGGCGGACGAGTTCGCCGCCGACAGCGAGGCGGACCGGGTGATCGCCTCCTTCCGCGAGCCCGAAAAACCGGACAGTTCCGACACCAAGGACTCCGACGCCAAGGACAAACCGGCGGTGTCGGGGACCGAGGACACGGCTCCCCATCCGCGCCCGCGGCCACAGAGCGGCGACCCCAAGGGCGCCGAGGACACCACGCCGTCGCCCACGCCGGGCGACACGCTGGTGGCCGGCCGTAAGAAACCACCGGCCCGCGGCCGCCGCCCCGCGTCCGGCTGACCCGCTCCCGCGGCGGACGCCTCGCCGGCGTGCCCTGAGAGACGCCCACCGGATGCCGGTTCCGCGGCACCTCCTCCCAGGAACCGGTCCGGCTTCCCAGGAACCGGTCCGGCGGCGGTGACGGCCCCGAGGGCCGAGCCGGGAACCGCGGGGTGGAGATCGGCCGCGCCCGCTGAATATCCTGACGGCGAAGCGGGGTCAGGGGGCGTGGATGACGGCAGGAGCCGGCCGGGCGCGCGCGACGGTGCGTGACGTCGCGGCCGAGACCGGCCTGTCGATCGCCACCGTCTCGCGCGTGCTCAACGGCCAGGCCAACGTCGCCCCGCGGACCCGCGAGCTGGTGCTGCGCGCCGTCGGCCGGCTCGGCGACCAGGCGCCCAGGCCGCGCGCGGAGCGGGAGACGGCGGCCGGCGCGGTCTACGTGCGCTGCCCGTACGTCCTGAGCGACTACTTCGGGCTCATCGTCTCGTCGGTGGGGGAGACGATCGAGCTGCACGGCAGGCAGATGATCCTTGGCGCCGGCGAGGCCGCCCAGGGCGCGCCCGTGCTGCCGGGCCTGCCCGGTCTGCCCGGGGTCGCGGGCGCGATCCTGATCCTGCCCCCGGAGCCGGGCGAGGAGCTCGTACGCCTGCGCGACCGCGGCTTCCCCTTCGTGGTGATCGACCCGAGGACCCCGCCACCGAAGGACGTCGCCGCCGTGTCGGCCGCTCACTTCGCCGGCGGTCGCAAGCTGATGGCCCACGTGACCGGGCTGGGCCACCGCCGCGTCGGGATCATCGGCGGCCCGGTGAAATGGCTGCCCAGTGAGGCCAGACTGGCCGGATACACCGCCTCGCTGGCCGACGCCGGCGTGCTGCCCACCCCGGAGCTGCTGCGCAACGTTCCGGAGCCGAGCACCGAGCAGGGCCACCGCGCGGCCGGCGAGCTGCTCGACCTGCCCGAGCGGCCGACGGCGCTGGTGGCGTTCAACGACAAGATGGCGGTAGGGGCGCTGTGGGCGGCGGCCGAGCGGGGGCTGAGCGTCCCCGGCGACCTGTCGGTGGCGGGCTTCGACGACATCGACGTCAGCCGGGCCACCTCGCCGGCCCTCACCACGGTGCGCCAGCCGCTGGAGGAAATGGGGCGGATGGCGGTCACGCTGCTGATGCGGCTGCTCAGCAGGCACACTCTGGAGGCGCTGCACGTCTCGCTGGGCACCGAGCTGATCGTCCGCGCCTCCACCGGGCCCGTGCCGCGCTGAGCCCGCTGTTTCATCTGTTACATCTGACCGCTGACTTGACGACAGTGGTGGCTCATGTTGTTCTGCTGAGTGCGAAGCCTGTTTCACATTTGTTTCATTTGTTACATAGGCATCACCCCCTGCCAGAAAGGCCCCAGCCGTGTCCAGAACCCTCCGGCGGGCGCTCACGCTCGCCACCGCGGCCGTCTTAGGACTGGCCGTGCCGGTCCCGGCCCTCGCCGCCGGCGAGCCCGTGAACGTCTGGCTCACCACCACGTCCGACTCCGGCGGCCGTACCGTCACGCGCGGCCTCGCGCAGCAGGCGCCGATCGCCTTCGGCCCCGCGGGCGGCGGCGCCGCCCACACGATCACCGTCAACGAGGGCACCAGATACCAGCAGTTCGAGGGCGGGGGCGCGTCGATCACCGACACGACCGCGTACCTGCTGCGCGGCGGGCCGGTCAGCGCGGCCACCCGGGACGCCGCGATGCGCAAGCTGTTCTCGCCGTCCGAGGGGATCGGGCTGTCGTTCGTACGCAACCCGATCGGCGCCTCCGACCTGTCCCGCCCCGGCATGGTCTCGCTCGACGACACCTGCTGCGACCTGAACGACTTCGGCGCCAACGGCTACGACACCAATGTGCGGCTCCTGACCGCCCAGGCCAAGCAGCTCAACCCGGCGCTGCGGGTCAAGGGCGTCCCGTGGAGCGCCCCCGGCTGGATGAAGGACAACGGCCGGATGGACCAGATGGGCTGGCTGAAGTGGGAGCACTACGGCACGTACGCCCAGTACCTGGTCAAGTACATCCAGAGCTACCAGGCCGCCGGAGTCCCGGTGAACTACGTCTCGCTCCAGAACGAGCCCAACTGCTGCCAGGCGTCCAACCCGACCGCCATGAACTACCCGGGCATGTCCTGGAACGCCTCCGGCCTGATCGAGCTGACCAAGAACTTCGTCTTCCCGGCGTTCCGTGCGGCCGGCATCACCACGAAGGTGCTCGTACACGACTGGAACTACGGCGACTACGGCCAGATCGGCAGCCCGATCCTGGCGGACGCCGCGATCAGGAACGACCCGTTGTTCGGCGGCATCGCCTGGCACGGCTACTACGGTGACCCGGCGGTCGGCACGCAGGTGCACGGCCAGTATCCGTCGGTGCCGCAGTTCAGCACCGAGCACTCGGGCGGCACCTGGATCGGCAACCAGCACAACGAGGACATGGCCGACATCGTCACCTACGCCCGCAACTGGAGCAGCAGCCTGGTCAAGTGGAGTCTCGCGCTGAACCAGAACATGGGCCCGCACAACGGCGGCTGCGGCACCTGCACCGGCCTGATCACCGTCCAGGAGGGCGGCGCCCGCGCGGGCCAGGTGGACTACACGATCGAGTACTACACGACCGGCCACCTCACCAAGTTCGTCAAGCCGGGGGCGTACCGGATCGACTCGACCGCGAACGGCACGGTCCAGAACGTCGCCTGGCGCAACCCCGACGGCTCCAAGGCGCTGATCGCCCACAACGGCGGCACGTCGGCGCAGTCGATCAGGGTCGACTGGGGCGGCCAGTCGTTCGTCTACACGCTGCCCGCTCGCACCACCGCCACGTTCACCTGGTCGGGCACGCCGTCGGGCGCCTCTGGCGGCACGATCACCGGCCTGGCGGGCAAGTGCGTCGACGTGGCCGGAGGCAGCAGCGCGGACGGCACGGCCGTGCAGCTCCACACCTGCAACGGCAGCGCCGCGCAGCGGTGGACCCGGCCAGGCGACGGCACGCTGCGCGCGCTCGGCAAGTGCCTCGACGTCGCCGACCACGGCACCGCCGACGGCAGCAGGCTGCAACTCTGGTCGTGTACGGGCGCCGCCAACCAGCAGTGGACCCACACGGCGGGCAGGGACCTGGTCAACCCCGCCGCTGACAAGTGCGCCGACGTCACAGGCAACACCAGTGCCGACGGCACCCGCCTGCAGATCTGGACCTGCACGGGTGCCGCCAACCAGAAGTGGACGCTGTCCTGACGAAGGCCGTCCGGCTCACCTGTCCGAGGCGAGCCGGGCGACCGTCCGCATCTTGTTCATGGCGTCCAGCGCCGCCACCTTGTACGACTCCGACAGCGTCGGGTAGTTGAACACGGCGTTGACCAGGTAGTCGACCGTGCCGCCGCAGCCCATCAGCGTCTGCCCGATGTGCAGCAGCTCCGTGGCCCCCGTCCCGAACACGTGCACGCCGAGCAGCCGCCGGTCGAGCGAGGACACCAGCAGCTTCAGCATCCCGTACGAGTCGCCGATGATCTGCCCTCTGGCCAGCTCGCGGTAGCGCGAGATGCCCACCTCGAACGGCACCTTGTCCCGGGTCAGCTCGTCCTCCGACTTCCCGACGAAGCTGATCTCGGGAATGGTGTAGATCCCGATGGGCGACAACTCGTGCATGCCGCCCGCCGGCTCGCCGAACGCGTGCTGGGCGGCCAGCCGGCCCTGCTCCATCGACGTGGCCGCCAGCGCGGGGAAGCCGATCACGTCGCCGACCGCGTAGATGTGCGGGACGGTCGTGGCGTAGTTGGAGTCGACCGAGATCCTGCCCCGGTCGTCGGCGGTCAGGCCGGCGGCGTCCAGGCACAGCTCGGCGGTCTTGCCCTGCCGGCCCGCCGAGTACATGACGCAGTCGGCCGGGATCTTCTTGCCGCTCTCCAGCAGCGTCAGCGCGCCGCGCGGGCGGCGCTCGACCCCTGCGACGCTCTCCCCGAACCTGAAGGTCACCGCCAGGTCGCGCAGGTGGTACTTCAGCGCCTCGACGATCTCCAGGTCGCAGAACTCCAGCATGCGGTCGCGCCGCTCCACCACCGTGACCTTGGTGCCGAGCGCGGCGAACATGGAGGCGTACTCGATGCCGATCACCCCGGCGCCCACGACGACCAGCGTCTCGGGCACCCGGTCGAGGTGCAGGATCGCGTCGGAGTCGATGACCGTCTTGCCGTCGAACTCCACGCTGGCCGGCCGGGCGGGTGACGTGCCCGTGGCTATGACGATCTTGTCCGCGGTGACCTTCGTCTCCTCGGTCATGGCCTCCTCGTCGGTGATACCGATCGTGTGCGGGTCCAGGAACCTGCCGGTGCCCTGCAGCACCGATACGTGGTTGCGTGAGAGCTGGCTGCGGATCACCTGGATCTCCCGGCCGATCACGTGCTGGGTCCGCATCCCCAGGTCCGTCACCGTGATGTCGTCCTTGACCCGGTAGCTGGCGCCGTACAGTTCTCTCTGGTTGAGGCCGGTGAGGTAGAGGACGGCCTCGCGGAGGGTCTTGGACGGGATCGTTCCCGTGTTGATGCAGACACCGCCCATCATGTGCCGCTTCTCGACCACCGCCACGCGCCGGCCGAGTTTGGCCGCCGCGATCGCGGCCTTCTGTCCACCTGGTCCGGAACCCAGGACCACTAAATCGAAATCCGCCACACGGCTCAGTCTGAAGGCCGCATGTTAACGGGAAAAGCCCCCTCTGAGAGACTGAGCCGTATGTCGCGCCCATTTGTCCAGGTTGATGTATTTACCTCCACCCCCTACGGCGGCAACGCGCTCGCCGTGGTGCTTGACGGCGCCGGCCTGACGACTGAGGAGATGCAGCGGTTCGCCGCGTGGACGAACCTGGCGGAGACCACTTTCCTGCTGCCACCTGACGACCCCGCCGCCGACTACCGGGTACGGATCTTCACCCCCACCGTCGAGTTGCCCTTCGCCGGGCACCCGACGCTGGGCAGCTGCCACGCCTGGCTGGAGGCCGGGGGAGTGCCGCGCACGGCCGGTGAGGTCGTCCAGCAGTGCGCGGCCGGGCTGGTACGGGTGCGCGAGACCGGCGAAGGACCGGCATTCGAGGCGCCGCCGCTACTGCGGTCGGGGCCGGTGGAGGAGCCGCTCGTCGAGCGGATCGCCGAGTCCCTGGGAATCGGGCGGGATGAGATCGTGGACGCCGAGTGGGCCGACAACGGTCCCGGCTGGGTCGCGGTGCTGCTGGCGGACGCCGAGGCGGTACTCGCCCTGCGGCCGGGGCCGGTGCCGCACGACGTGGGCGTGGCGGGGCCGTACCCGGAGGGGTCGCCCTGCGCGTTCGAGGTGCGGGCGTTCACGCCCGTGCACGGCACCACCGTCGAGGACCCCGTGACGGGCAGCCTCAACGCCTCCCTGGCCCAGTGGCTGCTGCGCACGGGCCGGGCCAAGGCACCGTACGTCGCGAGCCAGGGCACCGTGCTCGGCCGCTCGGGCCGGGTGCGCGTGACCGAGGAGGACGGCGGCGTGTGGGTGGGCGGCTCCGTCGTCACCTGTGTCAGCGGCCGGGCCGAACTGTGAAGCGTACTTCGTCCCCCGGCCTGAGCTGGGCGGTGACCGGCAGGTCCGCGGCGCGTACGACGCCGATGACCGGATAGCCCCCCGTCGGCGGATGGTCGGCGAGGAACACGATCGGCTGCCCGCTAGGCGGCACCTGGATCGCCCCGGTCACCATGCCCTCGCTCGGCAGCTCGCCCTCCCTGGCCCGCCCCACCTCGGGCCCGTGCAGGCGCACCCCCACGCGGTTGCTGTCCTGACTCACGGTGTACGGCCCCGCGCACAGCCCGGCCAGCGCCCCGGGGACGAACCAGTCGTCGCGCGGCCCCGGCAGCACCCGCAACACGGCCGGCCGCGGCTCGGGCAGCGGCGCGAAGTCCGCCGAGATGACGCCTTCCGGCGGCCCCACGGGCAGCAGCGTGCCGGCCCGCAGCGGCTCGGGACCCAGCCCGGACAACGAGTCGGTGGACCGGCTCCCGAGCACCGGCTCCACCGCGATCCCGCCGCGTACCGCCAGATAGGTGCGCAACCCGTGGGAGGGCGCGCCCAGGCGCAGCTCCGTGCCCGCGGGCACCCAGAACGGCGCCCCCATCCCGGCCACCGCCGCCACGGGCGCGCCCGCGAGCGCGATCCACGCCGCGTCCAGGAACAGCAGCCTGGCCAGGCCGAACGTCACCTCGATCGCCGCCAGCCCCTCGGCGTTGCCCACGAGCCTGTTGGCCAGCTTCATGCTCTCCACGTCGGCCGCTCCCGAACGCGGCACCCCCAGGTGCGCGAGCCCCGGCCGGCCGAGGTCCTGGACGGTCGCGTACGGGCCCGGCGCCAGCACCTCGATCATGAGGCTTCGAACCGCACGCGCATCCCCGGCCTGAACAGCGACGGCGGGTCGGCCGCCACGTCCCACACCCGCACGGACGTGCGCCCGAGCAACCGCCACCCGCCCGGCGACGCCGTCGGATAGACCGCGGAGTACGGCCCCGCGACCGCCACAGAACCGGCGGGCACCGAGGTCCGCGGCGTGTCCAGCCTGGGCAGCTCCAGCATGGGATCGAGCCCGGTGAGATACGCGAACCCCGGCGCGAATCCCAGCCACCCCACCACCAGCTCACGCCCGGTGTGCCGGGAGATCACCTCGGCCACGGAGATCCCCGCCAGCGCCGCCGCCGAATCGAGGTCCGCGCCGTCGTAGACCACGGGGATCGTCACCACGGGCCCCTCGGCGGTCCCTGCCCCGCCCCGGTCCCGCTCCCGCGCGGTCACCTCAGCCAGCCGCGCGCGCAGCCGGGCCTGATCCGCCCCCGGCGCCACCACGAGCACGGTTTCCGGTCCTGGCACGATCTCCACGACCCCCTCGGGCCGCTCGGCCCGCAGCGCCGCGTCCAGCCGGTGCGACAGCTCCAGCGAGCCGGTCTCCACCAGCAGCCCGTGCTCCCCGGCCGTCCGGATCACGCGAACGCCTGCAGGACCACTCCGGCCGCCAGCAACTCGTCCCGCACCCCGCGCGCCAGCCTGACGGCGTCAGGCGTGTCGCCGTGGACGCAGATGGACCGGGCGGAGACAGGTACGGAACTACCGTCAGAGGCCGTCACAGAGCCTTCCACGGCCATCCGGCGCGCCCTGGCCGACACCGCGGCGGCGTCGTGGATGACCGCGCCTGGCTCCCTGCGCGAGACCAGCATCCCCGCGGGCGTGTAGGCGCGGTCGGCGAACGCCTCGCTCACCGTCGGCACGCCCTCGGCCGCCGCCACCGCGTGTACCACCGACCCGGGCAGCGTGAGCACCGGCAGCGAGGGGTCGTAGTCGGCCACCGCGTCGATCACCGCCGCCGCCTGGACCTCGTCGCGGCAGATCCGGTTGTACAGCGCGCCGTGCGGCTTGACGTAGGAGGCCCGGCCGCCCATGGCCCTGGCGATGCCGTCGACGGCCGCGAGCTGGTAGAGCACCTCGGCGCACAGCTCCTCCGGCTCCATGTCCATCTCCCTGCGCCCGAAGTGCGCCAGGTCCCGGTAGGATACCTGCGCCCCGATCGCCACGCCGCGGTCGACGGCCGCCGCGCAGGTGCGCCTGATCGTCACCGGATCGCCGGCGTGGAAGCCGCAGGCCACGTTGGCACTCGTGACGATGTCGAGCAGCGCCAGGTCGTCGCCGAGGCGCCAGATGCCGAAACCCTCACCCAGGTCCGCGTTCAGGTCGATCACCATGGCACCATCATGGCGCTACCGGCTACCTCGGCGCGACGAGGAGTGTCCGAGTCACGTACATCGCCATGGAACAGGGACTTCAGATCTCGTCCGGGATGTCCGCGATGTCGTCGAGGGCCGCCGCCAGCTCGTCGGGGTCGCCGCCGATCCGCTCGGCGATCTCGATCAGCACGTGCAGCACGTCGTGGCGGTCGTGCCCGAGGTCGAGCAGCCGCTGCGCGGCCTCCCAGAGCTGTGGCGGGTCGCCGTCCCACAACCGGGTGGCGATCTCCTCGTGCCAGGCCAGGTGCTCCTGGTCGATCGTGCCGCCGTGGTCGATCTGGAGTAACGTACGCCGGTCGCCCTCGTCGGCCGGGTTGAGGTGGTCGAGCTCGATGCCGGCGTGCGTGCCCTGCAGGAACGGGAACGCGAAGACCCGCCGCGCCAGCGCCGACAGGTCGCCGTCCGGCAGCAGCCGCGCCAGCAGCGGCCCGTCAAGCCCGAACGACGTCGGATCCCGGTACGCCTCGGGGAACTTGCCGATCGCCTCCCACACCGCGTCGAGCGTGGCCTTGAGCCCCTGCTCCGGCAGCCCGGTGCGGTGCGCGGCGAAGCGCACCCACGCCGCCAGCACGTGCGGCATCGCCTCCTGCTCGGCCCCGCTCAGCATCACCTTGCGCGGCAGCCAGTCGAGCAGGAACGTCTCGCACTTGGTCGGGCTGACCCGCATCGGCCGGTTGAAGTCCTGCTCGCAGCCGTAGTCGATGATGTGGTCGGCGCACCGCGAGGCCGCCGAGGGGTCCGACAGGTGCTCGGCCGCGTCCGAGGCGAGGAACTCCGCCGCCAGCATGGCCCGCCGCTCCCTGCTGTAGGGCGCCTCGATGTGCAGCGGCGCGGGCCGCTTGCGCCCGGGCGGCAGCGCCTTCAGCCTGGCGCGGGCGAAGGCGTGGTAGGCGCTGTAGCTGTCGCTCACCGGGGGCGGCGTCTTCGGCTCACCGGTGGCCTTCATCGCCGACTCCAGCAGCGCCCTGGCCTGCTCGGGCTGGATCTCCTCGAACAGCAGCATCGGGTTGCCCGCGGCCTCGGCCCTGGCCTGCTCCAGCAGCTTGTCGACCTGCGAGGACACCCAGGCGTCGCGGGCCATGCCGCTCATGTTGTAGTCGACGACCATGACGAGCGCGTGCCGGTCCATCGGCAGCGCGCCGTCCTTCCACCGGTAGGCGAACGTGCAGATCACCGTGTCCTGGTCGCCGTACGCGTCGCGGGAGACGTAGCAGCCGGCCGGCTTCACCGCGCCCACGTGGTCGGCCCAGCCCGGCCTGGCCACGCCTGACTCCATCATCGCCAGCGCGGCGCCCTCCGCCTTGGCGCCCTGACGGGCGGTGCCGAGATAGGCCAGGCAGATCAGCAAGGTCAGCGAGGCGGGCGTGCCGGCCTTGGCGGCGTAGTCGACCAGCCCCTCACCGAGCACCTGCTCCACGTCGCCGCCCCTGACCCGCCTGCCCCACCAGGCACCGATCATGTCGGAGACCATCAGCTCCGCGTCGAGAGGAGTGCGTACGGCGAGCAGCTCTCGAGCCGCCTGCACCATCTCCTTGAACACGTCGTCTGGCGGGGTGCTCTCCCGGGGATCTCGTCGGTGTCGGCGCACGCCCTCACTCTCTCGTATTCCAGGCGCAAACGGTGCGGAGAACTCGGCCTGGTGACCCCGATGTTATCGGGCAGGTCGTGCCGGAGGCGCTCATCCGAGTGGCGCTATCGGTCGCCCCGGGGCGGGGGCGCCGAGTTCACGATCGCGAGCAGGTGCTCGCGGGCGATGCGTTCGACGACCTCCGGGGTCGCCGAGACGCCGAGGTGCTGCGCGCACGCGCACACGTCCGCGACACAGCGGTCGATCGTGTCCACGGGTACGGTCAGGAACTCTTCGGCCAGCCTGAGACTGACCGGCTCCCGCAGGAACCGTGTAGCCAGAGCGAGCATAGAAGTGAGATTCCTCTGGAGACCTAGGGGCAAACCCCCAGGAATGTCTGCTGGGCGACTTGCGCTCTCATTTCACCTTTTCTCGGGCAGGTGTCAAGCCTCCACGACGCCTGTGTTCACTTCACGAGGTGCTCATTCGTGCGAAGCTGTCTCCATGCGCATCCAGCTCGCCCAGCGGGACGAGGCAGACGAGCTCCTCGGCCGCAGCCCGCTCGCCCTGCTCGTCGGCATGCTGCTCGACCAGCAGATCCCCATGGAATGGGCGTTCACGGGGCCATACACCATCTCCCAGCGGCTCGGGCACGACCTCACCGCCGCGGAGATCGCCTCCTTCGAGCCCGAGGCGTTCGCCGCGCTGCTGGCCGAGAAGCCGGCCGTGCACCGCTACCCCAAGTCCATGGCGGCCAGGATCCAGCAACTCGCCGCCTACCTCGTCGAGCACTACGACGGCCGGCCTGAGAAGATCTGGGCGGACGCCGGTGACGGCAAAGCGTTGTTGAAACGACTCATGGCCCTTCCGGGATACGGGAAGCAGAAGGCCCAGATTTTTTTGGCATTGCTGGGCAAGCAGCTGGGGGTCCAGCCATCAGGCTGGCGTGAGGCAGCGGGACTCTACGGTGAGGAGGGGTCACACCGATCGGTCGCCGACGTGGTCGACGCCGAGAGCCTGGTCCGCGTACGCGCCGCCAAGCAGGAGGCCAAGCGCGCGCCCGAGGCCCAATAGCTGCGCTATAACCTGATCTTGCTGCGCGACGTGGAGCGACTTTGACAGGATGCGTTGACCTTAGAAGCGACCGGGCGGTGGGGGCTTCCGTCCGCACCTGCCCATCGCCGATGATGTACTGCAGAATCCGGTCGCCCGGAGCTGCGCTACGCCGATACACAGTTATGGAGATGTGCCGCGTGGGAGACCCTGGCACGCGACGGAGGTGCCGACCATGAGCGCCGAGACCTCCGTTCCCCGTCCCCGGGAGTCGGATGTGGACATCTCAGACTCCGCCCTCTTCAAGGGCATGCTGTCGGAGGCCGAGTTCGCCTTCGCGTTCTTCGACGGCGATGGCCGCGTTCAGCGGGTCAACGACGTGTTCAGCGATGTCGTCAACGTGCCCGCCGAGCGCATGATCGGCAGGCCGCCGGTCGAGGCGCTGGCCGCCGACCTCAGCCAGATCATCACGCACGCCGTGCAGGCCGTGATCGAGACCGACGCGCCCGTCACCGAGGGCCGCGTACGCGTGCGGTCCGCGGAGGGCGACACCAGGCACTGGTCGCTGTCGTTCTCGCCGGTCCACGACGAGGCGGGCGAACTGCGCGCGATCGCGCTGATCGGACTCGACGTGACCGAGAGCCGCCAGACCGAGGAGGCGCTGCGGCGCAGCGAGGAGCGCTACCGCTCGCTGGTCGAGGCGCAGTCGCAGCTCGTCTGGATCACCTCGCCCACCGGCGCCGTGGTCGAGGACGCGCCGCAGTGGCGCGCCATCACCGGCCAGGGGCTGGAGGAATACCTCGCCAACGGGTGGCTGGAGGTGGTGCACCCGGAGGAGCGCCAGCAGACCGAGGAGGCCTGGAAGGAGGCGCTGCGCGGGCGCACCATGTTCGAGTGGAACTACCGCGTACGCACCCGCGCCAGCGGCTACCGCCACTTCGAGGTGCGGGCCGTGCCGATCATCAGGCACGGCCGGGTCGTCGAGTGGGTGGGCGCCAACACCGACGTGACCCCGCAGCGCGAGGCCGAGGAGATGCGCGGCAGGCTGACCGACCAGCTCGGCGCCGCCGCCCTGCGCACCGCCAGGCTGCAGGGCGCCACCGCCATGCTCGCCGAGGCCCTGACGGTCGAGCAGGTGGTGCAGGTCATCATCGACGTGGGCCGCACCGCCCTGGCCGCGGACCGTTCGGCGGTCGCGCTGCTCGACACCGACCGGGCGGCGCTCAAGCTGATCAACGGCGAGGGCATCCCGGAGGCCTCCGGCGCGGCGGGCGAGGAGATCCCGCTGTCCCACTCCAGCGTGATGACCATGGCCGTCAACAGCCGCAGGCCGGTGTTCGCCGAGTCGACCGACAGCCTGAAGGCGCAGCTGCTCGAGGCGGGCGGCGACGAGGAGGTCCTGGCCAACTACCTCGCCAGCAGCGACGAGCGGGCCTGGGTCGGGTTGCCGCTGCTCGCGGCCGGCCGGGCGCTCGGCGCGCTGCGATTCTCCTTCACCCGGCCGCAGAAGATCTCCCAGGAGGACGGCGTCTTCCTGGAGGCGCTGGCCGGCCAGTGCGCGCTGGCGGTCGAGCGGGCCACCCTGTTCGAGCGCGAGCACCGCACGGCCGAGACGTTGCAGCGCAGCCTGCTGCCCGACCGCCTGCCCGTGGTCAAGGGCCTGGTGCTGGCCCAGCGCTTCCGCTCGGGCAGCCGCCACGTCCAGGTCGGCGGCGACTGGTACGACGCGTTCGTGCTGCAGGACGGGCGTGTCGCGGCCGTCGTCGGCGACGTCATGGGCAAGGGCGTCAAGGCCGCGGCGGGCATGGGCCGCATCCGCAACGCCATGCGGGCGCTGGCGCTGACCAACCCGCCGCCCGCGGCCGTGCTCACCGGGCTCGACCGCGTCTTCGAGGCCACGGAGGAAGAGGAGCAGGTCACCACCCTGGCCTACATGGTCGTCGAGCCGGTCACCGGTGAGGGCACGCTGGCCCTGGCCGGGCACCCGCCACCCGTTCTGGTTTCTCCGCAGGGCACGGCGATCCTGTGCGACGCCGAGCCGGGCACTCCGCTAGGCTGGCCGACCAGCCGCAGGCAGTTCCGGTTCGTGGTGCCGCCCGGCCATACCGCCGTGCTCTACTCCGACGGACTCGTGGAGAACAGGAAGCGCGGGCTGGATGCCGGTCTCGCCGAGATTTGCAGTGTTGTGACCGAAGCGCCGCCTGAGGTCGTGAGTAGTCCGCACATGTTGCTGGACTTCCTGGTTGACCGGATGTTGTCTGGATATGAACAGGATGATGACGTTACCGCGCTCGCCATTCACGTGCCGCCCGCCACGAAGAGTGACTGAATGAAACAGTCATAAGGGTTGCTTTCGGGTATCAGTGCCGCCCTTACGTACGCACTACTGTCTGGGTCGGCCTAGGGTGGAGGTCAACCGCCGGGAGGTGGCCGTATGGAGTGCGGGGTCATGCCACAATGCTGTGCAGGTCCGTCGCGGTCCGCACGGCCTCACCGATCTCCGAGAGAGGCAACAGCCCCCCAGCGGGCATCTGGGTCCATTGTCGCCACGCGTTCGTTCGAGAGGTGTTCGTGTCGCCTGCAAGTTCGACTCGCTCGAAGCCACAAGAGCTGAACGAGCCCGTCATTCAGCGACTGCTCGAGCGTGGGCGCTCGCAGGGTTTCCTCGAGTCTGAGGATGTCCGTCAGGCCTTCGAGGAGGCGGACATCCCCATGTCGCACGCCGCCGCGTTCTTGCGGAACCTCAGTAAAGAGGGCGTGACCGTGGTGGTGACCGCCGCGGATTCGGCTGCGCCGAAGAAGAAGTCTCGAGGTCCAGCAAAGCGCCAGACCGCCGCGCCCGTCAAGACCAAGACGGCGGCGGCCGCCAAAGAGCAGCAGCCCGAGACCGTGACCGCGGTCGTGGGCACCGCCGAAGCCGAGCCGGCCGCCAAGAAGGCGGCCCCTGTCAAGAAGGCCGCTCCGGCGGCGAAGAAGGCCGCGGCCCCCGCCGCCGCCAAGAAGGCCGAGCCGAAGAACGGTGGGCCTGCCGAGAGCAAGCAGAAGGCGCCCGAGGGTGCCAAGGCCGACTCGGACGACGAGGACATCGAGCTCGACGGCGACGTGGAGCTAGAGGATCTCGAGGACATCGAAGTCGAGGACGAGGAGATCGTCGCCGAGCCCGAGTCCGAGTCCGATTCGGACGACGACTCCGAAGAGGAGCCCAAGCCCAGCGAGATCGTCGCCGTGCAGAAGACCGAGGACGAGGTCCTCATCCTCACCGACGACGACGATGACGCCCCGGTCGCGCAGGTCGCCGCCGCCGGCGCCACCGCCGACCCGGTCAAGGACTATCTCAAGCAGATCGGCAAGGTCCCCCTGCTCAACGCCGAGCAGGAGGTCGAGCTGGCCAAGCGCATCGAGGCGGGACTGTTCGCCGAGGAGCAGCTGGGCGGCGGCGAGGTCGAGGGCCTGCCGGTCGACGTCCGCGCCGAGCTGGAGTGGATCGCCGAGGACGGGCGCCGCGCCAAGAACCACCTGCTGGAGGCCAACCTCCGGCTCGTGGTCTCGCTGGCCAAGCGCTACACCGGCCGCGGCATGCTGTTCCTCGACCTGATCCAGGAAGGCAACCTGGGTCTGATCAGGGCCGTCGAGAAGTTCGACTACACCAAGGGCTACAAGTTCTCCACGTACGCCACGTGGTGGATCCGGCAGGCGATCACCCGTGCCATGGCCGACCAGGCGCGGACCATCCGCATCCCGGTCCACATGGTCGAAGTGATCAACAAGCTGGCCCGTGTCCAGCGGCAGATGCTGCAGGACCTGGGCCGTGAGCCCACCCCGGAGGAGCTGGCCCGAGAGCTGGACATGACGCCCGAGAAGGTCGTCGAGGTCCAGAAGTACGGCCGCGAGCCCATCTCCCTCCACACCCCGCTGGGTGAGGAGGGCGACAGTGAGTTCGGTGACCTCATCGAGGACTCCGAGGCCATCGTCCCGGCCGACGCCGTCAGCTTCACGCTGCTCCAGGAGCAGCTGCACTCCGTTCTCGACACGTTGTCGGAGCGGGAGGCGGGCGTCGTGTCGATGCGGTTCGGCCTCACCGACGGTCAGCCGAAGACGCTCGACGAGATCGGCAAGGTTTACGGGGTGACCCGTGAGCGCATCCGCCAGATCGAGTCGAAGACCATGTCCAAGCTGCGCCACCCGTCGCGTTCCCAGGTCCTCAGGGATTACCTGGACTGACCAGACCGACACGCCGAAGCCCCGCACATCGTTTGTGCGGGGCTTCGGCGTGTCCGGGTCCAGGTGCACATCTCGGTTTCTGGGATTGGGTGTGAGGTGTACGTCCCGGTTTATCTGAGGGCTCGGGTGTGTGGTGTGAGTCGTACGTTCTGGTGTCTTTGGGGTTCAGGCGTGCGGTGTGAGATACGCGTCCCGGTTTTTCTGGGTTCAGGCGTGCGGTGTGAGGTGCACGTCCAGGGTCCAGGGGAGTGCCGGGCGTGCGGGTGGTGTCAGGTCGACCGCGTGACCGAGGCCGGCGAGGATTTTGGCCAGCTCGCCGGGCGTGGCGGGATCGGCGTCATGGAGGAGCAGCGTGCGGGCGATCTCGCCCCTGGTGGCCTTGGCCATGTGGCTGACGACCTTGCCGCCGCTGAACACGCGTACCGCCACCGAACGCCCGCCCGGCCGCCACGCGCCGGCGTACGTGGCCGAACGCAGATCCACCACCAGACCGGGCCGCCGATCCAGCTCCTTCGACACCAGCGGCCGCCAGAACGCCGCCAGCCCGCCCAGCGGAGGCAGCGAGACGCCCATCGACAGCCGGTAGGGCGGGATGCTGTCGATGATCCGCAGCACGCCCCAGAGCCCGGAGAAGATCAGCACCGACTCCTCCGCCCGTCGCCGCGCGTCTCCGTCGAGGCTGCCGAGGCCGAGCTTGTCGTAGAGCACGCCGGTGTAGAGCTCGGCGGCGGGCAGGGTGGCGGCGCTCTTGAGCACGACGTTCTTGGCCGCCTCACCCGCCAGGCCCGGCGTCAGCCCGAGCACGTCCGGCGCGTCACGCCGCTTGGAAGCCCGGATTAGCGCGTTCGTCACTCGCTTGCGGGCCTTGTCGAGCCCGGGGAACGACAACTCGCCGAGGGGCGGACCGTTCCCCTTGGACGCCTTGCCTTCGGACGGCGGCAGCAGGATCAGCACGACCACATACCCTATAAGCCCAGGCCAGCGGGGACGGACAGTAGGCTGCGTTCGTGAATTATGACCTTCTTGTCCATGCCGCCTGGCCCGCGTACGAGCAGCGCGTCCACGACGGCTGGGTGCTGCGTTACGCCGGCGGCGTGACCAAGCGGGCCAACTCGGTGCTGGCGCTGGACGAGCCCGGCGATCTCGACGCGGCGATCGAGGTGGCCGAGAAGTTCTACGCCGAGCGCGGGGAACGGTGCGTGTTCTCGATGGGGGCGGGCGTCGTACCCGGGCTCGACGAGGAGCTGGCGCGCCGGGGATACGAGCTGACCGACCCGACAGTGATCATGGCGGGTGCGCCGTCGCTGCCGCCCGCGGGCGAGGTGCGGGTCGAGGAACGTCCCTGGAAGGCCTGGCTGGACACTTGGTGGGCGGTGGACGGACGCTACGGCACCGGCTACGAGGCCGCCGAACGCATCTGCACGGGAGTGCCCGCCTGGTACGGGGCGGTCGAGCGGGACGGCGTGGCGGTCGCCGTGGGGCGGGCGGTGCCCCAGGGGGAGGCTGTGGGGATCTACTGCATGGCCACACGGCCGGAGGCGCGCCGTCAGGGACTGGCCAGAGACGTCCTGAGAGCCCTGCTGCGCCGCTGTGGCGGCGGCACCGGCTATCTGGTCACCACGGCCGGTAACACGGCCGCACAGGCGCTGTATCGCGCGGAGGGGTTCGACGTGGTGGGCGGGTACCACTATCGGATCCGGTGAATTTTTTTACGGCGGGCCGAGTGGGCCTGCGCCACCCGCCGCACGTGGCCATGGCCTCCAGGAAGACGGCCGCTGACCGCCACATGGCCGGGCGCCGTTACGCCGCGCATCCTTGACCGGCTGGCGGCTGACCTGGGACCCATGGTCGTCGCGGTTGAAAGTTGTCCCACCGGCCCCGGATTCCATTGCCGGACGCCCGGGGTCCATGGGGATCACGCGAAGTTCCCCTTGGCGCGGCGAACCGCGGGCCTGGCCTGCGGGCGCATGGGTCATGGACGGCCTCGGGCGTGAATCCGACTGTCCGGCAGGGGAACTGATCCGGAGGCCTGTCGCGAGTCCATTCGTCACGAGGGACGGTGTCCGTCTGGAGATCCTTGGGATGTCCATGCGAGCGTTCTTTGGAAATGGGAAACGGCGGTCCTGGGTCTACCAGAACCGCCGTCCACAATATGTGGTTATCTCAGCACGACCAGCGCTAGGTCAACGCTCGTCGTTGGGGGTAATCGAATTGGTTTCGCTGAGTCGAGCCGACTCGTCCAGGATGTCGGCGCCCTTTTCACGCAGTGCTGCGACGTGCTGACGCCCATGATGGGCGCAGAACAGCAGCTCCCCACCCACAGGCAGGGTCGCGCGAATGTAGGCCTGGGCACCGCAGCGGTCGCAGCGGTCGAGGGCCGTCAGCGGCTTAACGGGGGCGAGAGCTCCAGTCACGTATCGCCTTTCGGGTCACCCCCGCCGAAGCGAGGATCTGGCGTCAGTCACTTGGACAACATCTAACCGGACGTGGACGTTCCCAACCGCCCCCTCTCTACGCCCAGAGCGGAATGTGCCCCAAAGTAATGATGATCAGCCGGTTGGTAACGGCAAACGTGCGGCCATGGCAAGCTTGTACGCGCGCCTACGGGAAGGACGGTAGGCTACGCACACCTGTTCGATGCCTAACCAGGGGAGCTGGAGTGACGCTAGTGGAGGCGGGTTACACGGCTCGTCACCTCTCGGTGCTTGAGGGCCTCGAGGCCGTTCGCAAGCGCCCGGGTATGTATATCGGGTCCACCGACAGCCGCGGGCTCATGCACTGCCTCTGGGAGATCGTGGACAACGGCGTCGACGAGGCGCTGGCCGGTCACTGCGACCGGATCGAGGTCGAGCTCCATCCCGACGGCTCCGTCGAGGTCCGCGACAACGGCCGCGGCATCCCCGTCGACGTCGAGCCCAAGAGCGGCCTGGCCGGCGTCGAGCTCGTTTACACCAAGCTGCACGCGGGCGGCAAGTTCGGCGGCGGCTCCTACAGCGCCTCCGGCGGTCTGCACGGGGTCGGCGCCTCCGTGGTCAACGCCCTGTCCGCGCGCCTCGACGTCGAGACGCGCGGACAGGAGATCAGCTTTCGCCGCGGCGTCACCGGCATCTTCGACGGCGAGGGGCCGACGGCCAAGTTCAAGAAGAAGTCCGGGCTGCGCGAGGGCGGCAAGCTCCCCAAAAACGTCACCGGCACCCGCGTGCGCTTCTGGGCCGACAAGCAGATCTTCCTGCCCGACGCCGAGGTCTCGCTCGACGAGATCCACGTGCGGCTGCGCCAGACCGCGTTCCTGATCCCCGGGCTGACCCTGGCCGTCACCGACAGCAGGCACGAGGAGCGCGTCGAGGAGGAGTTCCGCTTCGACGGCGGCATCTCCGAGTTCACCGAGTTCCTGGCCCGCGACGAGCCCGTCTGTGACGTGCTGCGCCTGCAGGGCATGGGCCACTTCCACGAGACCGTGCCGGTCCTCGACGACCAGGGCCACATGACGCCCACCGAGGTGCAGCGCGAGCTCACCGTGGACGTGGCGGTCCGCTGGGGCAAGGGTTACGAGTCGACCGTGCGCTCGTTCGTCAACGTGATCTCCACCCCCAAGGGCGGCACCCACCTCACCGGCTTCGAGCGCGGTCTCGTCCGCACGATCAACGAGCTGCTGCGCGAGACCCGCCTGCTGAAGAACGGCGACGACCCCGTCACCAAGGACGACATCTCCGAGGGGCTCACCGGCGTGGTCACGGTGCGGGTGCCGGAGCCGCAGTTCGAGGGGCAGACCAAGGAGGTGCTCGGCACCTCGGCGGCCACCCGCATCGTCTCCCACGTGGTCTCCCGCGAGCTCAAGGAGCTGTTCGCCAACCCGCCGCGCGGGTTCAAGCAGCCGCTGCGGGCCGTTCTGGAGAAGATCGTCGCAGCCGCCAAGGCCCGCATCGCGGCCCGCGAGCACCGCGACAACCAGCGCCGCAAGAGCGTGCTGGAAAACTCCGCGCTGCCCGCCAAGCTGGTCGACTGCCGCAACGACGCCGTCGACCGCAGCGAGCTGTTCATCGTCGAGGGAGACTCGGCGCTGGGTACGGCCAAGCTGGCCCGCGACTCGGAGTTCCAGGCGCTGCTGCCGATTCGCGGCAAGATCCTCAACGTGCAGAAGGCGTCCGTGAGCGACATGCTCAAAAACGCCGAGTGCGCCGCCATCATCCAGGTGGTCGGGGCCGGCTCCGGGCGCTCGTTCGACATCGAGGCCGCCCGCTACGGCAAGGTCATCCTCATGGCCGACGCCGACGTGGACGGCGCCCACATCCGCTGCCTGCTGCTGACCCTCTTCCACCGCTACATGCGGCCGATGGTGGAGGCGGGGCGCGTGTTCGCCGCCGTGCCGCCGCTGCACCGCATCGAGTTGACCAACCCCGGGCGCGGCAAGGAGAAGTACATCTACTGCTACTCCGACGCCGAGCTGCAGAAGGTGCTGCGCGACCTGGAGCGGCGCGGCAAGCGGTGGAAGGACCCGGTGCAGCGTTACAAGGGCCTCGGTGAGATGGACGCCGACCAGTTGGCCGAGACCACGATGGACCCGCGCCACCGAATCCTGCGCCGGGTCAGGATCGAGGACGCCGAGGGGGCCGAGGGCATCTTCAACCTGCTGATGGGCAGCGAGGTGGCACCTCGGCGCGAGTTCATCGTCAGCAGCGCCGCCGAAGTCGACCGCGACCACATCGACGCCTGACGGGGCACATCAGACCGAACCCGCCCGACACCGGTCAGCCGTTCTGCCACGCTCGTGGCTGTCTTGTTCTGTACGGCGGAGCCGGCCCTCCAGGGTGACGCTCCAGCCATGCGCTCGTCTGGTGGCTGCGGGTTCGGCCGGCTCGTGCTGCCACCGTTCAGTGACTGCTTTGTTCTTTTACGGCGGAGCCGAACAGGCTCCACCCGCCGTCGTTGGTGACCGGCCCTCCAGGGTGACGCTCACCAGCCTCCCCGGCGCGCCTCCGCAACGGGCCGGGCATGGCCGTCTGGGTGGTGAGGTGGGCTCAGTGCGGGGAGGGGGTCAGGCGGCCGGTGTGGACGTCGTAGATGGCGCCGGATATCGGGATTCCCTCCGGGAGGAATGGTGTGGAGCGGATGCGGATGAGGTCGTGACGGAGCGCCTCGTTCTGGTCGGGCACCGTGTGGAACTCCAGGCTGCGGGTGTCCACCCCGCGTTCCAGCGTGAGCGCGTGTACGTCGGAGTCCGTCGCCTTGGCCATGCCGCAGTCGGTGTGGGGCACCACGAGGATCCGCTCGACGCCCAGCAGGTAGACGGCCAGCACCAGCGTACGCAGTACGTCGTCCGTCACCCGGGCGCCCGCGTTGCGGAGGATCTTGGCGTCGCCCGCCTTCAGACCGAGCATCCCCAGCGGGTCGATGCGGGAATCCATGCAGGTCACGACGGCCAGTCCGCGAACTGCCCGGCCAGTGAGACCCGAGTGTCCGAATCTCTTGGCGAATTTCACGTTGGCGGCATATAGGTCGTCGAACGCACTCATGCCACAAATGATCCTGTACAGCCTGAAGCTGGTCGCCTTCGGGGTGGCGAATGGCAGGACTTGGTAAACGTCCCACGGAGATGACTCACCTTGCGTGATGATGTCGTAACCGTACGTACGTGATCGAAGAAGGTTAGTCGTGACCAGGTCCGAATCGCTCGCCGCGTATCTCCGCGCCCAAGCCCGGCGCCGCCTCGACCGGGTGGAGTCCAATGACGACGGCCGCAACGCCAAGTGCGCCCTGGCCCTCCTCGACACCGCCGCCTACGCGGCCAGCCTCCCCGAGGATGATCCGCTCATTCTCCGGCTGGATGACGCGGGGTGCTTCGGGCCGCTGGGATGCGAGGGCTTCGACCCGGGGGAGGGCGGTACCCGGCTGATCCGGCACTGGCAGGGCGGTGAGCCGCACGAGTTGCTGCTCGCCCTGCCGTCCGCCGCCACCACCTCCGCCTGATCACCGTCACCCGTCCCGGGCGCGGTGAGGGCTTCGCAGGGGGTTCTGCGAAGGGCGGAGGGAAGTGATGCGCCCCCGCATGTCCGGCCTGTGGGGTGGGTCAGGTGGGTTCGTTGCCTGGCTTCCATTTGATGCCGCAGCCGAGTGATGGGTGCTGTTCCTCGGGTGCCGGGTCGCCCTCCAGTATGGCGTCGATGGCCGCGCGCAGGGACGAGCCGGTGACCGGCACGGAGTTGCCCGGCCTGGCGCCGTCGAACTCTCCGCGGTAGGCGAGCCGGAGCTGCGCGTCGTACAGGAAGAAGTCCGGTGTGCAGGCCGCCCGGTACGCCTTGGCGACGTCCTGGGTTTCGTCCAGCAGGTACGGAAACGTGAACCCGGCCCTGGCGGCCTGTTCCGCGAGGTGTGTGGGATCATCATCGGGGTAGTTCACGCTGTCGTTGCTGCAGATGGCCACGATCGACAGCCTGGCGCCGTAATCGGCGGCCAGGGTCCCGAGGCCGCGCTCGATGTGCCGTACGTACGGGCAGTGGTTGGACAGGAAGACCACGAGGGTGGCGGGTGAGCCCTTGAGGTCGCCGAGCGAGACGCTGCCGCCGTTGATCGCGGTGAGGTCGAAGGCGGGCGCGGGAGTGCCGAGCGGGACCATGAACGAGTTGGCAGCCATGGCATTCATTCTTGTCCGCGAGCAGGCAGGCGAAACGAGAGTCAGAGGTGAATGATGGGTGGCATCGCGGAGTTCCGGAGCGTCGTGCTGGACTGCCCGGACCCGAAGGGGCTGGCGGAGTTCTACTCGCGGTTGCTCGGATGGCCCGTCACGTCGGTCGAGGACGACTGGGTGGTGGTGACCGATGGCGGGCCGCCCAGGCGGCTGGCGTTCCAGCTCGCGACCGACTTCCGGCCACCGACCTGGCCGGAGCCCGAGCGGCCGCAGCAGTTCCACCTGGATCTCCAGGTCGAGGACCTGGAGGAGGCGGAGAAGCGGACGCTCGAGATCGGGGCCACCAAGCATCGACACCAGCCCAGCGAGGATGACAGTTTCCGGGTGTTCCTGGATCCGGCCGGTCACCCGTTCTGTCTTTGCCGCGCCTGATCCGGCGCCGCCGGGCGAGCTCTCGCGCCCAGGATCGAGGGGACCGTCCTGGGCGCGAGGGGTATAAATCGGCAGAACGTCGGCATAACGGCCCGACGGGCATGAATGGTGCCGCGGGCATAACTGACAAGTGAGGGCTGGTCCCGACGAGCGCGGGGCCGGCCCACCACATGTGCGGGTTCCGCCGGGGATCACACACGTCCAGGCCTCGCCGGTCCCAGGCCCAGCCGATCCGCGGGCGGTGGTGGTTGTAGGCGTCGACGAAGCGGTCGATGAGCGCCTTGAGGTCGTCCAGGGTGGTCGAACGCCCGGCAGTCCCAGGCCCCAGCCGGTCCAGGCCAGGCCGTCCAACCCCCGGCCGGTTCAGGCCAGGCCAGTCCGTCCAACGCCCGGCCGGTCCAGCACCACGCCAGTTCGTCCAAGACCCGGCCGGTCCAGGCCAGACCGCTCAACGCCCGGCCGGCTTCCGGCCGGGCGTGTGAGTGGTGGTCAGTCCTCCAGGGAAGTTGCGGGGTCGGCGCCTGAGCCCACGGCTTCAGGAGTGGAGGCGAGGGCCCCGCCGACGGCGCCGATGGTGTGGGTGAGGCGTACGCCCGACCCGTCGCGGCGCCCGATCTCCTCAGGCAGCGACACCGGCTTGCCCACCGCGGACACCGCCTTGGCAGGCGCGGGCCCGGCCCAGGCCAGGAGCAACTCGTCCTCGCCCTTCAGGAACCGCTGAGCCCGCACGCCGCCCGTCGCCCGCCCCTTGGCTGGGAACTCCGCGTAGTCGGACAGCTTGCCGCCGCCCACCTGCGTGCCCGGCAGCGCCGTGGAGGAGCCGGCGATCGTCACCACATGCGCGGGCTGTTCAGGATCGACCACGCCGAACCAGATCACCCTGGCCCCGTCCTCCAGCCGGATCCCGGCCATGCCGCCCGCCGGCCGTCCCTGCGGCCGCACCAGCGCGGCGGAGAAGCGCAGGAGCTGGGCGTCGGAGGAGATGAACACCAGGTCGTGCGACTCCGACACCAGCTCCACGGCGCCCACCACGCTGTCGCCGTCCTTCAGGGTGATCACTTCGAAGTCGTCGCGGTTGGGCGGATAGTCGGGTACGACCCGTTTGACCACGCCCTGCGCGGTGCCCAGCGCAAGGCCGGGCCCGTCCGGGTCGAGTGAGCCCAGGCCGACCACCTTCTCGTCGGGCTCCAGCGACACGTATTCGGACACCGGATGGCCACCCGACAGGGACGGCGGGTTGGCGGCGGGCGGCAGCGTCGGCAGGTCCACGACCTGGACGCGGAACAGCCGGCCGAGGGACGTCACCACCCCGACCTCGCCGCGTACGGAGGTGCGTACGACCGAGATCAGCACGTCGTGCGCCGACCGCTCGCCCTCGCCCGGCAGCGGCTCGGCGTCGGAGGTGCGGGCCAGCAGGCCGGTCGAGGACAGCAGCGCCAGGCACGGGTCGTCGGCCACCTGGAGCGACGCCATGGGGGTACGGGCGACGCCCGGCGCCTCCAGCAGGACGGTGCGGCGCGGCGTGCCGTACTTCTTCGCCACGTCGGCCAGCTCGCCCGAGACCACCTGACGCAGCTTGGTGTCGGAGGAGAGGATCTCCGTCAGCTTGGCGATCTCGTCGGTCAGCGTCTCCTTCTCCCGGTCGAGCTCCAGCTTGTCGTACCTGGTCAGCCGCCGAAGCGGGGTGTCCAGGATGTACGCGGACTGGATCTCGGTCAGGTCGAAGACCTCCATCAGGCGCGTCCGCGCCGCTGCGGAGTCGTCGGAGGAGCGGATGACCTGGATGACCTCGTCGATGTTGAGCAGCGCGATGACCAGGCCGTCGACCAGGTGGAGGCGCTCCTCGCGCTTGCGGCGCCGGAACTCGGACCTGCGGCGCACGACCTCGATCCGGTGGCCGACATAGACCTGGAGCAGCTCGCGCAGCCCGAGCGTGCGGGGCTCGCCGTCGACGAGGGCGACGTTGTTGATGCCGAACGTCTCCTCCATCGGCGTCAGCCGGTAGAGCTCCTCGAGGACGGCCTCGGGGATGAAGCCGTTCTTGATCTCGATGACCAGCCGCAGGCCCTTGTGCCGGTCGGTGAGGTCCTTGAGATCGGCGATGCCCTGCAGCTTCTTGCTGGTCACCAGCTCCTTGATCTTGGTGACCACGCGCTCGGGGCCGACGCTGTAGGGCAGTTCGGTGACGATGATGCCCTTGCGGCGGGGCGTGATCTGCTCGACCGCGCATTTGGCCCGCATGCGGAACGTGCCACGCCCGGTCTCGTACGCGTCGCGCACGCCCTGCAGGCCGATGATCGAGCCGCCGGTCGGCAGGTCAGGACCCGGCACGAACCTCATCAGCTCGTCCAGCGTCGCGTCCGGCTTCTTGATCAGGTGGCGGGCGGCGGCGACGACCTCGGTGAGGTTGTGCGGGGCCATGTTGGTGGCCATGCCGACCGCGATCCCGGTCGTGCCGTTGACCAGCAGGTTGGGGAACGCCGCCGGCATGACCGTGGGCTCGGTCTCCTGGCCGTCGTAGTTGGGCTTGAAGCCCACGGTGTCCTCGTCGAGCGACTCGACCATGAGCATCGCCGCCGGGGCCAGCCTGGCCTCGGTGTATCGCATGGCGGCGGGCGAGTCGTCGGGGGAGCCGAAGTTGCCGTGGCCGTCCACGAGCGGCAGACGCATGGAGAACGGCTGCGCGAGGCGTACGAGGGCGTCGTAGATCGCGCTGTCACCGTGGGGGTGCAGCTTGCCCATGACGTCGCCGACGACGCGCGAGGACTTGACGTGGCCGCGCTCGGGGCGCAGGCCCATCTCGCTCATCGAGTAGAGGATGCGCCGCTGCACCGGCTTGAGGCCGTCACGAGCGTCAGGCAGGGCGCGCTGGTAGATCACCGAGTAGGCGTACTCGAGGTAGCTCGTGCGCATCTCTGAGGAGACGTCGATGTCGACGATCCGCTCCTCGAAATCCTCGGGCGGGGGTGCAGTCGTGCGTCGGGCCATGTCGAACATTGTGCCGAAGGTATTCGGGTGCCCGCGACTCGACGCCGAACTCCGTTCCGTCTGCGGGCCCCGTACGGCCGGGTATTCGCAGGACCTATGCCGCGGAGCCGCGCACAGTGTCGGGGGAAGCTGGTAACAAAGAGACATGATTGAAGCGCCGGATGCCGCGATGCTGAGGGAAGAGGCCGAGGAGCGCCTGCGGGCGCTGGCGGGCGACCACGCCAGGCTCCGTGACGACCAGTGGGCCGCGATAGAGGCACTCGTCGTGGACCGGCGCAGGGTGCTCGTCGTGCAGCGCACCGGCTGGGGCAAGTCCGCCGTCTACTTCGTGGCCACCGCCCTGCTGCGTGAGCTGGGGGAGGGGCCCACGGTCATCGTCTCGCCGCTGCTGGCCCTCATGCGCAACCAGATCGCCGCCGCCGAGCGCGCCGGGATCACGGCCGTCACCATCAACTCCGCCAATCCCGAGGCGTGGGACGATATCTACGCCCAGGTCGCCGAAGGCATGGTGGACGTGCTGCTGGTCAGCCCCGAGCGGCTGAACAACCCCGACTTCCGCGACAACGTCCTGCCCGAGCTGGCCGAGAGCGCCGGGCTCGTGGTGGTGGACGAGGCGCACTGCATCTCCGACTGGGGCCACGACTTCAGGCCCGACTACCGCAGGCTGGCGACGCTGTTCGCACAGCTGCCGCCCGGCATCCCGGTGCTGGCCACCACCGCCACCGCCAACGCGCGCGTCACCCGTGACGTGGCCGAGCAGCTGCGCCTGCCCGCCGAGCTGCTCCCTGACGGTACGGGGCCGGCCGAGTCCGGTGGCGCGGACACGCTCGTCCTGCGGGGGCCGCTGGAGCGGGAGAGCCTCCACCTCAGCGTCGTCCGGCTGCCCACCGCCGAGCAGCGGCTGGCCTGGCTGGCCCAGACGTTGCACGAGCTGCCCGGCTCCGGCATCGTCTACACCCTCACCGTGGCCGCCGCCCACGAGATCGCCGGCCACCTGCGCGAGCAGGGGCTGGAGGTGGCCGCCTACTCCGGGCAGACCGATCCGGCGGAGCGGCTGGCGGCCGAGGACGCGCTGCTCAACAACAAGATCAAGGCGCTGGTGGCGACGAGCGCGCTCGGGATGGGGTTCGACAAGCCCGATCTCGGCTTCGTCGTGCACGTCGGGGCGCCGCAGTCGCCCGTGGCCTACTACCAGCAGGTCGGCCGGGCCGGGCGCGGGGTGGAGCGGGCCGAGGTGATCCTGCTTCCGGGCACCGAGGATCGCGATATCTGGGCCTATTTCGCCTCGCTGGCGTTCCCGCCGGAGCCCGTCGTACGCACCACGCTCCGCACCCTCGAAGAGCGCGGCGTCATGTCCACTCCCGCGCTGGAGACGGCCGTCGACCTCAGCCGCAGCCGCCTGGAGATGATGCTGAAGGTCCTCGACGTGGACGGCGCCGTACGCCGCGTCAAGGGCGGCTGGGAGGCGACCGGCGAGTCGTGGGCGTACGACACCGAGCGTTACACCCGCATCGCCGCCGAGCGCCGGGCCGAGCAGCAGGCCATGCTCGACTACCTGACGACGACCGAGTGCCGTGAGCAGTACCTGCGCGGGCACCTCGACGACGACAGCGCCACGCCGTGCGGCCGCTGCGACAACTGCACCGGCCGGCACCGCTCACCCGAGATCAGCGCGCGGGCCGTCGAGAGCGCCCGCGAACGGTTGAGCCGGCCAGGAGTCGAGATCGAGGCCCGCAAGCAGTGGCCGACGGGCCTGCCCGACCTGTCCGGGCGGATCAAGGCCGATCTGGGCGCGGAGCCGGGCAGGGCGCTGGGCCGGCTGACCGACATCGGGTGGGGCAACCGGCTGCGGGACCTGCTCAACGGCGCGGACGGGCCGATGGCCGACGACATGTTCAAGGCCGTGGTCCAGGTCCTGTCCGCCTGGGACTGGCGCGAGCGCCCGGTCGCCGTGGTCAACGTTCCTTCCGCGACGCGGCCCCTGCTGGTGCGCGCGTTCGCGGAGCGGCTGGCGCAGGTGGGGCGGCTGACCTACCTGGGGGAGCTGGGCTACCGGGCGGGGACGCCAGGACAGCAGTTCAACAGCGCCAAGCGGGTGCAGGCGATCAGGAACACACTGGCCATGCCCAAGGAGCTGAGCGCCTCGATCGCTCAGTGCGGCGGGCCCGTCCTGCTGGTGGACGACCGGGTCGACACGGGGTGGACGATGACGCTGGGGGCGGCGCTGGTGCGCCACGCGGGCGCTCCGGCGGTCCTCCCGCTGGCCCTCGCCACCACCTCCTGAGCGTACGCGCCCGCGAGGGATCGTTTTTCTGAGCGTACGCGCCCGGGAAGGATCGTCGAAAAGGGAGCAGGCCGGTCGTTGGCCTGGGGGATGCGGAGATCAGAACGGCGGGCGGGCGCCCAGGTGCATGATCGCCTTGGCCGCCAGCCGGCAGCCCGAGGCCAGCGCCTCCGCCGGCGGCTTGCCCTCCAGCCACGGCGGCAGGAACCCGGCGGAGAACGCGTCGCCCGCCCCCGTCCCGTCCACGATCTTGTCGACCGGGTCGGCCGCCACATGTACGGGGTCGGGGCGGCCGTTGCTGAACCACAACGCGCCCTCGGCGTTCATCTTGATCACGACCTGCGGGAACCACGCCGTCAGCACCTTGGCGGCGGCCTCCGGGTCGTCGCGGCCGGTCAGCACCTTGGCCTGGTCGGTGTTGGCGAACAGCAGCTTGACCCCGTTGGTCCACTCCAGGAACGGCTCCGCCCCGGTGCGCTCCAGCGGAGCCGACGAGGCGCAGTCGACCGAGATCGACATCCCGGCGCGGCGGGCCAGGTCGAGCGCCGCGAGCCCGGCGTCGCGCGAACCCTCGTTGATCAGCGTGTAGCCCGACAGGTGCAGGTGCGTGCCCGACCCGAACAGGTCGCGCGGCAGGTCCTCGGGGGACAGGGCGGCGTTGGCACCCGGGTCGGACAGCATGGTCCGCTCGCCCTTGTGGGTGACGAGCACCACGCAGGTGCCGGTGGGCCGCTCCGGGTCCATGACGAGCCGGGCGTCGACGCCGTAGCCCATCAGCTCCATGTCGCGGTTTCGCCCGGTGATGTCGGCGCCCCTGCGGCCGATGTAGGCCACCTCGGCACCCTCGACGGCCAGCCACGAGGCGATGTTGGCCCCCGAGCCGCCGCCATGCATGGTCACGATCGCCGGGGTGTCGCTCGCCCTGGCGAGCGCATAACGGGCGCGCGCGACCGCGTCGGTCATGAGATCGCCCACCACGACGACCCGCGTCATGATGCCACCACCTTGCTGCCTTCAGAACGAGCCTGGCCACGGCAAAACTAACAGCTTCCGGGCTGCCCGTGGGGCGGACCCAGGACACCAGGTCGCAGTCGATGCACAAGCGTTGCCCAACTGGAGCCCCCGGTCTTGCCATGTGGGATGCAGGTTTACGCTCGTGACTGTGGAGGCACACTATCCGGCCCACTGGGAGGCCGATGTCGTCCTGGCCGACGGCGGGACGGCGCACGTCCGCCCGATCAGGCCCGCCGACGCCGACCGCCTTCGCTCCTTCTACTCCCGGTTGTCCGACGAGTCGATCTATTTCCGGTTCTTCGGCCCCCGGCCCCGGCTGTCCGACAAAGAGGTGGAGCGCTTCACCAACGTCGACTACGTCAACCGGGTCGCACTGATCGCCACCATCGGCACCGAGATGGTGGCCGTCATCCGCTACGACCGCACCGGTCCCGGTGAGGCCGAGGTCGCCTTCCTCGTGGAGGACGCGCACCAGGGCAGGGGAGTGGCCTCCGTGCTGCTGGAGCACCTGGCCGCCACCGCCCGCGAACGCGGCATCGAACACTTCGTCGCCGACGTCCTGCCCGCCAACATGCGCATGATGGGCGTGCTGCGCCAGGCCGGCTACACGGCCCAGAGCCAGTTCGCCGACGGCGTCGTACGCATGACGCTCGACCTCACGCCGACCGAGACCTCCGCCGAGGTGACGGTGGCGCGCGAGCACCGGGCCGAGTCCAGGTCCATCGCCCGGCTCCTCACCCCGGGCTCGGTCGCGGTCATCGGCGTCTCCCGTGCGCCCGGCGGGGTCGGTCAGACCGTCCTGCGCAACCTGCTCGCCGCCGACTTCACCGGGCCCGTCTACCCCGTGCACCGGGAGGCTCGGGCGGTGGCGGGCGTGCGGGCCTACCCGAGCGTGGGCGCCATCGACGACGAGGTGGACCTGGCCGTGGTGGCGGTGCCCGCCGAGAGCGTGGTCGACGTCGTCAAGGAATGCGCGGAGAAGGGCGTGCACGGGCTGGTCGTGGTCTCGTCGGGGTTCGGCGAGTCGGGGGCGCGGGGGCGGGCCAGGCAGGACGAACTGGCACGCCTCGCCCGCTCCTACGGCCTGCGCGTGGTCGGCCCCAACTGCCTGGGCATCGCCAACACCGACCCCGCCGTCCGGCTCAACGCCACCCTGGCCGCCACCGTTCCGGGGCGGGGCCGGGTCGGGTTCTTCAGCCAGTCGGGCGCGCTCGGCACCGCCCTGCTGCAGCGGGTGGCGCAGCGCGGGATGGGCATCTCGTCGTTCGTCTCCGCGGGCAACCGAGCCGACGTCTCGGGCAACGACCTGCTCCAGTACTGGGACGAGGACGACTCGACCGAAGTGATCCTGCTCTACCTGGAGTCTCTGGGCAATCCGCGCAAGTTCACCCGGCTGGCCAGGCGCATCGCCCGGCGCAAGCCGATCGTGGTGGTCAAGAGCGGCGGCACTCCCACCGGGCACTCGGCGGAGGAGCTGAGGCTGCCGGACTCGGCGATCAGCTCGCTGTTCGAGCAGGCCGGCCTGATCAGGGTCGACGACCTCATCCAGCTGTTCGACGTGGGGCAGCTGCTGGCGTACCAGCCGCTGCCCTCGGGGCCGAGGGTGGCCCTCGTGACCAACTCCGACGCCCTCGGCCTGCTGGCCGCCGACGCCTGCATCTCCGCCGGTCTCGAGCCTCGCCCGCCGGTCAACCTCGGTCCCGCCGCAGAAGCCCCCGAGTTCGGTACGGCCCTCGCCGGCGAACTCGCCTCCCCCGACGTGGACGCCGCGGTCGTGATCTACATGCCGCCCATCCCTGGGAACGCCGACGAGGTGGCGGCCGAGTTGCTGCGCGTCTCGAAGGACATCGCCAAGCCGGTGCTGACGACGTTCTGCGGGCATCTGGGCATGCATCCGTCGCTCCAGGTCGCGGCGGACGCCCCGGCGACGCCCGCGCGCGGCTCGATCCCGTCGTACGCGGCACCCGAGGAAGCGGTACGAGCCCTGGCCCACGTCGTCCGCTACGCCACATGGCGAGCCC
>NZ_JADOGI010000439.1 GCF_015645445.1 Nonomuraea cypriaca | reverse complement strand
GGGACACCAGGGCCCATACCGGCGCGCCCCGCCGGGCTTCCGGCATGCTCGTCAACCCTGACGGCGCCCTAAACCATGATCAACCAGAGGCGGAACAGACCCACTCAAGATCGTGAAAGATTGAGGCTGATCATCAATCGCTGGATCTCCGACGTGCCCTCGAAGATCGTATAAATCTTCGGCACGCCGAAACCCAATCTGCGGCTTCTCCCCGGGAAGCCCGCTTCTACCTGGGGAAACCCTTGTCGTCACTTGTAGTCATTTGCCATTGCTGGCCGCCCTCGGGCAGAACTGAGGCAGAACAAGCAAGAAAGCGACCGCCAGAAACGCGCGTGGCGGTCAGCGAATAGGCAGGCCGGTGACCGCGCGCTCAGTCCGCTCGCCCGAATGACCCCGAGCCGACGAATGCCGTGACGAAATAATTCGTCACGGCATTCGTCGTCCACCCTTTCGAGCAGGCGAGAACGATTTCGACTCAATCGCCGATCGCAGTGTTATAGAGACGCCCGCGCCCTCCGGTGAGGCCGTCGTCGCGGAGCCCATCCCCGGGCGGGCCTTCTCGTCCGTACCTGTGCGCCACGGGCTACCAACCGTGGTGGTGGTGGTGGTTGTCGTCGTGGTGGTGGAACTTGTGGAAGGGCCAGAACCCGTGGTGGTTGTGGTCGTCGTCGTGGTGGTGGAACCTGTGGTGAGGCCAGAACCCGTGGTGGTGATCGAAGTCGTCACCGCACCAGCCGAGGCGCGGGCAGCCTGTGGCCAGCTTCTCCGTTGAGACGTACCCAGCGTTGGCATGGAGGGAGGCGGAGCGCGCGCTCGCGCTCGCCAATCCCTGGCCTAGCGGAACGAACATGACACCGGCGGCCGCAGCGGCCAGAGCTAGCGTCGCGATACGCCTGTGGCGCGGCGTCCGCGATTGCCGAATTTCAGTATTCACGTGTTTTCGTTTCCATTCATGGGTAATCGACGCAAAAATCCGACGCCCTATCTCGATAGGCATCCGGACAGCATCAGACATGCCCACGATTACAATCTCCTGCACCTCAACGAACCCAAAAAACCCGTCAAGTCGTTCAGCAGCAAGGCCCCGGATCACACAGAGTGATCCGGGGCCAGCGGCTCGGCCATGGTCAGCCAGCAGTGGACCAGGTGCAGCGCGACGGCGATGGCGGCTGGTCGGAGCCGTCCCTGGCGGTGTTCGCGGAGCAGATCGGTGCGCGGGGCGTCTGGGTGATTGAGCAGACGGTCGAGATCGTCGAGCCCGAGTTGCCGCATGTGGTGGACCACGTACCGTTCGACGACTTCACCGCGCCACCTGCGGAAACGCCGTGACTCCGCAGGTCAGCGGGGATGACGACCTCTTGGAAGTCTGACCTGCGGAAACGCGCAAAGCCGCAGGTCAGAATAGTCGACTACTTGGCCCTCCCGAGGGCGTCAGGGGAGGGCTGATGGCGGAGATCGCCGCGCAGGAGTACCGCATCGTCCGGGTGGACGAGCTGGAGCCGCACCCGGACAACCCGCACCAGGGCGACGTGGACCTCATCGCCGAGTCGATCAGGCGACACGGCTTCTACGGATCCGTCATCGTCCAGAAGTCCCAGTCTCGGATCATCGCTGGTGAGCACCGTTGGCTCGGTGCCCGCAAGGCGAAGCTGAAGCACGTGCCCGCTGTGGTGCTCGATGTGGACGACGAGACCGCGCTCCGTATCCTCCTGGCCGACAACAGAATGGCTGAGCACGGTTCGTATGATGACGCCAAGCTCGCTGAGCTCCTGTCGGGCCTGCCCGACCTGGACGGCACTGGGTGGCGGGACGAGGACCTCGCGGACCTGCTCGACGGCCTCGGCGACGACATCGAGATCGTGCAGGACGAGCCCGCCACGCCAAGGCCCGCGCCAGCCCCGGACCCTGTCGGTGGCGACCTCGACGACGACGAGGACGACCAGGCCGACGAGGACGAGGGCGACGACTTCGAGCAGGCCGCGGCCGCTGCTCCACCTCCTCGCCCGAAGACGGGTTCAACGGTCGAGCTGATCGTGCCGCTGACGGCCGCCCAGCATGACGAGGTGACAGGCCTGGTCGCGGACATCCGCAGCCGGGACGGGGAGGCGCCGCTTGCGGAGATCGTGGTGGCGGCGCTGAGGACACACGCAGAGCGCCAGCGGTAACGCTGGTTGAATTGGAAGGCGGCTCCCCTCATGGCTGAAGACGCCCAGACGAAGCTGGCCCGGCACGAGCGGCGCTACCAAGCGCTGCAGATGCGGATCGCCGGGGTCAGCAACGCGGTGATCGCTCAGCGGCTCAACTACTCCTCGCCGCAGCTCGTCGCCAATGACGTCACGAACGCGTTGAAGCGGGCCGCCAAGCAGGAGGCGATGGCGGCCGAGGAGCTGCTGCACCTGGAGATCAACCGGCTCGACCGCATGATGGCGTCCGTCTGGCCCCGAGTGATCAAGGGCGAGGTCAACGCCGTCGAGGCCGCCCTGAAGATCGTGAACAAGCGGTCGTCGCTGCTGGGCCATGATCCTGCCGCGTACCTCGCGGTCGGCGATAGTCATCTCGCCGGTGAACGGGCTGCGCTTCAGGTATTGCCTGCCGATCTCGCGGCGGGCGGTCTCCCGCACGTGGTCAAGGGCGCGTTGCGGGTCGGCGTGGGGGTCGGCGAGTGCCCGGAAGGCATACCCTTCCTCGACGCCGACTTCCGTGAGTTCGGCGTCGATGCCGGTGGCGCCCTGAGTGAGGCGGTAGGCCAGGACATGCGGTCGTCGGTCAGGATCGACGACATCTCAGGCGGTGGAGGCGGTGGCAGCGGGTCATGCCCCGTACGGTCACACATCCACGAGTTCCAGCAGGCGTCGCAGAGCATGCCCACGGGGTTCAGGTGAATCCGGGCCGGCCGCCCGCACCGACTGCATCCTGCGCTTTCGGTAGCCACCCGCTGACTTTACGCCTCCAGGTGTCCCGGGGGCCGCACCTTGAGATCGGCGAGGCGATACGCTCGCCGCCATGCCCTCCGTCGCCGAGAGTCCGGTGTTCACAGCCGCCCACGCCCTGGCCTCCTGGGTGGGGGCCGGTCGGGCGGTCACGCCATCGATCGCGATCAAACCGGCGCTGGTGCCCGACGCCGCACTGGCGCTCGGGGTGGCGTGTCCGGCCAAGGTCCGACGCCTCAGCGATGTGCCGGAGGTGCAGCGGGCTTGGCTGACCGCGGTGGCGGCAGGGTTGGTCACGATCGAGGGCTCGCGTGCCGTACGGGCCGAACCCGCGTCGGCGCTTGACGCTGACGCCTGGTATGCGGCTTTGGAGCAGGTGATCGCAGCGCAGATCACTGACCCCTGCGAGGTGGCTCGTGTTTCGCACTTGTAGATGATCATGTTTCGGCGGCGGCCCAGGCTGCGAGGACGGCCTGGGTTTCTTCGGGTGTGGCCTGGTAGGGGGCTTGGGGCCGAAAACGTTCGGCGATGATGACGCGGCGGAGCTTGATCACCATGTCT
>NZ_JADOGI010000438.1 GCF_015645445.1 Nonomuraea cypriaca | reverse complement strand
GTCGCCGTGACGGGCCTGGACAGGGCCTCGTCCGTGTTGTTGACGACCCTGGCGGCCACCTCCGCCTGGCGGACGGCCAGCTCGCAGTGGTCGAGCGCGATCCTGCCCGGCGAGACCGACTGCTGGACGGGCTGCCGCGCGCCGAGCAGTGCCCAGCCGAACGGCACGTCCGCGTAGTACACCGAGCGGCACTCCGCGGGAGCCGAGCGCGATCGGCCCGCGTCGAACGCCGCCTTGCAGGCCGCCCGGTCGGGCAGGTCGGCGTCGTACGCGGCGTCGATGCCCGCGCCGAGCGCCTGGCCGCGGGCGAACAGGAATCCGCTGTGGTCACGGCTGTGCGCGTCGCCCTTGTCGAACAGCGCGTCACTGTACGCCTTGGACCCGGTCAGATCCGCCCAGAACGCCTGCGGCGCGCAGCCGACCGGCTGGTCGTCGCCAGGCACGGCGCACCGGCCGGCCCTGAAGTCGCCTCCGAGCACCGTGACCTGCCCGTCCGCCTCGGGGAACTTGGCGCCGGCCAAGGCCGTGAACGCGGCGGTCGCCGTCGCGGGGTCGCCGCCCGGGTGCGCGGCCACCAGCGGCACCTGGAGGCTGCCGTCGCGCCTGGCCGCCCCCACGTAGGCCTGGTCCTCATCCTGTACGCGCTCGAACCCGGCCGGCCCGGTCACCCGCATGGTGTCGGTGTTGAGGATGACGGCCGTCTCGCGTACCGAGCCGTCGGGCTGGAACGCCGACCGCTCGCCCGCGACCTCGGCCTTGTACTTGTATCCGGTGGCCTTGCTCAGGCTGGTGGCCAGACGCCGGGCGCCAGGACCGAGGATCTCGTTGAGCACCAGGGCGTCGGGGGCGGCCGGGACCCGGGCGGCCAGGCGGATGGCGAAGTTCTCCAGGTCGGCGGTGTCACCGGCGTCGGCAGGGCGTACCGAGTCCTGCAGGTTGGCCTGCACCACGAGCACCTGCCCGGCCGGGGTCCTGGGCAGCTCGGGAGCGGTGGCGGAGCCCGCCGCGGGCACGGCGCCGAGCGGGATCAGGGCGATGGCGGCGGCGAAGATGGATGTCCTCATGGGTGCCTCACGCGTCCTGGAGGGCGGGCCGGCCCGACTCGACGACGAACGACTTGCGTACGGACGCGGTCCCGCCGGGCGTGGTGACCTTGTCCACGACCACGTAGTCCGCCCGCATGGTGTCCTTGGCGACGCGGCAGCGGATGTAGCCGCGCTGGTTGTTGAAGAACTTCAGGTGCGGGTTCGCGGCCAGCCACTCCTGCCCGCCGGCGCTGGTGTCGGTGCCGTCGCCGCCGGAGGTGATCGAGGTGCCGAGGAACTCGACCCCGACCGCCGGGGACTCCGGGTCGGCGAAGTCGGCCTTCAACTCGGCCGCGCAGTTGACGTGCGCGTCACCGGTGATCACGACGGGGTTGGCGACCTTGCGCCGGGTGATGCCGGCCCAGAGGCGGTCGCGCTCGGCGGCGTAGCCGTCCCAGGTGTCGGGGTTGAGCTGCTGCAGCCCGGGGTCGGTGAGCCGGTCGAGCTGGAACATCATCACCTGGTTCGCCATGATGTTCCACTCGCTGCGGGACCTGCCCATGCTGTCGAGCAGCCACGACGCCTGCCGCTCGCCGAGCATGGAACGGCTGGGGTCGAGGCGGGCGGTGACGTTCGCGGGGCTGCGGAACTGCCGCTCGTCCAGGACGTGGAACGTGGCCAGCCGGCCGTACCCGATGCTCTGGTACAGCGACATGTCCGGACCCGTGGGCAGGGTGGAGGGGCGCAGCGGCTGGTTCTCGAAGTACGCGCGGAAGGCGGCGGCGCGGCGGCGCAGGAAGTTCTCCGGGGGGCCGCCCATCGGGGACCGGTCGCTGCCCCAGTTGTCCTCCACGTCGTGGTCGTCCACCGCGAAGAACCAGGGCGCGACCGCGCGGGCGGCCTGCAGGTCGGGGTCGGTGTTGACCAGGGCGTAGCGCAGGCGGTACTGGGAGAGCGTCATGGTGGGCGCGTTGTGCGCCGCCGACAACGGCGTCCTGCGCTGGCCGCCGGTGGCGCCGATGGCGTTCTCGTAGATGTAGTCGCCGAGGTGGCCGATCAGGTCGAGGTCCTGGGCCGCCATGTCGCGGTAGGCGGTGTAGAAGCCCGCGTCCCACGCCTGGCAGGAGGCGTACGCGAACGACACCTCGGTGGCCCAGCGGGGGTCGGGGGCGGTCTTCGTACGGCCCGTGCGGCTGGTCTCGTCGCCGACCGTGAAGCGGTACCAGTATTCGCGGCCGGGGCGCAGCCCGTTCACCTCGACGTGAACGGCGTGGGAGAGCTCGGGGCGGGCGGTGAAGACGCCCTTGCGGACCACGCGCCGCATGCCGTCGTCCTCGGCGACCTCCCACCGGACCGGCACGGGAACGCTCGGCATCCCGCCCATCCCGTCGTCGGCCAGCGGCTCGGTGGCCAGCCTGGTCCAGAGCACCACCCCGTCCTGGCGCGGGTCACCAGAGGAGACGCCTAACGTGAAGGGGTTGGCGCGCAGCGCGGGGGTCGGGTCCTTCGCCCCGCCGGGCACCTGCCCCAGCGCGATGAGCCCGGCCACGCCGGTGGCGTAGGTGAGCATCTGTCGCCGGGACGCGCGGCCGTCCAGCAGGCCACGTACTTGATCGGGTTTCACCTGGTCTTGCCTCATTCGTTGGTCGGATCGCCGGGACATCCACTCATGGGGCGATGAACGGATAAAAAATATTAAAATATGAGGAATCGTATGACAGGTGAATGCGTCCGGTCATCACCCTCGACCAAGATCCTCACTGCGTCCAGACGACCCCGTGAGACCCCGGGCTTTATGGGCATAAACTCTGGCGGGTGGAGTTGCGGATCTACCCCGATGGCCCGTCCGTGCAGGTGGCGGACGAGGCGGCGGCCCTCGCCAGCCCGCTCGACGGGCAACTCGTCCTCGACGGCACCCGATTCCTGCGCAGGGACGTCACGGGCGCCCCGGTCGCGTTCGTCGAACGCCCGCTCATCGCCGAGGCCCTCGACCTCCTGCCCCACCCGGAGGGCGGCTGGTTCCGCGAGACCTGGAGGTCCGCGGTGACGTTCGAGCCCGACGGGTACGACGGCACGCGGGCGAGCGCCACCGGCATCTACTTCCTGTTGCAACCGGGCGAGCAGTCCGTGCCGCACGTGGTGCGTTCCGACGAGGTGTGGCTGTGGCACCGGGGCGGCCCGCTGAGCCTGACGATCGGGGACGACACCATCACGCTGGGCCCACGGGTCGAGGCCGGGCAGGTGCCGCAGGCGGTCGTGCCGGGCGGCACGTGGCAGTCGGCCCGCCCGGCGTCGGCGGAGCCGGTGCTGGTGAGCTGCATCGTGTCCCCGGGCTTCGACTTCGCCGACTTCACCGCCTAGGAGTGTTCTGATGATGTTGCTGGTTGGGGTTCCGATCTTGTAGGTCGAGGGTCAGGCTGGCGGCATGATGGGGCATCGTCCCGAGCGGCCGGTGGGGCCGGATGTGTGGAGCACCTGCCGG
>NZ_JADOGI010000437.1 GCF_015645445.1 Nonomuraea cypriaca | reverse complement strand
TATCAGGGCAAGTTGTATCTATCAGTTACGTGGAATCAACTCCCCGTGCGTGTCCCTTCCAATGAGCTGATCTTGATTCGGTAGCCTCGCTGTCAGTCGAGGGGCGGGGGTCCTGGACGTGGCGGTGGTGCTGGAGGACAAGTGGCCAGTTCTTACCCGGCATGAGCGGGCGTTGGAGTGGCTGAGGATCTGGGCCGACCTGGGACGAGCGCCCCGGACGATCGACGCCTATGGGCGTGGACTGGCGGAATACCTCGAGGTCTGCGAGCGCGACGGCATCGAACCGATAGCGGCCACCCGTGTTCAGGTGGGACGGTTCGTGCGGGAATTGACCAGTCGTCCAAGCCGTCGGGGCACGAACGTGCTGGTGCTCGATTCGGGGTCGGGCCTGTCGAACGCGACGCTGCAGCAGCGGTTGGTGCCGGTGCGGTTGTTCTACGACTTCCTGGTCGAGGAAGGGCTGCGCGAGTCCAACCCGGTCGGCCGGGGTTCATATGCGCCTGGCAGGAGAGCCGGTGGCGGACGCGGTGAGGGCCGGCCGCTGGTGGCTCGGATGGTCAAGCTGCCGTGGATCCCCAGCGAGGCCGAGTGGCGGCAGATCCTCGAGGCGTTTCGCGAGGAGATGATCCGTAACCGGGTGATGCTCGCGCTGGCCTATGACGCGGCGTTGCGCCGGGAAGAGCTGTGTTCGCTGCGGACCGATGATCTCGACCCGGCGCACCGGATGCTGCGGGTCCGAGCGGAGACGACCAAGACCCGCAGAGAGCGGGCGGTGCCGTACTCGGCGGCGACCGGTGAACTGCTGGCGGAGTATCTGCGGCATCGGGTGGGCCTGTCGCGGGCGCGTGGCCCGTTGTTCCTGTCGGAGTCACGCCGCAACCGGGCCGAACCGTTGACCTTGTGGAGCTGGTCGAAGGTGGTGCGCAGGATCGCGCTGGCTGCCGCGGTGCCGCGGTTTTCCACGCATACGACACGGCATCTGTGCTTGACCGATCTGGCCCGGATGGGCTGGGAGTTGCATGCGATCGCCACGTTCGCCGGGCATGCTTCCACCGATTCCACGCTGCGCTATATCCATCTGTCTGGCCGGGATCTGTCGGACAAGCTCAACGCCTCGATGACGCATCTCCACGCCTGGCGGGTGGCCGCGTTGACCGGTCGATCCGGATGAGCGCCATCGAGCGGCACGCCGTGGCGGCCTCGACTGCTAATGCTGGGGCCACCGGGCCGACGGGCGCGATCCCTTGGCGGAGCGGCGGGGAACGACGCACGCGGCTGCTACCCGAGGAAGCCGACGCCTTGGCGGGGCTGTCCCCGCGGGCGCTGCGTCGCCACCGCGCCACCGGTGTTCCGCGTCGCACTGCACCGTTGTGGCGGGCGCTGTCGCAGCTGGTCGAGCCGCTGGATGAGACCGCAAAAGGGTTGCATCACGACGATGACGACCTTGCTCGCCGGGCTGGCCGGACCGCGGTGGCGGCCATCCTGGCTAAGTGCGCGGAGCTCGAGCGCCCGTGGTGGGCTTGGACGGCGTGGGACTGGGCCAGGCTCGCTGGGCCCAGTCGCGAGGCGTTTCTGGCGGCGCAGCCGCTGCCGACCGAGCAGTCGGCCCGGCCGTTCCTGATCGCGTTGAGTTACCTGCTGGCCGGCTTCACCGACTTCCAGCATCTGGGCAACTTCAACCGACTCCACCTGGCGCAGCTGGTCTTCGGACCCGGCTCGGTCACCGAGGCGATCGACGAGACCGGCACGGTGCTGGAACGCTGGGGCTACCGCAGCATGGTCGGCTCCGATGGCCGCTACCGGCTCGTCGGTGTCCTGGCCCAGGCGTTGCTGCTCAACCGCAGTCCCCGTCTTGCCGACCTCACTACCGAGGCGTTCGCCGCCCTGCACGCGCATCCGGCCAGCACCGGCCGCTACCAACGCGACCTGCACGCGCTGCAGAAGATCGTCGCCGAGCTGGGGCATTGTGACTGTCCGGCCCGTCCCGGCTTCAACCACGCGCCCGGCCTCGCCGGTGTCCCTGCCGCCTGGGCGGAGCTGCTACGGCGCTGGCATGACACCTCCACGCTCACCCCGAACGTCCGCAACAACATCCGCGTCAACATGGCCAAAGCCGGCCGGTGGGCCGCCGCCGAACACCCCGAGGCCACCGATCCGCGCCAGTGGACCAGGACGATCTGCGCCGCCTGGATCGCGGCGGTCGACCGGATGATGATCGGTGACTGGGTCCAGCGACGCGATCATCTCAGCGAGCGCCTCGGAGAGCCGATCTCCCCGCGGACCAAGGCCCACCTCCTGATGGGCACCCGCATGTTCTTCCGGGACTTGCAGGAATGGGAGTGGATCCCGCGCCGATTCGACCCCGCCCGCGCGCTGGCTACCCCGCGCACCATCAGCGCTGTGATCAGCACCGATCCCCGTGTCATCGCCGACGATGTGTGGGCCAAGCTGTTGTGGGCCGGGCTCAACCTCGAACCCGCCGACTTTCCCGGCACCTACTACCCCCTGGAACTGATCCGGGCACTTACCCTGACCTGGCTGTTCTCCGGTTTGCGCAGCGACGAACTGTCCCGGCTGCGGGTCGGCTGCGTCCGCTGGCAGCACAACGGGACCCCGATCTCCGGCGACGCCACCGACATCCTCGCCGACGACGCGGTCTGCCTGCTGGACGTTCCGGTGCACAAGACGGGCACCGCCTTCACCAAACCGGTCGATCCGCTCGTCGGCCAGGCCATCGAGGCCTGGCAAGCGGTCCGCCCCATCCAGCCAAAACGCCTGGACCGCAAGACCAGTGAGCACGTGGACCTGCTGTTTTCGATCCGAGCCCATCCAGTCGCCAAGAGCTACATCAACCAAACCGTCATCCCGGCCCTCTGCGCCAAGGCGGGCGTCCCGACCGCCGATGTCCGCGGGAACATCACCAGCCACCGGGCACGCTCGACGATCGCCAGTCAGCTCTACAACGCCAAGGAGCCGATGACCCTGTTCGAGCTGCAAGCCTGGCTCGGGCACCGCTCACCCAACACCACCCAGCACTATGCCAAGATCACCCCGAACACGCTGACCAAGGCATACACCGAGGCCGGATACTTCGCCCGCAACGTCCGCACCATCGAGGTGCTCCTCGACCGCGAGGCCATCACCTCCGGAGCCGCCGCCGACGGACAGTCGTGGCAGTACTACGACCTCGGACACGGGCTGTGCTCCTACACCTTCTTCGAACAGTGCCCACACCGCATGGCCTGCGCCAAATGCGACTTCTACCTCCCCAAGGACTCCACCAAGGCGCAACTCCTGGAGGCCAAGGACAACCTGCAACGCATGCTCGCCACCGTCCCCCTTACCGAGGAGGAACAAGCCGCCATCGAGGACGGCCAGTCAGCACTGGACACCCTGCTCGACCGCCTCGCCGACATTCCAACACCGGCCGGAGCCACACCACGCCAGCTCAGCTCACCCACGGACGGGAGAATGCTGCCGATCGTCGAAGTCCGGCAGCACAAACAATCATAAAATCGGACATTTA
>NZ_JADOGI010000436.1 GCF_015645445.1 Nonomuraea cypriaca | reverse complement strand
CTGTGCAATATCCCTTGAGTTCCTCTGAGTCTCTTGAGCATCTCTAGCCGCAGGACCTGGGCTTATCTGCTGGTGCTCCGGCTTCTTCGGGTGTTGATGAGATTTCAGGGTTTCTGAAGGTCTATCGTCCTGGTCGTTCGTCTTGCTGTGATGGTGAAGGCGAGGTGGCCGGAGTTGGCGCTGGCTGTGGTGAAGGATCTTCGGGTGGCCCGTGCCCCGGCCACCGCCGAGGACCTGGAGGCGCTGGAGACCGATGTGCTGGCCGGGTTCGTACTGGCCCGGGCGGCGGCGGGGCTGTCGGACGGCACGATCTCCTCGGACGTGATGCACCTGGAGCAGGTGCGCGCGTGGTTCGGGCGGCCGCTGTGGGAGATGGAGCCCGCCGACGCCGACGTGTATTTCGGCAAGGTGCTGCGCGGCGCCGCCAGGGGCACCCGCCTGTCGCGAGCGCAGGCGATCAAGACCTACTTCCTGTTCCTCGATCTGAGGCACAAGATCGAGATTCACCAGATGACCGGCCGTGTCGTCGAATGCCCGATCGATGAGATGAACCGGCCCCGCGGCCGTCAGGAGGCCCGGCTGCGGATCCCGCCCACCGCCGATCACGTGCGCCGGCTGTTCGCCGGATGGCGCGAAGAGCTGACCAGCTGCCGCAAGTTCGCGCCGGCCGCCCGCAACTACACCGCCGCCAGGCTGATGAGCGAGGTCGGGCTGCGGGTCAACGAGGCCTGCAAGCTCGACCTGTCCGACATCAAGTGGAACCTGGGCCACTTCGGCAAGCTGCACGTCCGCCACGGCAAGGGAGCCCGTGGCTCCGGTCCGCGTGAGCGGATGGTCCCGCTGATCAACAACGCCGAGGCCACCCTGCGGTGGTTCATTGAGGACGTGTGGGGTCAGTTCGGCGACGACCACGCCCGGCCCGGGGTCCCGCTGCTGCCCTCGGAGCGCAAGAACACCGACGGCAGCGCCGCCCGGGTCGGCGATGAGACGCTCCGGGCGGCGCTCGCGGTCACCGCCGAACGCTATCTGCCGGACTGGCCCGACCCCGTCACGCCGCATGTCCTGCGGCATTTCTGCGCCTCGCAGCTCTACCTGGGCGGGATGGACCTGCTGGCCATCCAGGCCGTCCTCGGACACGCCTGGCTGGCCACGACCATGAAGTACGTTCACGTCCCCGGGACTCACATCGAGGACGCGTGGATCGCAGGTCAGCAGCGTGCCGCCGCTCGCCTGAAAGGGTTGACGCGATGACCGCACCCCTCACCGGTGGGGCCGGCGGCTACTGGGCCCATCGTGATCTGGCTTGCGCGCTCACGCTCGGCGCCACCGGACTGCCCTGCGTCCAGGCCGGGGTCGAACTGCTCATCGACACCGACATCTGGCTGCACCGGCCCGACTTCATCGACGAGTTCATCACCATCGACGCCGACGTGGCCACCGCGCTGGCCTTCGTCGACTGGGACGCGGCGATCACAGCCCTGAACTCCGGGCGGCTGCCCTGCAGCGGCGGCGAACGCGCCGTCCTGCGGATCGCCGCGAGCATGAGCGGCGGCATCCCGGTCGACCTGCGTGACACGCTGACCAGCCTGGACGGCGTCAACCTCGCCGCGGCCGCGGCCGCGGTCCGGCACGCGGCCGGGCACCCGGCCGCATCACCGAGCCCGTGGAGGCAGGACACATGAGGTGGAACCTGCGCCTGGCCGCCGCCAACCGCGGCATCTGGAAGGCCAGCGAACTGCAGCGCATGCTCGCCGATCACGGCTTGGCGATCAGCGCCGGAAAGATGTCCGGGCTGTGGTCGGGCGAGCCGGCCAGCATCAAGCTGTCCGACCTGAACGTCATCTGCGCCGTGCTCGGCTGCGGACCAGAGGAACTGCTGATCCCAGAGCCGGAGAAGGTCCAACGAGTCGATGAACAGCAGGAAAAGCCCGCGGTGACGGCCTCGGCGGGCGGGCCGCCGGTGACACCCAAACGCCGGGACGGACGCTCATTGCCGCCGGTGTGAGATGTCCCCGCGCAAGGCCCTTCACCGCGTCCGCAGCTGCGTGGACTGCCTGGCCTGGGGCGTCATGGGCCAGCGCCGGTGCTCGTCCTGCAGCGTACTTCGCCACCATTACCTCAGCGGCGAGGGCCAGTGCGCCGGATGCGGCCGAACCCTCACCCTGAAGAAGGGCTACTGCCGATTGTGCTGGCAGCAGGCCGCTCATGAGTCCAAGACCGCGGGCGAGTTGCCTCGGGGCGCGACCGGTGTGCTGGAATCGGGCGAGCCGCTGCGCTATCACCAGCTGTTCTTCGACCGGATGAAGCTCCGCCGCGCCGAATCTCCGGCCCGCAAGTACGGCACGCGACGTGGCGCCCCGCCCAAGCCGCCACCGGTCCCGGCCGCTCGGCCGCCGATCCGGTGGATCCAGCCCAAGCTGTTCGAGACCGCCCGGGACTTCAGTCGGTTCGATGAGTCCGCTGACATCGATCTCACCAACCCCTGGTTGAGCTGGGCGATCTACCTGGCTTACCAGCGCGGAGAAGCTCGTGGCTGGCGTCGCGGCGTCCGCTTCGCGGTCCGTCGCGGACTGATCATCACGCTTTCCCGGCATGCCGCCGGTGACGTGGTGCGCTGGTCGGAACTGTTCCCGGCCATGCGCGCACGAGACCTCAACGCCGAACGGGTCGCCGTGGTGCTGGCAGAGATGGGCGTGCTGATCGACGACCGCAGACCGGCGTTCGAGGGCTGGCTGGACAGCAAACTCGACGAACTCGCCCCGGGCATCCGGCATGCTGTCGAGGCATGGCTGCGAACCCTGCATGACGGCGGGCCCCGCTCCACGCCCCGCGACATGGCCTCCATCTACAACTACATGAATGAGGTCCGCCCCATCCTGCTGGATTGGTCGGCCCGCTACGACCACCTGCGGGAGATCACCCGCGATGACATCCAGGCCGTCCTGGACGGCCTGCATGGCTCCCGCCGCTGCAACGTCCTGGTCGCGCTTCGCCAGTTGTTCGCCTTCTGCCGCAAGACTCGCCTGATCTTTCGTGATCCGGTCCGCAATATCAAAGTCGGTGAGCATCCCTACCGCATCGCGCAGCCCCTCGGCCAAGAGGAAGTCGAGCAAGCGGTCGAGATCGCCACCACCCCGGTTGCTCGCCTCGTTGTCGTCTTGGCCGCCATCTACGCCGCCCGCACCAAGGCGATCCGCGAGCTTCGACTGGACGACGTCGACCTGGGCAACCGGCGACTTACCATCGCCGGCAAGGTCCGCCCGATCGACGCGCTCACGCACCAGGTCCTGCTCGACTGGCTCCACCACAGGCGCACTCGCTGGCCGGACACGGCGAACCCGCATTTGATCACCAATCAGAAGAGCGCGATGGGCATCGGCCCCGCCAGCACCATATGAGGCGACAGAGAACTCCGCGGCCAGGTCGCCACCCTGGAACGGCTTCGCACGGACCGGCAGCTCGAGGAGGCCCTGGCACACGGTGCCGATCCACTGCACCTGGCATCGGTGTTCGGCCTCGACCCCAAGACCGCGATCCGTTACACCGAAAACGCCCGAGCGCTTCTGGTGACCGCAGCCGAGCAGCAAGATCCCGCCGGTTCCCGCGAACTCAAGGG
>NZ_JADOGI010000435.1 GCF_015645445.1 Nonomuraea cypriaca | reverse complement strand
GTGGTGGCCGTCGCCGTTCTGTGCGCGTGGCCGTGGATCTCCGGCGTGCTCTCCCCGCCCGCCGGCGCGCCCGGTGCCATGCCCGACGCCCTGCGTACCCAGCTGAACACGTGGGTGCCCGCCGTCGCGGGAGCCCTGGTCTCGGTGGGCGTCGCCTACCTGGCCGCGCTCGGCATCGGCGGCCTGCGACCGCTCGGGCGGCGGAGCGAGTGGCTGCTGCTGGTGTTCGCGCCCTGGCTGTTCGCCGGCACCGGGGTCTTCGGCGTGGCCAACTGGCAGAACATGCGCGACCTCGGCCTCATCGACTCCTTCCTGGCCCTCATCCCGCCCCTGCTCGTGAGCGTGCCCGCCCTCTTCGTACTTACCCTCCTGTGCAAAGGACTGGCCGAACGCGACGGCGGAGACTTCTTCGGCGGTGTGTTCCTGCCCTCGCTGCCCATGGCGGGCATCCTCGCGGGAGGCGTCGCGCTGGTGAACGCCCATGACCTGCTCTGGCCGCTGCTGATCGCCCAGAACGCCGCCTTGTTCACCGCTCCTGTCGAGCAGTTCGCCCTGATCGGCGGTAACGGCGGCGTCGCGCCCGACGCCGGCACGACCACGCCGCTGCTCGTGGTCGCCGTCGCACTGGCCGCCGTCGTGGCCGCCCAGCTGCTCTACCTCGACAGGCTCGCGATCACGGTAAACGGTTCGCCATCCCGTGCGACGTCCGCATAGGTTGAACGGTTGTGGAAATTCGCGACATCACCCCCGACGATCTCGATGACGTCCTGGACCTGCGCAAGCGTGCGTTCGGCCCGATATCCGCGGCCGACGCGGAGTGGTGGCGCCAGGCCGTGACCCCCGTGCTCGGCCAGCGGCGCTATGTCGGCGTGTTCGACGGCACCAGGCTCGTAGCCTCCGCCCGGTTGCGCCGGTTCATCCAGTGGTGGCACGGCAGGCCGCAGCCGATGTCCGGGATCGCGGGGGTCGCCGTCAGCCCCGAGGAGCGCGGCCGCGGTGTCGGCACCCTGCTCATGCGGGCCGTCGTCGAACGGGCCCGCGAGCTCGGCGACGCGGTGTCCGTGCTCTATCCGGCCACCACGCCGATCTACCGTTCCGTCGGCTACGAGCACGCCGGAGCCAAGCACACCGTGACGCTCCCCGCCGAGGCGCTGCGCAGGATCCGGCCGTCCGGCCAGGTCAAGCTGCGCAGGATGGGACCGGGCGACGCCGCCGAGGTCGTCTCCGTGCTGCACCGTGCCCACGCGGCCGCCCGCTCCAGCGGCCCCGTCTCCTGGGACGAGGACACCTGGAAGCTCTGGCTCGGCAGGGAGGACGACTTCCTCTACCTCGCCGACGACGGTTACGTCGTCTACCGGTGGAAGGACGCGAACATCGAGGTCGACAGCCTGGTCGCGGCGTCGGCGGAGACGGCCGGGGCCCTGTGGTCCCTGGTGGGCACCGCGTCCTCGGTCGCGCGCGACGTCATCGCCCCCGTGGCGCCCGACGATCCGGTGCTGTGGTTGCTGCGGCACCGGGAGAAGGAGCAGGTCACGCAGGTGCGGTGGATGTTCAGGGTGCTCGACGTGGCCGCCGCGGTCGAGCGCAGGGGCTACCCGGCGCCGCTGACCCGCGACGCCGTCGTCACCGTGGACGACCCGCTGACCGGTGGGGGCACGTGGCGGCTGGAGTTCGGGGCAGGCTCGGCCGCCGCCACCCCGGTCCAGGAGCCCGGCGTCACGCTCTCCGTGAACGGTTTCTCCGCCCTGTATGCCGGGATCCCGACGGCCACGCTGCGGATGAGCGGTCTTATGTCCGGAGACGACCGGTACGACGAGGTCCTCGACACGGCCTTCGCCGCCAAGCCGTACATGCTCGAATACTTCTGACGGGCGTTTCCCGGTGCACGGCCACCTCGGCGACGGTAGAGTCTCGTGCCGAACAGATGTTCGGCGGCACGGGAGGGCGGACCGGTGCGGGTGATGGGCGTCGATCCCGGGCTGACCCGGTGCGGCCTGGGCGCGGTCGAAGGGCGTCCGGGCGCGCCGCTCACACTGGTGGCCGTCGGGGTGGTGCGCACCGCGGCGGACGACGAGCTCGGCGCCCGGCTCGTGGGCATCGAGGCCGGGATCGAGCGGTGGCTCGACGACGTGCGGCCCGACGCGGTCGCGGTCGAACGGGTCTTCAGCCAGCACAACGTACGCACCGTGATGGGCACCGCGCAGGCGGCCGGCATCGCCGTGCTGTGCGCGGCCAGGCGCGGGCTGCCCGTGGCGCTGCACACGCCGTCCGAGGTCAAGGCCGCCATCACCGGCAGCGGCACCGCCGACAAGAAGCAGATCGGCAGCATGGTCACCCGCCTACTGCGCCTGGCCGAGATGCCCAAGCCCGCCGACGCCGCCGACGCGCTCGCCCTGGCCATCTGCCACATCTGGCGCGGCACCGGCCAAAGCCGCCTCGCCGACGCCCTGGCCAAGGCCGCCCGTGGGGGCAGGCGATGACCTCCTTTCGAGCGCCGGCCCGTGGTGGTCGTGACGGGGACAGAGCGTTGGTCGCGCCGGTGGGGCGGTCTCGTGGTGAGGGCGGAGTGTTGGCCGCGGTGGCGCGGTTTCGTTATGAGGGCAGAGTGTTGCTCGCGCCGGAGGCGCGGTTTCGTGGCGGGGCCGGAGCTGTGATCGTGGCTCGGGCTCATGGGAGGGCAGAGGCTGTGATCGGGTCGGTGGTGCTCGCGTCGTTCTCGGGAGGTGCGGGATTGTGATCGCGTCGGTGGCGGGGAAGGTGGCGGCGATCGCGCCGGACGGGGCCGTGATCGAGGTCGGCGGCGTCGGCGTACTCACGCACTGCACGCCGGGCACGCTCGCCACGCTGCGGATCGGCGAGGAGGCTCGGCTGGCCACGTCCCTGGTGGTGCGTGAGGAGTCACTCACCCTCTACGGCTTCGCCGGCGACGACGAGCGGGCCGTGTTCGAGCTGCTGCAGACCGCCAGCGGCGTCGGGCCCAAGCTCGCGCTCGCCATGCTCGCCGTGCACACGCCCAACGCGCTGCGGGTGGCGGTGGCGAGCGCCGACCTCAAGGCGCTCACCCAGGTGCCGGGGATCGGGCAGAAGGGGGCGCAACGGATCGTGCTGGAGCTGAAGGACCGGCTCGGCACGCCCGAGGAGGTGGTCAACGCCGCGCTCAACGGGGAGCGCCGGATGGCGGCGTGGCGCGAACAGGTCCATTCCGGCCTGGTCGGGCTGGGCTACTCCGGCAAGGACGCCGACGAGGCGGTCGCCGCGGTGGCGCCCGCCGCCGACGCCGACCTCGCCGCCGGCCGCGCGCCCCAGATCGCCTCCCTCCTCAAGGCCGCCCTCCGAGCCCTGAGCACCCGATGACCGATGTGCTTCGTTGCGGGGCTCAAATCTTCTTCTTTTACGGCGAAGCCAACGTAACCGCACGCGCCGACGCCGGTTCCCCTCCGTCATGGCCGGTCGTGAAGGCTCACGGCTCGCTCGCCGTTACGAGCGCCCGCTTGACCCGGCTCCGTGGCGTGGCCGAACCTCGTCGCGGCGGCATGGCCAGGTCTCGTCGCGTCGCCCAACTCCGCCACCTCACCAGGGTCCGCGGCTTGGCCGAGCTGGGCCGCCTGGCCGGGCTGTGCCAGCTGGGCGGGTTTTCCGGCGTTCATGGGGTTCTGGGCGTGGTGCGGGGAGGCCGTGTGGGGGCG
>NZ_JADOGI010000434.1 GCF_015645445.1 Nonomuraea cypriaca | reverse complement strand
GGAGGGTGGGGTACTGCAACAGCCTCCGCGATGGGGTTCCGTCACAACTGCCCGCCGTGCAATATACGTGCAATGATCATGGTTCGCATCACGGTGAGATACGGTCATGCCGCAGGTGGAAGGCCATATCTCAGCCGCAACGGTCACGCCCTGTAAAACCGTCGGGTCACCCTACGCAAGTTCGAACCTTGCACCTGCCACACCAGCAGAAAAGGCCCTTCGCCAGCGGACGCGGTGAGCCGCCTCTTTGGTTGATCGTCCGTGAGTGCCCGCGATTCCCCTGTGTCCCCACTGGCCGCCGAACGTGGCATCGGGGACACATCAGCCGACGACGCCGCTCATGAGCGACCCTTTCACAATGTCCGGGGTCAGTACCACGCCGGTCAATCGGGCCGCGAGGAGAAGCGCTCCGGAGGCCGACGACGGCGCTTCGGCACCGGTTCCGGGTTCGTCCTCGGGATCAAGGCCCGCCTCCCTCATCAGGTCGTTGAGCCGATCAGGATCACTTCCGTGCCGCTGTTCTGGAATCTTGGGGTTGAAGTAGGTGACCAACTCCCCATCCACCGCGTAAACGAAGTCGTCGGACGCGTAGTCATGCCGTAGCACCGCCACGGCCACAGTCCCGGCCGAAAGTGCCTGTGCCTTGTCGGCTTCCGTGCATGTCCACCCGCTCTCCTCGATGAGCACGGTCCAGTCGCCCACTCGCCCCGCGAGCACGGTCTCAGGAAAGAGGCCATCGTCTATCAACTCGTCATAGGTGAGCGGCCGGATGCTCTCCTGGTCAGCCCCCAGTCGGAGAAGCGCCTCCACCTCGCTGACTCCTCGCACGAAGGTCAGGCACCACAGATCGCCCAACTCGTCGTCTTCGGCCAGCCAGGCAACATCGGCATAGGTGAACGCCATCCGCAACACCCCATCTGTTGATCGTCGTGCCATTAGCGTGCCATTAAGGGCGGGCAACAGGGGGCAGTCACGGTCACTGGCGGACTATCTGCCGCCCAGGTCGAGGCCGTAGCCCTCGAAGATCAGACCGATTTGCAAGCAGGAAGTCAGGAGTTCGAATCTCCTAGGCTCCACAGCAGGTCAAAGGCCACTACCCATGATCGGGAAGTGGCCTTTTCGATCTTGTACAGCTGAGAAGTACAGCTACACGCTCAGCCGGGGTAGCACAGCAACAAACCAGTCCACGATCATGGCGTACCTGGCGACAGCTTCGAGCACGCATAGTGCGCACTGCTCAGGTCCTGGACGTGGGCCAGTTCATGCCCGTGCCCCTCAGGTTGATCGTCGGTCTCATGCTTGCCGCGACGGGCTCGTGGGCCCGTACCCTGGCGGTCTCTTGCGCGCCTTCGTCACCGGCCCCGCCGCTCTGCGGTTGGAAGATGGCACAGGGAACGGTCGGGGCGGGAAAGTGTTGCGGTATGGCTTTTGTGGGATGAGCGCGGCTCGTTCTGAAGTGACCGTATGGGCCGTAAGGTTGCGGTCATGTTGTAGCAACGGCCAGCATTTGTCTGGCAGCAGGGCAAGGAGCTGCGCCGTATCACCCCATTCCACGTTCGTCCGGCTGTATCGGTCCGAGTCGCACAGCCTGGAACGATCAGGCTCCGAGCTGCTAGTGCGGTTTGGTTCCGTATAACGCACCACTTAGATAGGGCTCCCACGACCGCCCGTCTGTGGCCGGCCGCTGTACGTGGCTGGCGGCGATGGACGGGACAGGGGGCATGCCTCGCCCGATCCCCCGGGGGCATGATGGTGGGTATCAGCGGAAAGGCTGGGCAGGGCAAGATCCTCCAGTTCTGATAGACCTTCGGTGAGCTGACCGGAATGGAGGTAATGGCTGGTTGGTCTCGTTAAGGTGATGTCTTATACACCAGCGGTAGTCCCGGTAACGAGGTTGTGGCCATCGTTGGGGAGGCGGGGTTGTAATCGCTGGAGGCGGTGTGACCACATGGCGACGAGTGGTCTCCGGATTGCTGCTTGTGCTGCTGGTAGTGATCGCAGTGGCCGCAGCGGCGTTGGCAAAGCTGCCTCAGCCACCGACGTGGGCCGCAATGGTGATCGCCGGCGCGGCGTTCGCGGCCGGACTTGTCCTTGATCCGTTCAAAAAGCGTGCCGCCGAATGGATTGAGCGCCCCCGTCAGCACCGCACCGCGCTTTTGGCCCATACCCGGATGCATGATCGTGCTGGACATTTACTGCGCGTACGTGAGTGCACCGACGCGACTGCATTGGGGGTGCATCCATCAACCATCGTCCAGGATGCTGTGCTCGATGCCACCCGCTTGCCGCCCTACGTGCGCCGTGATGCCCATACTGAGCTACGCCAGGCATTTACTGTAGGCGGACTGGTCGTCATTGAGGGGGCTTCCACTGCGGGCAAGTCACGTCTTGCTTTTGAGTGCATGCACGCGTATGTGTCCGATCGATGGTTGATCGTGCCGGATGGTCCCGCTGGCTTGAAAGAGATCATCAAAGCGGATGCCTCGATCAGAAACGCGGTCATTTGGTTAGATGACGTACAGCACTATCTAGCCAGCGGTGGCCTGGATGGAGCGGTACTGGATGCTCTGTGCCCACTGGGATGTGCCGATGTGCTGGTGTTGGCGACATTGCGGTCCGAGGCCCGTAACGAACTGACCGCTAAAGACCTACAAACCTCCACCGCACGGGCCATCGAGGAGGTTATGCGACGCGCTCGCGTCATCCATCTGGAGAACGCGCTGACCCCAAGTGAGCAAGCCCGTGCTGAGCACCTTCGTACTGACCCGAGGATCGCCGCCGCTCTGGACCAGACCGCCGGAGCCGGGTTCACAGAGTACCTGGCCGCAGCACCAGCCATCTTGGAGCATTGGCAATCTGCCCGGCATGGACAACACCCGACTGCCGCCGCTATCATCTCCGCCGCGGTTGACGCCCACCGTGCCGGACATCAAACGCCGATCCCTCGTGCGTTATTGGAAAAGCTGTACCTGCACTATCTGGACGCCCGCACTCGACACCGCCCCAAGCAACCAGCCTTTGATCAAGAGCTGGACTGGGCGACCCAGCCGGTCAAAGGCGCTAGCGCCTGTCTTACCCCCTTCGGTCAGGACACCTACCAGCCTTTCGAGTACCTGATAGATCATAAGCAGCGCACCAGCAACCCCACTGAGATTCCAGCGATCTGGTCCGACTTGCTCGCTCACGCCACCGCTCCCGACGTTTTCAGCATCGGAATCGCGGCGTACCAGGCCGATCAGCATGACATCAGCCAAAAGGCATTCCATCGCGCAGCCGAGGCCGGCGACACTCGCGCCATGTCCAATCTGGGGGTTCTGCTGGCAGAGGCGGGACGGATCGAGGAGGCCGAGCAGTGGTATCGCCGTGCTGCCGAGACTGGGCATGCCGATGCCATGTCCAGTCTCGGGGTTCTGCTGGCAGAGGCGGGACGGATCGAGGAGGCCGAGCAGTGGTATCGCCGTGCTGCCGAGGCCGGCGATACCGATGCCATGTACAACCTGGGGATTCTGCTCCAGCGGGCGGGACGGATCGAGGAGGCCGAGCAGTGGTATCGCCGTGCTGCCGAGGCCGGCGCTATCGATGCCATGTACAACTGCGGGGTTCTGCTGGCAGAGGCGGGACGGATCGAGGAGGCCGAGCAGTGGTATCGCCGTGCTGCCGAGACCGGCGATACCGATGCCATGTCCAGTCTCGGGGTTCTGCTGGCAGAGGCGGGACGGATCG
>NZ_JADOGI010000433.1 GCF_015645445.1 Nonomuraea cypriaca | reverse complement strand
CCAACCCCTCCGCACCCATCGATGAACCGCCGCCCCACCCAACCCTCCGGCCCCACGGCACGCGTTTTCGCCGGGCGCGTGGTTCAGCGGCTGTGGGCTGCTTTGAGGAAGGCTCTGATGAGGGATGAGTCCTTGACGCCCGGTGAGGTCTCCACGCCGCTCGAGACGTCGACGCCCCATGGCGCCGCGGCGGTGACGGCCTCGGTGACGTTGGCGGGGGTCAGGCCGCCGGCGAGGAGCCAGTGGCCTGAGGGGCGACCGTGGACGGCGGCCCAGTCCCAGGGGAGGCCGGAGCCGGCATGAGGGGCGTCGACGAGGAGGAGGTCCTCGTCGTAGGCGCCGCAGCGCAGGTCGGCCTCGGCGTCCACGGCCCGGACCAGGAGGCCGCCGAGGTCCTTGAGCGCGGTGAAGTCCGCGTGCGGGTGGCGGCCGTGGAGCTGCACCGCGCGTACGCCCGAGGCCAGCGCCGCTGCCCGGACCGTCTCCGGATCCTCGCCCCTGAACACCCCCACGGTCAGGACATGGGGAGGAACCTGGGCGGCCAGCTCGGCCGCACGCTCGGGCGTCACCCTGCGCGGGCTCCTGGTCATGACGAACCCGATGGCGTCGGCCCCTGCCTCGACGGCGGTGGTCACGTGCTCGGGCTCGCTCAACCCGCAGATCTTCACGTACACGCCTTTGACCTTAGCGGCGGCGGGCGGCTGCCGGTGACCACGCCCAGACCGAAGTCGCCGTGATACGGCTCAGGGGCGTGGTGGGCGGACTGGGCGGAAGGCGGCGTCCACCAGGCCCGTGCGGTGGGCCACCACCGCGGCCTGAATCCGGTTGCGCAGGCCCAGCTTCTCCATGGTCGAGGCGATGTGGGTCTTGACCGTGGTGACCCCGACGTGCAGCTCCTCGGCGATCTCGGCGTTGGACAGGCCGGTGCCCACCAGGGCGAGCACCTCCAGCTCCCGCTCGGTCAGCCCGGCGGGCGCGGGCGCCGCGGCCTGCTCCTCGGCCACCAGGAAGCGCTCCACGACCCGCCGCAGCACCGAAGGCGCCAGCAGCTGCTCCCCCGCCATCGCGCGCCGTACGGCGTCGACCATGCGCTCCGGCTCGTCGTCCTTGACCAGGAAGCCGACGGCGCCGGCGCGGAGGGCGGCGTACACGTTGGCGTCCTCGGCGAAGGTGGTCAGCACCACGATCCTGGTCCCTGGACGGGCCGCGAGCACCCGTTTGATCGCCTCCAGCCCGTCGACCCTGGGCATGCGCAGGTCCATGAGGATCACGTCCGGCAGGTGGCGCTCGGCCAGGCGCACCGCCTCGGCGCCGTCCTCCGCCTCGCCGACGACCTCCATGTCGCCGGCGGCCTGCAGCAGCATCCGTACGCCTGCGCGTACGAGAGCCTGGTCGTCCGCCACGAGCACCCGGATCATGCGGCGCTCCTGGCGGGCAGGTGGGCGGCGAGGAGCCAGCCGCCCTCGCCGTCGGGGCCGGCGGTGAGGGTGCCGCCGAGGGCGCGGACGCGTTCGCGCATGCCGGCCAGGCCGCGGCCGGAGGACGGCAGGCGTTCGATGGTCGTGGGCGGGCGGCCGTTGCGGATCTCCACGCTCAGCCCATCCTGCGCGGGGCTGACGACGACGCGGACCTGGGTGCCGGGTCCGGCGTGTTTGAGCACGTTCGTGAGTCCTTCCTGAACGATGCGGGCGGCGGAGGCGCGCGCGATGAGCGGGGCCTGGTCGGTGGCCGGGTCGAGGTCCAAGTCCACCACAAGCCCGGCGGCGGCCATCCGCTCGGCCGACTCGCGTACGACGTCGGCGGGGTTGGCCGGCAGGTCGGGCTGGCGTTCGGGGTCGCGCAGCAGGTCGAGCAGGTCACGCAGGTCCTGCAGCACCTGGTGGCCGGTCTCGCGGATGTCGCTGAGCGCGTCGGCGACGGGGCCGTCGGGCGCGGTGTAGCGGGCGGCGCTGGCCCGCAGCACCATGGCGCCGACGTGGTGGGCCACGATGTCGTGGACGTCACGGGCGATGCGTTCGCGCTCGGCCAGCTGGTCGGCCCGCACCTGCGCCAGGGTGAGCCGGGCGGACTCCTCGGCCCGCAGGCGGCCGGCGACCGCGGCGGCCTGGCGCATGCCGAGGTAGCGGCCGATGGCGACAGGCGTCGCCACCAGCGTCATGAGCACGCCGACGCGGAACGGGGTGACCTCGGTGCCGTCGCCGACGACGGCGATCGCGGCCAGCAGGCAGCCCGTGAGGTACGCCGCGCCCGTCCAGGCCCAGGAGGCGACCCGCATGGCGAACACGCCGACCGCGATCAGGGTGAGGATCAGGCAGGTGTTGACGGCCACGTTCAGGTAGATGTCGGCCGAGACGAGCAGCACGCCCTGCAGGAGGAAGACCAGGCCGGGCAGGCGCCTGGCGATGCCCAGCGACAACCCGCCGACCACGGCGAGCAGCCCGACGACCCAGACGGGCTGGCTGCCGGAGTGCCAGGACGTCCAGGTGCTGAGCACGGTGATCGCCACTCCGCCCGCCGCGAGCAGCGCGTCGGGGGTGACGTCGCGTTCCTCCAGCCGGCCGGCGGACCCGCGCAGGTACGCGCCCAGCACGGCGGGGAAGACGGGCAGCAGCACGGAGTACATCCACGTGCTCGTGCTCACCGCGACGCCGGGGTCGGCGATGTTGAGCGCGGTGGCGGCGATCGTGGCGGCCACCGCGGCGGCGACGGTCCGAGCGCTCGAACGGAACCCGGCCACGCCGAGCGCGACGCAGATGAGGATCTGCGCGGTGTTGGACGTGAACGATCCGAGACGGTCGGTGACGACCAGGAGGACGGCGAGGTAGAGGGTGACGGGCACGGGCCGGCGTCGTACGAGCCCCATGGGCAGGCCCGCGAGGAGAGCCATCGGGATGTGCGTCTCCGCGGGAAGGTATGGTGTGTCACCGACATGGGCCGTGGTCAACAGATCCAGGCCCACTCCCGACGCCGCCAGGAGGACGTCCAGGGGCACACCGCGCCAACGCATGCCCACACGCTATCCATCGAGTGTGATTGACCTGATCCTCCGCGCGGAGGACCCCGCCTCCTCCTAGTGGCCGCGGGTTCGTCCTTACGGGGGAGCGCTCCGACCCGATCATGGCCGTAGGTTTCTCCCCATGCCTAATGACACCGCACAGTTTCTCGGCCAGTTTCTGCGGGCGCCGACCACCATCGGCGCCTTCGCCCCCAGTTCGCGGCGACTGGCCGCCGCCGTCTGCGCCCCGATCCCCGAGCGCGGCGAGCCGACCGTGGTGGAGCTGGGCCCCGGCACGGGGCCGTTCACCGCGGAGATCCAGCAGCGGCTCGCCGGGCGCGGCCATCACCTCGCCGTGGAGGTGAACGAGGCGATGGCCAAGCTGATCGCCGCGCGATTCCCCGAGGTGGACGTGGCGCACGCCGATGCCGTACGGCTGGGCGAGTTGCTCTTCGAACGCGGACTGCGGCAGGCCGACGTGGTGGTGAGCGGACTGCCGTGGGCGGCGTTCCCGCAGACGTTGCAGCGCGATCTGCTGACCGCGGTGACGTCGGCGATGAACCACGGGGCGGCGTTCACGACGTTCTCCTACATCCACGCCATCCCGCTCAGCTCGGCGCGGCGCTTCCGCTCGTTGCTGGCCGATCGTTTCGAGGAGGTCGTGGCGGGCCGTACGGTGTGGCGCAACGCTCCCCCGGCGTTCGTCTTCCACGCCCGCAGACCCCGCCCATGAACGCCTGCCACGGTCGCGACTCCCGGTCC
>NZ_JADOGI010000432.1 GCF_015645445.1 Nonomuraea cypriaca | reverse complement strand
GCCTGGGAGGGCGGGGCTGGATGATCATGGGCGGCGGCGGGAGAGGGTGGTTGCCGCTGCTGGCGCTGTTGCGCGGCGGCTTGGTATTGATGCGCCCGTCGAGGCTGCGCATGAGGTTGAGGTCAGTGGCCGGAGGCCGGCGGTGCCGCCGCTGTCCGGTGGTGTGGTGGCCGATCTGGATGCCGTCCGGCGGTGGTTGTCGGTGTTCGACTGGAAGGTTCCGGTCCGGCTGGGCGTGGGTGCGTTCTGTCGGGAACGTTTTGGGGCCGGATCACGTACACCGTTTCTGGTGGTGTGCCGGCAGGCCACGGCGGCGCTGCCGCACCTGTTCGGACCTGCTGCGATGCCGTGGTTCCTGGACCTGGGCGGCAGTCCCCGGCTGCGCGAGCTGGACCGGCTCCGGGAACGGGCCCGCGCGCTCGCCCGCGAGGGCGACCTCAGCCGCCGGCAGGTGCTGGACGACACCGCCGACTGGCCCGCCTGGCTGACCTCGCCTTCCTCCGCCGGTTTCTACCTGCAGATCCTCCCCGGCAAGGTCGTGGTGAACGCCGTACACGCTGGGCACGGGCGCGCGTCCGGCCGTCTGCACCACCTCCTCCGCCGCGCGGGCACCGCACCCGAGCGACCCGCCGGTACGGACCTGCCGCTCGCCGAGTTCGGCGGCAGGTACGGCTCCGCACTAAACACCCGCACGCCGAGCACCCTCTTCGAGATCGACCTCCCCGGCACGGCGTCCGCCCGCGACCCCGGACACCGGATCCCGGCAGGCGAGCTCCAGGTCGTACACGATCCGGAGACCGATCTCGTCTCCCTGCACAGCGAGCGGCACGGACGGATCGAGCCGGTGCATCTCGGCATGATGGGCGAGCTGGCGCTGCCCGCGGTGTCCGGCTTCCTCGAACGCGCCTTCGCCCCCACCTACCTGTTCCACCCGAGCGTCCCGCCGCTGATCTCGCTGCGCGACCTCGCCAACGGAGCACGGCGGTTCCCCAGGGTGTCCGTCGGTGACGTCGTCGCGCAGCGCGCCCGCTGGACCGTGCCCGCCGCCGAGGTGCCCGCCCGTTCGGGGCCGGACGCCGAATATCTGCTCGCGCTGGCCGAATGGCGGCACGCGTACGACCTCCCGGAACGCTGTTTCGTGCGCGGCTGGAAACCCGACACCGAACTCGGCAAAAGCCGCAAGCCCAGCTACGTCGACTTCGCCTCCTGGCACCTGGCCGCCCTGTTCGAGCGGGCGGCGCGGTCGCACGCCGCGCTCGTCATCGACGAGGCCCTGCCCGACCCACTGGCCGGCGGCGCGCCCGCACACGTGACCGAATACCACGTCGAGATCCACGCAGGGGGAGCGGCCGATGAGATCCACGCAGGGGGAGTGGCCGATGTCTGACCAGCGCTGGCTCAGCGCGCATCTGCACTACCGCGGTGACCTCGACACGCTGTTGCGGGACGCGGTGGCGCCGCTGGTACGCGCGCTCGGGGCCGATTTCTTCTTCCTGCGTTACTGGGACGGCGGCAGCCACGTACGGCTGCGCCTGCGCGGCGCGGACGAGGCCGTCGTCGTCGGCCACATGAACGCCTATTTCGCCGCGCATCCCGCGCCCGAGAGCATGACCGCGCGGGAGTACGCCGAGGTCGCGGCGGTGCTGGCGGCCCGCGAGGGCATGACGGACCACCTCACGTCGCTCCGGCCGAACAACTCCGTCGAGTTCGCCCCCTACCGGCCCGAAACCGCGAAGTACGGCACCGGCGACACGCTGCGCGCGGTCGAGCGGCACTTCACCGAGTCCAGCCGGCTCGCGCTGGACGTCCTCGACCGTCGCCCGACCGCCAACCAGCGCGAACTCGCCGTCCTCGGCATCCTGCTGCTCTCCTGGTACGCCGCCGGCGTGCCGGGTGTCCGCCCGGCCGACGACGTCGAGGCGCTGTGCCGGGGCTGGCGCGGCGGTCAGGACCTGCCCGAGGACCGGGTGGAGGCCGAGTTCGCACCGGTACGTGAACGAGTGCTGCGCCTGGCCAATGCCCTCCGCCCCCTCGCCTCCACCTCCCCCGACTCCGGTCCGAGCCATCCCGGTCCCAGTCACCCTGGTCTCGGTTCGAGCCATCCCGGTCCTGGCCCGAGTCGCCCTGGTCCCAGTTCGGGCCCTGCTCTGGGCACGGGTTTCGCCTCGGGCGCGGGCCCTGCCTCGGGTACGAGCCTGCACGCGTGGGCGGGCACGTTCGCGCGGCTCAGCGCCGCCTTGGCAGCGGTGGATCGGCCAGGGGATGGACCGGTGGATCAGCAGGCGGATCCGCCGGTGGGTCGGCCGGCGGATGGGCCAGTGGGTCGGCCGGCGGATGGGGCGGTGGATCGGTTGGTGGTGGTGGATAACTGTGCGCATCTGGCGGCTAATCGGCTGGGTGTGTCCATGGCGGCTGAGGTGCGGTTGCGGCTGCTCGCCGTACGGGGATTGCGGGAGTCCGTTGTGGCGGGGAGGCGATGATGAACTGGCGACGCGTCGACGTGGCGTACCACGACCCGGAGCTTGACCATCTGATCCTGGCGGCCCGTCCGCTGCTTGGGGAGGCGTCGGGCCGATGCTGGTTCCAGCGGCACTGGGTATGCGGGCCGCATCTGGAGTGGTGGTTCGACGGTGCCAGGCCCACGTGGGATCGGGTGCGCGAGGTGCTGGAGGCGGCCCTGCGCGCCCGGCCGTCGCGGGTCCGGATCGATCAGGACCGGCTGCTCGCCCAGCACCGGCACCTGGCCGCCGCCGAACGGATCGACGAGCCGCTGCTGCCGTTCTACGAGGACAACACGGTGCACCGGGCCGTTCCGCGGTCCCGCGCGCACGTGCTGGGCGGGGTGGCCGCAGAGGAGCTGTTCCACGACTTCCACAGCGCCGCGAGCGTCGCGGCGTTCGACCAGCTCGACGCCGTGGCGGCGGGGGAGTCGCGGCTGGCGCTGGCGTTCGAGCTGATGGTGGCCGCCGCGCACGCCTATGCCGAGGGCGGCATCGCCGGGGGTTTCGTGTCGTTCCGGTCACACGCCGAGGCGTTCCTGGCGAGTACGGCGCAGCCCGGGACGGTGCGTGAGCGCTGGGACGCCCAGTACGCCTCCCGCGCCGGTGAGCTACGTGCGCGGGTGGCCGATGTGGTGGCCGGGACGCCGCGCGGGCGGGCGTGGGCCGAGTTGCTCGACGGGTTCGCCGGGCGTGGGGACGAGTTGATCGCCTCCGGGGCGCTGGTGGTCGAACCCGCGTCGCCGGATGCGGTCGCCGAGCCGGACTCCGAGTTCCACCGGGCGCTGCGTGGCAACCGCGCCTGGCAGGAGGAGGTGCTGCGCTCGGCGTCGTTCCGCCGGTACCGGCTGTTGCTGAACCTGACCTACCTGCAGTTGTCCCGGCTGGGGGTGACCGCCGTGCAGCGGTCGCTGCTGTGCCACTTCGCCGCCTCGGCGGTCGAGCAGGAGTACGAGGTGTCCGCCATCGAGATCGCCACGGGAGGCACGTGATGTCCATACAGGTCGAGCCGGTCGTGACACACCGATGGGCGCTGCGGCCCGGCGTCTACCGGGCGACCGCCGCCAACGGCGACCTCATGCTGGCCGCCTGGCCGCACGCCACCCTCCTCGGCCGCGCCTCCCCGGCCCTACTGGCCCTGCTGGACGCCCTCTCCGACCGCCCGATCCCCCTCGACGACCCCCACGACCCCGACGACCTGCGCGACGGGAACGACGCGCACGACCTGCGCAACTCGCGTCGGCCGATCGTCGGCGAGCGGGGGG
>NZ_JADOGI010000431.1 GCF_015645445.1 Nonomuraea cypriaca | reverse complement strand
CCATCCCCGGCCGTCACCGGCATAATGACGCCCAATGCCGAAATTTCAGGACCTGTCCGAGTACGCGGCGGCGATCGCGCCGGTCGTCAACGCGGCCCACGTCAACGTGCACGCCGCGGCCCACCGGGCGGTCACCGAACTGGCCGGCACGTCGGGGGTCACCCCTGGCCTGCTGTCCGACCTGCGCTCCGCGCTTCCACTCAGGCCCGTGACGAGGGCGGGCCTGGCCACGATCTACCGGTACGCCGACCCGGCCGGCACCGAGTCCGGCGTCCAGGAGCACCTGCGCGAGGGCACGCTGGTCGAGGACCCCGACGGGACGCTACGGGTGACCGGCAAGGGGATGGACTTCATCCGCGACCTGTACGCCGTCCACGCCGCCGCGGCCGGTCGCGTCTGGGCCGGCCACGACCTGCCCGGCCTGGCCGCCCTCGCGGGCCGGGTGCTCGATCGGGCCAGGCGGGCGGAGGGTGGCGCGCTGGAGGTGATGGCGCCGCCGTACGAGCCGGAGGGCGCGCCGGCGGGGTTGCTGCTGTTCAACAGGCTCGCCGCCGTGCGCTACCACCGAGCGGACGCGCACGCCGCGGCCTGGCGGGCGGCGGGCCTGTCCACAGCCGAGATCGTCGGCCTGCGCGACGGCCCGCTGCGCGCCCGGATCGAGGCGGACACGAACCTGCGAGCCGCCACCCCCTACGAGGCCCTGTCGGAGAACGAACGCGACACCCTCTACGACGCCCTACTCAAACTGATCTAGCGGTCTGCCGGAACCGGGTCAGCCGGTCCGCCCGAACCGGGTCAGCCGGTCCGCCGGAACCGGGTCAGCCGGCCTGCCCGAACCGGGTCAGACAGCCGCCCGAACCGGTTTGGACCGGCCTGCCCGAACCTGGTTCAGAATGCCCACCCGAACAGGCCCGCCCGAACCGGGTTCAGAGTGCCGCGAGCAGTCGGCCCACCTGTGTGCGATCGTTCACGCCGAGCTTCTCGTAGGCGGCCTGGAGGTGGTTGGCCGCCGTACGCGTGGACAACCTGAGCCGGTCGGCGATCTGCCGGTTCGTCAGCCCGGCGGCGGCGAGCTGGAGGATCTCCCGCTGGCGCGGCGTCAGCTCGGGCGTGGCCAGCTCGACCAGCGGTGGAGTCGAGACACCCGGGTAGCGCCTGGCCAGCGCCCACGCCCTGGTCCGCGCGCCCCTCGCCAGCAGGCCGCGGCCCGTGTCCCGCCAGGCGGCCGCCTCCTGCGCGGTGGCCTCCGCCGCGTACAAGGACATTCCCAGCCGCTCGAACTCCGTCGCCACCGCCCGCAGCTCGTCCGGATCCCCCGTGGCCCGCGCGTGCCTGGCGAGCAACGCCACCAGCGGTCCCTCCACGCGTTCCGCCAGCTCGGTCAGCCGCTCCGGGTCGGGCGCGCCCAGCCGTACCAGATCGTGCAGCGCGAACATCAGGTTGCCGAACAGCTCGTGCTCCTCCGCGTGCTCCGCCGCCACCAGGCACAGCCGCGTCGCCTCGGCCAGGTCGCCGCCCGCCGCCGCCACCCAGACCGCGGCCTGCAGCACGTGCTGGCGGGTGAACGCCCACCGGGAGGCGAGCTCCCTCGACTCGGCCAGCGCGTCGCGGGCCTCCGCCGTCCGGCCGAGCAGCGCCAGGGCGTGCGCCTGCTCGGCCAGCACGCGCCCCAGGTACGGCTCCCGCGCGGGCAACCTGACCACGTCCTCCCAGCACCAGCGGACCGCCTCCGCCGCGTCGCCGCGCAGCCTGCTGACCATCGCCCGATAGGCCCCGAACCCGGACACCGACAGCTCGGTCGCGGGCAGCTCCATGCCCTGCTCGGCGGTACGCGCGGCCGCCTCGAGCCGCCCGGAGAACGCCTGCGCGGCGCAGAGCGCGTCCAGGAACGACGGGAACGCGTGCGGCGCCTCCTCCTTCCAGCTCGCCACGCTGGTCAGCGTGCGCTCGGAGATGGCCAGGCTGCGCTCGGTCTGTCCCATGTACGCCGCCACCCACGCCTCCATGGACGCCGCGTGCGCCGCGCCCCGTACCGTCGTCGACGCGCACGAGCGAGCCCGCGCCAGCGACCGCGCGGCCCCGGTCAGCCGCCCGGCGAAGCAGTCGACGACGGAGCGGTAGACGTGCGCCTCCTGACGCAGCGCCGGGTCGGTCAGCGTCTCCGCCGCCACGTCGAGCACCCGGCACGCCTCGGCGTCCGCGCCCGCCCACCCCAGGTTGATGCCCAGGCTGAAGGCGTACAGGGCGCGCTCGCTCTCGGTGACCGCGTCCCGCGCCGCCCGCCGCAGCGCGGACAGTGCCCCGTCCGCGTCACCGAGCACCATGAGCACCTCGCCGAGCACGGCGACCGCGGCCACGCCCGCCCCCGCCTCGATGGCGGCCCTGGCCAGCCGTTCGGCCAGCCGGGGATCCTGCCGACCCCAGGCCAGCTTCGCCGCGGACACCAGCCTCTCCGGCGCCGCCGCCGAGCCGCTGTCCAGCCGCCACACGGCCGCCCGCAGCTCGTCCTCGCGCCTGCGCAGCCCGCTGGCCTCCAGCGCCTCGGCCAGCATCCGCCGGCGCCGCCGCGCCCGCAGCGTGCCGCAGTCGCCGCGGACCACCTCGCCGTAGAGCGGGTGCCCCAGCCGCAGGTGCTCGCGCCTGCCGTCGGCCACCGTCACCACCAGGCCGCGCGACTCGACCCGCTCGACCGCCCGCGGCGACGTCAGCGACACCAGCAGCTCGGTGCCCAGCGGTTCGCCGAACGCCACCAGCTCCAGCACCTCGCGCTCGTCCTGGTCGAGGTGCCCGATCCTGGCCCCCACCAGCTCGCGCAGCCTCGTCGTCACCGACAGCTCACCGCGCCAGCGCCACCGCCCGTCCCGCTCGGCCAGGCAACCCGTCGCCAGCCCCGCGTGTACGACCTCCCGCAGGTACAGCACGTTGCCCTCACTGACCCTGGCCAGATGCCGTACGGTCGCCGCGGCCACCTCGCCCCCGAGCGCGCCCGCGAGCACCTCCCCGACCTCCGCCACGGTCAGCGGCGGCAGCTCGATCCTGCCGAGCAGCTCGTCCTTCCACAGCGCCGTCACCGGATCCGGTTGCGGTCCCCCGGACCGCACCGTGGCCAGCACCTTGGCGGCGCCGCTCTCGGCCAGGTAGTGCACCAGCGCCGCGGACGCCGGATCCAGCCGGTGCGCGTCGTCCACGCTCACCAGCAGCTCGCCGTGGCCCGCGCCGTCACACAGATGGCGGGCGGCCCAGCGCAACAGGTTCTCCCCGGCCTGCGGCGGCCCGGTCAGCGCGTGCGCGAACGCCCCGAACGGGATCATCGACGCGGTCTCCGTGCCGAGCGCGCGGACCACCGCGTACCCGGTCAGGCCGGTCAGCGCCTGCGCCGCCAGCCTGCTCTTGCCCACTCCGGCCTCGCCGGCGATCATCATGCCTGCGCCCGACCGCAGGGCCGCCCGTACGGTCGTCAGCGGCCCCCCTCGGCCGACGAACGGCCATTGGCTCCCCAGCTGCTCGCTCATCGCGCCTCCTCTCACCACCGACCATGTTCGGCGGGGAGGTTCGCGGGAGGTTCAGGCCGGATCCCGTTTCAGTCCGGCGGCGGAGAGTAACAGGTCGACGACCGCCTCCGCGCCGCTGAACGGCACCGGCTCGCTCCCGACCTCTTCGAGCAGCCCCCGGAGCTGGCCGCCGGACTGCTCCGGCTCGACCAGCCGTACGATGACCGTTCTCATTTGAGCATGATCTCTCCCGGCGGTTCAGGTCTGGTTCAGGTGGGATGAGGGGACTCGACGTCAGGTGGGATAGGGGCGGGCTCGACCTCAGGTGGGACGAGGG
>NZ_JADOGI010000430.1 GCF_015645445.1 Nonomuraea cypriaca | reverse complement strand
GTCACCCCACCGCCCAGGCGTCATCACGAGCAGATCACCCCACCGCCCAGGCGGTCATCACGAGCAGATCGCCTCACCGCCCAGGCGGCGGTCACGGGCAGGTCGTCACGGGCAGGTCGTCACGGGCAGGTCGTCACGGGCAGGTGGTCAGGGTGAGAGGCGGTGGAGGTCGCGGGGGAAGGCGGTGGTCTGGCGGATGTTGGCGGCACCCGTCAGGCGTGCGGTCCACCGTTCCAGCCCCAGCGCGAACCCGCCGTGCGGCGGCATGCCGTACCGGAACGCCTGCAGATACCCTTCGTACGCCTCCGTCGACTCCCCACGCTGGGCCAGCGCGGCCACGTAGTCGTCGTACCTGTGCAGCCGCTGCCCGCCCGTGACCAGCTCCAGCCCGCGGAACAGCAGGTCGAAGCCGTTGGAGTAGCCGGGCCGCGCGGGGTCGGGATGGGTGTAGAAGGGCCGCTTGGCCATCGGATAGCCGGTGACGAACAGGAACTCGGAGCCGTGCTCCCGCACCGCCCACTCCGACAGCAGGCGTTCATGCGCGGGCGAAAGGTCGGGCTCGTCCGACCCGGTGAGCCGCTGCGCGTCGGCGAAGTGGACGGCCGGGATCTCGGCGGGCACCGAGGGAGGCACGACGCCGAGGACGTCCAGCGCGGACCCGGCACGCGCCCGCAGGGACTCCAGCATGCCCGCCACCACCTCGCGCAGGACCGCCATCACGTCCCGGTGGTCGCGCACGAAGCCCAGCTCGGCGTCGAGGCTCGTGTACTGGGCCAGGTGGCGTACGGTGTCGTGCGGCTCGGCGCGGAAGACCGGCCCGACCTCGTAGACCCGCTCGAACACCCCCACCATCGCCTGCTTGTAGAACTGCGGCGACTGCGCGAGGTACGCACGCCGCCCGAAGTAGTCGATCCCGAAGACGTTGGCCCCGGACTCGGTGGCCGAGGCGACGATCTTCGGGGTGTGGATCTCGGTGAACCCGAGCCCGTCGAGCGTCTCCCTGAACCCGGCCACGCTCGCGGCCGAGATCTCCAGCGGTGCCCGCAGCAACGGGTGCCGCAGCGCGACCGGCGCGTGGTCGAGGATCGTCGGGAGCGAGGCCGTCAGGGCGGGCCGGTAGAGGTCGAAGGGCGGCGCCCCGCACGGCTCCGACAGCACCTCGATCTCCGGCGCGACCAGCTCGAAACCTCCCGGGGCCGCGGTGCTGGCGGTCACGGTGCCGGTGACCTCGACGACGCTCTCCTCAGGCGGGAGGTCGCCGCCGGACACGACCTGCGCGAGGCCGGTACGGTCCCTGACGATGAGGAAGGACACGGATTTCAGCCGCCGGCGGCGATGGACCCAGCCGGCGATCGTCACTCGTTGCCCGGCGTGCTCAGCGAGCTCCGCCGACATGACACGAGAGATCATTACAGCTCCTCACGGAATTGCATGACCCCTTGGGAGTGCGGGGGAGAAGGGAGCTCCCGGTGCCACCGCACTTTCGCCGCCTCGCGGAGGCGGCCTCGACGACCCGATGACGGGGGTCAGACCGGCGGGGCATTTCCTCCCCGCACTCGGGAGTGTCTTCACCAGCGGGCGCGGGACCGCCTTCGCAGCTACCGGCGGCTCTCTCGACCCGATGCGGGCCGCTGGCTACTCGTCTCCGTCAACGCGTTGCGATAGATCGTACTACCCGCCACACGACACCGGCACCGGCAGGCGCCGGTGTCGTGGACCACGGGACGTCGAGGCCGCGCGTAGACCGCAGGACGTCGGAGCCGCGACCACGGGACGTCGGGGCCGGGCGTGGACCACGGGACGTCGGAGCCCCGTCGCCCGGCTCGTGGATCGCGCGGCGGCGCCGGCGGCACAGGCTGAGCCGGTGCGGCCGCCGCCGGCGCGGACGATCACTTGTCCTTCTTGGCCCGCTTCTCCCTGATCTTCATGGTGACCTCGATCGGCGAGCCCGCGAACCCGAACTCCTCCCGGATGCGCCGCTCGATGAAGCGCCGGTAGGTCTCCTCCAGCCACCCGGAGGTGAACAGCACGAACTTCGGCGGCTCCACCGACGCCTGCGTGGCGAAGAGGATCTTCGGCTGCTTGCCGCCGCGCACCGGCGGCGGCGTCTGCTGCACCAGCTCGGTCAGGAACGCGTTGAGCCGGGCCGTCGGCACCCGCGTGGACCAGGAGTCGAGCGCCTTCTCCAGCGCAGGGACCAGCCGGTCGACATGCCGCCCGGTCTTGGCGGAGATGTTGACCCGCAGCGCCCACGGCGTGCGTACGAGCTGCCTGTCGATCTCTTTCTCCAGGTAGTAGCGGCGGTCCTCGTCGACGAGGTCCCACTTGTTGAACGCCACCACCATCGCCCGCCCGGACTCGATGACCAGCCCGATGATGCGCAGGTCCTGCTCGGTGAGCGGCTCGCTGGCGTCGATGAGCACGATCGCCACCTCGGTGCGCTCCAGCGCGGCCCGGGTGCGCATGGCGGCGTAGAAGTCGGCGCCCTGCAGCTCACGGTCGCGCCGCCGGATGCCGGCCGTGTCGACGAAGCGCCAGGTGCGCCCGCCCAGCTCGATCAGCTCGTCCACGGGGTCGCGGGTGGTGCCCGCCATCGGGTCGACCAGCACGCGCTCCTCCCCCGCCAGCTTGTTGAGCAGGGAGGACTTGCCGACGTTGGGCTTGCCGAGCAGCGCGACCCTGGCCGGCCCGCGCTCGGCCTCGAAGGTGACCTGCGGTGTCTCCGGCAGCGCGTCGAGCATCACGTCGAGCAGGTCGCCGCTGGAACGCCCGTGCAGGGCGGAGACCGGGTAGGGCTCGCCGAGCCCGAGCGACCACAGCGCGGCGGCCTCCAGCTCCAACTGCTGGTTGTCGACCTTGTTGGCGGCCAGGATGACCGGCTTGCCGGACTGCCGCAGCACCGAGCCCACGATCTCGTCGGCGTCGGTCGCACCCACGGTGGCGTCGACGACGAACACGATCACGTCGGCCAGCTCGACCGCGACCTGGGCCTGCTCGGCGATGCGCAGGTTCATCCCGGTGGCGTCGGGGTCCCACCCGCCGGTGTCGACGACGGTGAAGCGGCGCCCACGCCAGTTGGCGTCGTAGGTGACCCGGTCACGGGTGACGCCCGGCACGTCTTCGACGACCGCCTCGCGGCGGCCGATGATGCGGTTGACCAGCGTGGACTTGCCGACATTCGGCCGCCCCACGATGGCGACGACCGGCATCGGCGTGGTGTCGCCGTGTTCGGTGATCTCAAGTTCGTCGAGGTCGGCCTCGACCCAATCCCCCGTTGGCACGTTTTTTCATCCTTCGTGAGTACCGCACCCGATCGGGTCAGGTGCGCTCGTGTATACGGTCGCGGCCGTTGGAGGACGCGTCGCTTCCCTTCGCGCCCTTCCGCTCCGCGACCAGCCTCAGCACCGCGGCGATCGCCTCATCGAGGGACAGCTCCGTGGTGTCGAGCTCGACGGCGCCAGCCGCCATCGAGAGTGGGTCGGTCTTACGTGTCGAGTCGAGGGTGTCCCGCCTGGCCATGGCCTCCTGCTGGGCCTCCACCGTCGAGCCCGCCACCTCCGCGCTGCGCCGCCTGGCGCGCGCCTCCGGGCTGGCCGTCAGGTAGACCTTGACGGCGGCGCCGGGGCAGACGACCGCGCCGATGTCGCGGCCCTCGACCACGATGTCACCGGCGCCGATGATCTCCCGCTGGCGGGCGACCAGGTGGGCCCGCACCTCGGGGACTGCGGCCACGGCCGAGACCGCGCCGGTGACCTCGGCCTCCCTGATCGGCCCCGCCACGTCGACGCCGTCGACGTGGATGGCGGGGCCGTCGGGGTCGGTGCCGCTGACGATCGACGGCTCGCCGCAGCGGGCCGCGATCGCGCCGGGGTCGGTCAGGTCGACGCCCTGCTGGAGCATCCACCAGGTCATCGCGCGGTACATCGCCCCGGTGTCGAGGTAACGCAGGCCCAGCGCGCGGG